>NZ_AKJC01000342.1 GCF_000282535.1 Pseudomonas sp. GM84 | reverse complement strand
GCCGCTATCGCCGGCAAGCCGGCTCCCACAGAGCCCCCACACACTCAAAGACTTGTGCAGTACTTGTGGGAGCCGGCTTGCCGGCGATGAGGCCAGCAAACCCAACTACATCACTCAGGCATCCCGAAACAGCCAAGGCTGCCCGGCACGGTGCTTCTGCTCGAAGGCCTTGATCGCATCGCTGTCCTGCAAGGTCAGGCCAATGTCGTCGAAGCCATTGAGCAGGCAGTGCTTGCGGAACGCGTCGATCTCGAAGTGCAGCACCTTGCCATCCGGGCGGGTCACCGCCTGCGCCTGCAGGTCGATGGTCAGCTGGTAGCCCGGGTTGGCTTCGACCTGCTTGAACAACTCGTCGACTTCCTCATCGCTGAGGATGATCGGCAGCAGGCCGTTCTTGAAGCTGTTGTTGAAGAAGATATCGGCGAAGCTCGGCGCGATCACGCTACGGAAGCCGTACTCGTCCAATGCCCACGGCGCGTGCTCGCGGCTCGAACCACAGCCGAAGTTCTCCCGTGCCAACAGCACGCTGGCACCCTGGTAGCGCGCGTGGTTGAGCACGAATTCCTCGTTCAACGGGCGTTTGCTGTTGTCCTGGTAGGGCTGGCCCACATCCAGGTAACGCCATTCGTCGAACAGGTTCGGGCCGAAGCCGGTGCGCTTGATCGACTTGAGGAACTGCTTGGGGATGATCTGGTCGGTGTCGACGTTGGCACGGTCCAACGGCGCGACGAGGCCAGTGTGCTGGGTGAAGGCTTTCATGCTGCGCTCCCTTGGATCAACTCGCGGACATCGATGAAGTGGCCGGTTACCGCGGCGGCGGCGGCCATGGCCGGGCTGACCAGGTGAGTACGACCACCGGCGCCCTGACGGCCTTCGAAGTTGCGGTTGGAAGTGGACGCGCAGTGCTCGCCGCTTTCCAGGCGATCCGGGTTCATGGCCAGGCACATCGAGCAACCCGGCTCACGCCATTCGAAACCGGCTTCGAGGAAGATCTTGTCCAGCCCTTCGCGTTCAGCCTGGGCCTTGACCAGACCGGAGCCCGGCACCACCAACGCCTGCTTGACGTTGGCCGCGACCTTGCGGCCCTTGGCGATTTCGGCAGCAGCGCGCAGGTCTTCGATGCGCGAGTTGGTGCACGAACCGATGAACACGCGGTCGAGCTTGATATCGGTGATCGCCTGGTTGGCGGCGAGGCCCATGTACTTGAGGGCGCGCTCGATCGAGCCACGCTTGATCAGGTCGGGCTCGGCAGCCGGATCCGGCACGCGCTGGTCGACAGCCAGGACCATCTCGGGCGACGTGCCCCAGCTGACTTGCGGCTTGATCTGCGCGGCATCCAGTTCGACCACGGTGTCGAACACCGCGTCGGCGTCCGAAACCAGGCTTTTCCAGTCCTGGGCTGCCTGCTTCCACTGCTCGCCCTTGGGCGCATAGGGGCGGCCTTCGACATAGGCGATGGTGGTGTCGTCGACCGCCACCAGGCCGACGCGGGCACCGGCTTCGATGGACATGTTGCAGATGGTCATGCGGCCTTCCATCGACAACTCGCGGATGGCGCTGCCAGCGAACTCCATGGCGTGGCCATTGCCACCGGCGGTGCCGATCTTGCCGATCACGGCGAGGACGATGTCCTTGGCGGTGACACCGGCTGGCAACTGGCCTTCGACGCGCACCAGCATGTTCTTCATCTTCTTGGCGACCAGGCACTGGGTGGCGAGCACGTGCTCGACCTCGGACGTACCGATGCCGTGGGCCAAGGCACCGAAAGCGCCGTGGGTGGAGGTGTGCGAGTCGCCGCAGACCACGGTCATGCCCGGCAAGGTAGCGCCCTGCTCCGGGCTGATGACATGGACGATGCCCTGGCGCACGTCATTCATCTTGAATTCGACGATGCCATATTCGTCACAGTTTTCATCGAGGGTCTGCACCTGCAGGCGCGACACCTGGTCGACGATGGCCTCGATACCGCCCTTGCGCTCCGGCGTGGTCGGCACGTTATGGTCGGGCGTGGCGATGTTGGCGTCGATGCGCCATGGCTGGCGGTTGGCCAGACGCAGGCCTTCGAAAGCCTGGGGCGAGGTCACTTCGTGAATGATATGGCGGTCGATGTAGATCAAGGACGAGCCGTCATCACGGCGCTTGACCTCATGCGTTTCCCAGAGTTTGTCGTAGAGCGTTTTGCCAGCCATCAGACTGTTCCTCATCAGCGTCTTTCTATGCCAAAGACCCCTTGGCTTGTACGGACGATCCTAGGGCTATACATTGAATAACTCAAATTCATAATTTTTATGCTTTGGATAACCAACAGGAATTCGAAATCATGGACCTGGCCAACCTCAGCGCTTTCATCGCCATTGCCGAAACCGGCAGCTTTTCTGGAGCCGCTGAACGCCTGTTCCTGACCCAGCCAGCCATCAGCAAACGCATCGCCGGGCTGGAGCAGCAACTGGGGGTACGCCTGTTCGATCGCCTGGGCCGCGAAGTCACCCTGACCGAGGCTGGCAGGGCATTGCTGCCGCGTGCCTACCAGATTCTCAACGTGCTCGATGATACCCGCCGGGCGCTGACCAATTTGACCGGGGAAGTGAGCGGTCGCCTGACCCTGGCTACCAGCCATCACATCGGTTTGCACCGCCTACCCCCACTGTTGAGGGCTTTTACGCGGCAGTACCCGGCGGTGGCGCTGGATATCCAGTTCCTTGATTCAGAGGCGGCCTACGACGAAATTCTCCATGGTCGCGCCGAAATTGCCGTCATCACCCTGGCACCCGAGCCCCACCACCTGGTCAAGGCCGTCCCGGTATGGGACGACGCCCTGGATTTCGTCGCCGCACCCGAACACCCGCTGGCCAGCAACCAGCGGGTCAGCCTGGCCGACGTGGCGCGCCACCCGGCGGTGTTTCCCGGGGGCAATACCTTCACCCACCATATCGTCCAGCGCCTCTTCGAAAGCCAGGGGCTGACGCCGAACATCGCCATGAGCACCAACTACCTGGAAACCATCAAGATGATGGTTTCCATCGGCCTGGCCTGGAGCGTGCTCCCGCGCACCATGCTGGACGATCAGGTTGCACCCATCGCTTTACCCGGCATACAGCTGTCACGCCAGCTAGGCTACATTCTGCACACGGAGCGAACGCTATCGAATGCGGCCAGGGCCTTCATGGCCTTGCTCGACAGCCACGCAGGTTCCGCCTGACCGGTCGTTAGCTCGGCATTTCCAACTCAAGGACGCGTCAAACGCCAAAGGTCTGGTACCCAATGCCCAAATCAGCAAACCGCTTTCCGCGCCTGCCGCGTATCCCTGCGGCCGACCCCCAGGAATCCGAGCAAGCCTGGCAGAACGCGCCACAGCTGCTGGCCGCGCTCAATGCCGCGCGCCTGGGTGCCTGGCTATGGGATATCGAATCCGGCCGGGTCAGCTGGTCTCGCGGCACCCAGGCCCTGTTCGGGTTCGATCCTCAGCGGCCATTGCCCAATGCCATCGATTACCTCGACCTGCTGCCCGAAGAGGACCGTGCCCGCACCCGTCAACTGTTTCAAGCCGTGGTCAATGGCGAACCGGTGGAGCGGACGATGCGTCACCGCATCCGCTGGCCGGATGGCAGCCTGCACTGGCTGGAAATCAACGGCAGCCTGACCCACGACCGCCACGGCCGGCGCCAGATGATCGGGGTGATCCGCGAAATCACCCGCCAACGCGAACGGGAAACCGCGCTGATCAACTCGGAAAAGCGCTTCGCCACCCTGTTTCACCTGAGCCCCAACGCAATTCTGCTGACCCGCCGCCACGACGGCATGATCTTCGAAGTGAACCAGCACTTCGAAGACATGTTCGGCTGGCCCGGCAGCCATGTGATCGGCAAGACCAGCCTGGAGCTGGGGCTGTGGGTGCACCCCGAGCAGCGTCAGCAGATACTGGAATCGACCCGCCCCAGTGGCGGCCCGCTGAGCATGGAGGTGCAGTTTCGCGCCAGCAACGGCAAGCTGCACGACGGCATCCTCTGCACCCAGGGCATCGAACTGGAAGGCGTGACCTTCCTGCTCAGCACCTTCGTCGACACCTCCGAGCGCAAGCGCGCCGAGCAGGCGCTCAAGGACAGCCAGGAACGCCTGGACCTGGCCTTGGACTCGGCGCAACTGGGCACCTGGGATTGGCACATTCCCAGCGGCATGCTGTATGGCTCGGCGCGGGCTGCGCAATTGCACGGCCTTGACCCGATCCCCTTCCATGAATCCTTCGACGCGTTCTTCGAAGGGGTGCCGAACGAAGAGCGCGATGCGATGCGCCAGGCTTACCGCAGCCTGCGCGAAGGCCCGGCCGGCAACTACCAGATCACCTACCGCGTACAGCTGGAAAACGGCGCTTCGCGCTACATCGAGAGCCGTGCCCGCCTCTACCGCGATGAACAGGGCAACCCGCTGCGCATGGCCGGCACCCTGCTCGACATCACCGAACAGGTAGAGCGCGAACTGCGCCTGAGCGCCTCGGAAGAGAAGTTCGCCAGCCTGTTCCAGGTCAGTCCCGATCCGATCTGCGTGACCCGCCAGGACACCGGGCAGTTCATCGAGATCAACCCGGCATTCACCCAGACGTTCGGCTGGAGCGCCGAGCAGGTGATCGGCCGTACCGCCGAGGAAATCGGCCTGTGGGCCGAGTCGATCGAACGCGCCAGGCGCATCGAGCGGGTCATCCGCGAGCAGGCGTTGAGCAACGTGGGCGTGGTGGTCAACCATCGCGACGGCTCCGCCTTGACCTGCGTGATCGCCAGCCGGCTGATCAGCGTCGACGACCAGCCCTGCAGCGTCACCACCCTGCGCGACATCACCCAGCAACAACGGGCGGAAGCTGCCCTGAAGTCGAGCGAGGAGAAATTCGCCAAGGCCTTTCACTCCAGCCCCGACGCCATCACCATCACCGAGCGCCACAGCGGCCGCTATGTGGAAGTCAACGACGGTTTCTGCCGGCTGACCGGCTACAGCAGCGCCGAAGTGGTGGGCCGCAGCGTCTTCGAACTGGGCATCTGGGCCGACGACAAGCAGCGCAGCGCCCTGCTCGCCGAACTCAAGGAGCGTGGCCGGGTACACCACCGGGAGATGCTCGGGCGCAACAAGCGCGGCGACATCCTTACCGTGGAAGTGTCTGTGGAGCCGATCAGTCTCAACGAGGTCGACTGCCTGCTGCTCACCGCCCGCGATGTCAGCCAGCTGAAGAACGCCCAGGCGCAGATTCGCCACCTGGCCTACCACGACCCGCTGACCAACCTGCCCAACCGCGCCCTGCTGATGGACCGCCTGAGCCAGCAGATCGCCCTGTTGCGCCGCCATAACCTGCGCGGTGCCCTGCTGTTCCTCGACCTGGACCACTTCAAGCACATCAACGATTCACTCGGTCACCCGGTGGGCGACACGGTGCTGAAGATCATCACCGCGCGCCTGGAAGCCAGCGTGCGCCTGGAAGACACCGTGGCGCGGCTGGGCGGTGACGAGTTCGTGGTACTGCTGAGCGGCCTGGAGGGCAGCCGCGAAACGGTCGAGATCAAGGTTCGCGAGCTGGCCGATACCCTGCGCGAACTGCTGGCCGAACCCATGTCGCTGGACGGCCAGCGCCTGCAGGTAACGCCGAGCATTGGCGTGGCGCTGATTCCCGACCACGGCGCCACCCCGGCCGACTTGCTGAAGCGCGCCGACATCGCCTTGTACCGGGCCAAGGACTCGGGGCGCAACACCACCCAGCTGTTCCACACCACCATGCAAAAGGCTGCCAGCGAGCGCCTGCGCATGGAAAGCGACCTGCGCCTGGCGTTGGCCCGCGGCGAACTGGCCCTGCACTTCCAACCCCAGGTGGACGCCCGCGACAACCGCATCGTCGGCGCCGAGGTGCTGCTGCGCTGGCACCACCCGCAACTGGGCCAGCAACCGCCTGCCCAGTTCATTCAGGTACTGGAAGAAAGCGGCCTGATCCTCGAAGTTGGCAGCTGGATACTCGACGAAGCCTGCGATGCCTGCGCCCGTATGCTGGAAGACGGGCTGATCGATGCCGATGATTTCAGCCTGTGCGTGAACATCAGCCCACGGCAGTTCCGCCAGAACGACTTCGTCGAACGGGTGTTGCGCAGCCTGGACGATTACCGCCTGCCGCGGCACATGCTCAAGCTGGAGATCACCGAAGGCATCGTGATCCAGAACCTGGAAGACACCATCAGCAAGATGCGCGAGCTCAAGCGCTATGGGGTGAGCTTCGCCATGGATGACTTCGGTACCGGCTATTCATCGCTCACCTACCTCAAGCGCTTGCCGGTGGACGCCTTGAAAATCGACCAGACCTTCGTCCGTGATGCCCCGGAAGACCCCAACGACGCCGAGATCGTCCGCGCCATCGTGGCCATGGCACGCAGCCTGGACCTGGCGGTCATCGCAGAAGGCGTGGAATTGACCGAGCAGCTGGAGTTTCTGGAGCAGCTGGGCTGCCACCTGTACCAGGGCTACCTGCACAGCCGGCCCCTGCCGCTGCCGGAGTTCAGGCAGATGCTGCTGGAGGCACCGGCGGATTATTGAACGCAAAAAGGGCACCCGAAGGTGCCCTTTTTTTGCATCACGCCAAACTCAGTTCAGCGCTGGCTTGTCGCCATTGATCGGGATGCGCTTGGCCTTGGCTTCTTCCGGCACGATGCGCAGCAGGTCGATGCTGAGCAGGCCGTTGGCCAGACCCGCGGACTTGACCTCGATATGGTCAGCCAGGCGGAACGACAGCTTGAAGGCGCGCTGGGCAATGCCCTGGTGCAGGTAGGTCACTTCCCCGGCGCCGTTTTCGCGCTTGCCGCCGATGACGGTCAGGACGCCTTTTTCAACCTGCAGGTCGAGATCCTGCTCCTGGAAGCCGGCTGCGGCAACCACGATGCGATAGTGGTCTTCGCCATGTTTTTCCACGTTGTAGGGAGGGTAGCTGCTACCCGCCTCGTTACGTGCCGCGGATTCGAACAGGTCGTTGAAACGGTCGAAGCCAACGGAATGGCGGAACAGTGGAGCGAGAGAGAAAGCGCTGGTCATGGTCATAAACTCCTGAAATTCAGCAAGTAAGTCATTACGCGACCCGACTTCGGCATCGCGTACTGAATAGATAGGGTTCAGGAGATGGCTTTCAAGGGTGACTGGCAAAAAAATTTGCAGTGGCATCACCGGCCCTTTCGCGGGACAAGCCCGCTCCCACAGGTACAACACAATGGCTGACGGCAGCGGGGTACCTGTGGGAGCCGGCTTGCCGGCGATGAGGCCGGTTCAGGCCACACATTCCTCGTATGCCCGCACCTCAACCCCAAGCAAGCGACTGATCCGCGCACAGTCATCTTCCCTGCGCAACTCGGCAAAAAGCACCACCGCCTCGGGGTAACTGCGCGTCAGCATCGCCAGCCACTGCTTCATCCGCCCCGGCGCATAACGCGGCGACAGCTTGGCCTGGGCTTGGCGCCAGAACTCGCGCAGCAAGGGCAGCAGCGCTTCCCAACTCATCGGCTGATAGTCTCGCCCGTCTCGCGCGGCAGCGATCTGCAAGGCCAGGTCCGGCCGCGACACCAGCCCGCGTCCGAGCATGATGTCTTCGGCACCGCTGACCTCACGGCAACGCCGCCAGTCGTCGACGGTCCAGATCTCGCCATTGGCGAACACCGGCACCTTGACCACGTCCTGCACCCGCGCCACCCACTCCCAGTGCGCCGGAGGCTTGTAGCCCTCGACCTTGGTTCGCGCATGCACCACCAGGTGCGCCGAGCCGCCTTCGGCCAGCGCCGTGGCGCACTCCAGCGCCCCATCCGGGCTATCGAAGCCCAGGCGCATCTTCGAGGTGACCGGGATATGCGCTGGCACCGCCCGCCGCACTTCACGCACGATGGCGTGCAGCAACTCCGGCTCCTTGAGCAGCACCGCCCCACCACGCGACTTGTTCACGGTCTTGGCCGGGCAGCCGAAGTTCAGGTCGATCACGGGCGCCCCCAGCTCGCACGCCAGCGCCGCATTCTCGGCCAGGCAGACGGGGTCGGAGCCAAGCAGTTGCACGCGCATCGGCACGCCGGCAGCGGTGCGCGCACCCTGGCGCAGTTCAGGTGCGAGCTTGTCGAACGACGAGGCTGGCAGCAGGCGGTCGCACACACGGATGAACTCGGTGACGCACCAATCGATGCCGCCCACTCGGGTCAGGACGTCGCGCAGGATGTTGTCGACCAGCCCCTCCATGGGGGCCAGGGCAATTTGCATTTCGGGGACTCGGCGAGAAAAGCCGGCAGTCTAGCAAAAAACGACGCCGGTTCAGGCACCGATCAGCGCCGGGGCGTAACCGTCGATGAACTCGGCCGGCATGCGCTTGGGTTTGCCGCTGGACAGCTCGATGCAGGCAAAGGTGGTCTGCGCGCGCAGCAGGGTCACGCCGTCACGCGGGCGCTTGAGCTGGAAGCGCCGGGTCATGCGCAGCCGCTGGTCCCAATCGATGATCCAGGTCGCCAGTTGCAGCTCGTCATCCTCATAGGCGGCGGCGAGGTAGTCGATTTCATGCCGCACTACTGCCATGGCCCGGTCCAGGCGCCGGTATTCCGCCAGGTCCAGGCCCAGGCGCTGGGAATGGCGCCAGGCGCAACGCTCGAGCCAGGTGACGTAGACCGCGTTGTTGGCGTGCCCGAGGCCGTCGATGTCCTCGCTGCCGACCCGCAGATCGATGATGAATGGCGTTGCCAGGTCCCAGCTCATGCCCGCTCCCGATGTCAGTGATGGGGCAGAGTGTAATGGAAGTTCAGGCGCTTTGCCGGGCCGGCGCACCGGCACGGGCCAGCAATTCGAGCACGGCCTGGCTCAGGCGCGGGTCGGCCAGCACGCGCTGGTGGCCACCGGTTTCCGGCAGCAACAGACGGCTGTCGAACCAGGCCTTGTGGATCAGATGGGCTTCGTCAGCGGGCACCAGCTCATCATCAGCGGCATGAACCACCAGACCCGGCACCTCCAATTGATAGCCACTGACATCCAGGCGTGCGACCTGGATACCGACATCCCGTTCGACCTGGCGAATGAACGCCGCTCTGGCACGCGCAGGCATGCCCAGGCGGTTGGCGAAGCCGCGCAAGACGCCAAGCATGCGCGCTGGAGCCGCGATGCTGACCGCGGCATCGGTGCGCAACCCCATCTGCAGCGCCAGCATGACACTGGCGCCCCCCATGGAGTGACCGATCACGGCGCTCAAGGGCGGCAATTCGGCTGCCGCCTCCAGCAATGCACGGGCAAACAGCACCACGTTCGCCTGCTCCCCTGGGGAGCGACCGTGACCCGGCCCTTCCAGCGAGACCACCGTGTGCCCTGCCTGCACCAGCGTGTCGATCAAGGCGGCAAACTGGGTCGGGCGCCCTTCCCAACCATGCATCAACAATACCGTGGGCCCCTTGCCCCAGCGCAAGGCAGACAAACCGAAGCGCAAGGTGATCCGCTCGGCACTCGCCAGCAGGGGCAACTCCCACTCCCGGGGCGGAAGGTTGCGCGGTGTCATGAAGGCTCGGCGCATCCTGCCAGCAACATGTTCAGGGGCCAGATGGCCAAGGGTGCCATTGACGCCACGAATCCAGCTCAAGGAAGTCATCGCCTTGCTCCCGGTCACAGGTTCAGATAACCGCCGATTTGGCGGCACGCAGAATACGGTCGGACAACTCGCCTGCGCCCAGGGAACGGGCCAGCGCCAGGCCGCCGATCATCAGGGCCAGGTCGGCCAGGGCCTTGTCGGCATCCTCGGGGCAATCGACCATGGCCGCGGTCATCAACTCGATGTGCTCGGCCAGCACTTCGCGGAAGGCCTCTGGCAAGCGCTGCATCTCGCCCAGCGCGTTGGGTAGCGGACAAGCATCCACCTCGGCGTCACGGTGCTTGCGCGACAGGTAGAAGGCACTCACCAGGGCTCGCCGACCCGCGCCGTCAAGGCTGGAATCGACCTGCGCCAGCAAGGCTCTGCGCTCGCCGAGCAATTGGCGGAACGCCTCGAGCATCAGCTCATCCTTGCTTTCGAAGTGGGAATAGAAGCCACCTACGGTAAGGCCGGCGGCACCCATGACCTGGCTGACACTGGGCTCGGCCGGACCGTGCTGGATCAACGCACTGCGCGCAGCCTTGAGGATTCGTTCGCGGGTCCTGGTCTTCTTGTCGCTCATTGCGCCACTCACCGTGAAAAATATGATGCTCGAAATATTATGCCTGTAATAATTTTTTGCAAGCGCAAAGACACACCGCTTATCGGTGACTATTTTTTTGAGGGGAAGTAGAAAAAACAAAAGGCCCATTCAATAAGCGAATGAGCCTTTAAAGTCCCGCAAAACGCGGGTA
>NZ_AKJC01000341.1 GCF_000282535.1 Pseudomonas sp. GM84 | reverse complement strand
AGGCAGCGCGGAGCATGGCACCGGCTTCGCCGGTGTTCGCGGGACAAGCCCGCTCCCACAGGAATCGCCCCAGCTTTTAGAAATTGAGCAAGACAGTTGCTCCCACGGGTACAGCAGAGTACTCAAACTCTGTGGTGTACCTGTGGGAGCCAGCTTGCTGGCGATAGGGCCATAAATCAAATAAAGGTATAAGAATATGAATTCTTATTCTTTTTTATTTATTCACCATTCCTCTATAACGTTTCCAACTGTACAGCCGCCAACACCCGGCCAACTGTCTGCAGCGCAACACCGAATCAACATCCAAGGCCCACAAGGCAACACCGGTCGAAGCCATCAATGGCACGCAACCTGTTGATTCATAACAAAATTCAAAATCGGCACGACGATTGCTCAAGCAAAGTCCCGCTTATTCAACCGGAGACCTGCCATGAGCGCCCCCCTGAATGTCGTAGCCCTGTCCGGCGGCACTTCCCGCCCTTCGCGCACCCTGACCCTGACCGAGGCCATTCTCGCCGAACTGGGCCAGCACCTGAACATCAAGCCGCACCTGATCGAACTGGGCGACATTGCCCGCCCCCTGGGCGCCGCGCTGTGGCGCAGCGAACTGCCCGAATCGGTCGAGCATCAACTGCGCCTGGTGGAAAAGGCCGATCTGCTGGTGGTAACCACCCCGGTCTACCGCGGCAGCTTCCCAGGCCACTTCAAGCACCTGTTCGACCTGATCGGCCAGGACGCCCTGGTCGACACCCCGGTACTGCTGGCCGCCACCGGTGGCAGCGAACGCCACGCCCTGGTGCTGGATCACCAGCTGCGCCCGCTGTTCAGCTTCCTGCAGGCGCTGACCTTGCCGATCGGGGTGTACGCAAGCCAGGCGGAACTGGCCGATTACCGGGTTTCCAGCGATGCCTTGAATGCCCGCATCCGCCTCGCCGCCGAGCGCGCCGTGCCGCTGTTCGGCGCCCACCATGCGCTGCGCAAGAGCGCCTGAGGAGCGGCCATGAATGCACCGGTAACCCCTGCCCAACGCCCTGCCCTGGCCATCGCCCGCGAACTGGCCGGGCAGTTCGCCCAGAGCGCCGTCGAGCGTGACGAGCGCGGCGGCACGCCCAAGGCCGAACGCGACGCGCTGCGCAACAGCGGCCTGCTGTCGCTGGTGATCCCACAGGCCTTCGGTGGCCAGGGCGCCAGCTGGCACGACACCTTCGAGGTGGTGCGCGAATTCGCCCGGGTCGACAGCTCGCTGGCCCACGTGTTCGGCTTCCATCACTTGATGCTGGCCACCGTGCGCCTGTTTTCCCGCCCCGAACAGTGGCAGCCGTGGTTCGAACAGACCGCGCGCAAGCACTGGTTCTGGGGCAACGCCCTCAACCCGCTGGACACCCGCACGGTGGTCAAGCACTTCGATGGCTGGTGCGAATTCTCCGGGAAGAAGAGCTTCTGCTCCGGCGCCAGCGACTCGGAAATGCTGATTGCCTCGGCCGTGGACGAACGCGCCGGCGGCAAGCTGCTGATTGCCGCGATCCCCAGTGGCCGCACCGGCATCACCCTGCACAACGACTGGAACAACATCGGCCAGCGCCAGACCGACAGTGGCAGCGCCACCTTCGAACGGGTGCGGGTCGAGCATAACGAACTGCTGCTCGACCCCGGCCCGCTGAGCACACCGTTCGCCGCCCTGCGCCCGCTGATCGCCCAGCTGCATTTCGCCAACCTGTTCCTCGGCATCGCCGAAGGCGCGTTCGACGAAGCACGCCAGTACACCCTCAAGGAAAGCCGGCCGTGGTTCCGCTCGGGCGCCTCCAGTCCTGCCGACGACCCTTACGTGCTGCGCCATTACGGCGAGTTCTGGGTCGGTCTGGAAAGCATGCGGCTGCTGATCGAACGGGCCGCCCATCAGCTCGACCGGGCCTGGGCCAAGGAGCACACACTGAGCGCCGAGGAACGCGGCGATCTGGCCCTGGCCATCGGCACCGCCAAGGTCGCGACCACGCGCCACGGCCTGGATATCTGCAACCGCCTGTTCGAAGTCACCGGCGCCCGCGCCACCCACGCTTCGCTGCGCTTTGACCGTCACTGGCGCAACCTGAGAACGCAAACCTTGCACGACCCGGTGGATTACCGCATCCACGAGCTCGGCGAGTGGGCCCTCAGCGGCAAGCGCCCTGCCCCATCCTTCTATTCCTAAGGATCGCCCATGCAACTGCTGACCCTCCCCCCGTCACCGCAACTGGCTACCTCGATCAGGGCGACCGCACAGGTCTTCGAAGACCCTAAATCGCAGGCGCTGCTCGCCCACCTGCAACAGGTCGCCCCCAGCGAGGCCAGCGTCCTGATCATCGGCGAAACCGGCACGGGCAAGGAGCTGGTCGCGCGCCATATCCACAACCTCAGCGGCCGGCGCAACGGTCCATTCGTCGCGGTCAACTGCGGCGCGTTCTCCGAGTCGCTGGTCGAGGCCGAGCTGTTCGGCCATGAAAAGGGCGCCTTCACCGGCGCCCTGGCGGCCAAGGCCGGCTGGTTCGAAGAGGCCAACGGCGGCACGCTGTTCCTCGACGAGATCGGCGACCTGCCGTTGCCGATCCAGGTCAAGCTGCTGCGTGTGCTGCAGGAGCGCGAAGTGGTACGGCTGGGCTCGCGCAAGAGCATCCCGATCAATGTGCGGGTGCTGGCGGCGACCAACGTGCAGCTGGAGAAAGCCATCAACGCCGGGCATTTTCGCGAAGACCTGTACTACCGGCTGAACGTGGTGACCCTGCAGCTGCACCCGCTGCGCGACCGGCCGGGCGATATCCTGCCGCTGGCCCGGCACTTCATTCGCAGCTACAGCGAGCGTCTGGGCTACGGCCCGGTGGAGCTCAGCCCCAAGGCCCAGGCCAAGCTGGTGGAGTACAGCTGGCCGGGGAACATTCGCGAGCTGGAGAACGTGATTCATCACAGCCTGCTGACGTGCGGCGATGGGCTGGTGCAGGCGCAGGATCTGCGCCTGTCCCATCTACGCCTGGAGCGCCAGGAGGAAGAGGCCAGCAACCATGGCGTGGAGGATCTGCTGCTGCAGGCGTTCAGCCGGTTGTACGAGGAGCAGCCGGGGGATTTGTACGAGAAGGTCGAAAACGCGCTGCTGCGTTCGGCCTATCACTTCTGCCATTACAACCAGGTGCATACCGCGCAGTTGCTGGGGTTGTCGCGCAATGTCACGCGCACGCGGCTGATTGCGATCGGGGAGCTGGTGGTGAACAAGCGGCGGGTGCAGGAAGAGCAGGTGCTGGATGCTCGGGTGGTGCGGTTGTCGATTTGATCTTCAGACTCTGTTCTGGCCTCTTCGCGGGACAAGCCCGCTCCCACAGGACCTCCACTGTTCTTGAGCTCAGTAGAGGTCCTGTGGGAGCGGGCTTGTCCCGCGAAGAGGCCAGAACAGGCACCTCAAATGTCAGGTCCGATCACCTCCATGATCATCCCCGACATCATGATTGACCCCATCATCCGCACCATGCCCTACACCGTGGGCCTCGCCCAAATTGTGATTGGCCTCGTGATTCGCTTCGTGGTTGGCTTCGTGGTTGGCCTCATGATTCGCCTCATGATTCGCCTCATGATTCGCCTCGTGGTTAGCTTCATGGTTGGCCCCATCATCGGCCCCGTTGCGGCCACTTTCACCACGGCCTGAACTGGCATGCCCACCGCCATCGCCGCTATGACCGCTACCGCCACTGCTGTGGCCCCCGCCGCCTCCACTGCCACCGCTACCGCCGCCGTGGCCTCCGCCACCTCCACTGCCGCCACTGCCACCGCCATGGCCTCCGCCGCCTCCGCTGCCACCACCGTGGCCGCCACCGCCACCACTACCACCATGACCACCGCCACCGCCGCCGTGCCCGCCGCCACCACCGCCGCCACCATCCTTCGCATACGCACTGGACGCACCGCCGAGGGAGTCAGGCACCAGTACCGCCGAAGCCGACAGCACCGCACCGATGGCCAACGCCAACATACATTTCTTCAGCATGATGAGCCTCCGCTTGGAATTGCATGGGTTGCACAGGGCACCCCATGATGTCCGGCCCCCCCATGGGGCGACCTGCCAACCAGCGCGGCCTTCCATAAGCAGCAAGTGCACAAGGTCCTTCAGGGCCTGCTGGGCAAATATTACAAAATATTACTTTCACTTAGAGCGTAGTCGGTCATGCATCGGATCGAGGACCGCTTATCAAATGAAGGAGCGAAACAATCTGAGGCGATCTTCCAACTGGGTATTGCGCATCTGCCGGCGCTGCTGGCGCTGCTCGGCGACGTCGGCAAGATACTTGATGATTTTTTCCAGGTGGGTGTCAAACTCATCACTCGGCAAGTAAAGCGCGCTCAATGAATTGAGCCGCCGCCAACTGCTGTTGAACGTTTGCGCGAAAATGCCCGCGAGCCGATGCACAGCCAGCCATTGCGCGACTTGCTCGATGAACAGTGCGTCCGTAGCTCGCATCAGGCGGTGTAGCTTGTTCTCGGCAAACTCACGCTGCTGATCAAGTCCTTTGTAAATCCCGAAACGCACCTGGGCTTCAGCTAGCATGGCCTGCATCAAGTCGGCGAAAGAGCTGAAGAAGAAGGCCATTTCCTCGATGATTTCCTTGTTACGGGCAAGGGCACCCAGGCTGAGGTTGAATGCGCGAAACGCAAACTCGGCGGACTTCTGCTGACGGCAACACCCCATCAGCAACGTCGTGATCTTGTCCAACCCATCCTCATGCAGACCGAGGTGTTTTTCATATTCCGATACTTTTTCAAGCAAACTTATGTGCTGTTGCACGATGGCCCGTGTGTCCAGCCCGTCATTTTCAAACGCGTCGACCGATATGAGATCACGACAGGCACCGCTCAATCGCGATGCAGCCAACAGCGAAATCTCTTTGATCTCGTTGAACACCGACAATGGCAACACACTCGACACCAGTGGGGCCCCGAGGTTAAGCAATTCGCTCATTGCGACCTCTACTTGCGTGGCTCTCTGCTCGTAACGTCGGACTTCTTCAGTCATTTCGGCGAGCAGCGTGTCAAGTTCCCTCTGTCGCTCTCCGGCTTCCTGCGACTCGCGCAGCAACTCCTCATTCCCCGCTATCAGCTTGCCAAGGGCAGCCTGACTGGCGTCATTGACCCGTCGTGTTTCCACAAGGATACGGTCATAGCGCTCGGCAATCTTGTGCAAGTCCTCCCTGACCTTGGCGCTGCTGTGCTGGATCTCCTCACCCAACGCCAGCATGGTTTCGCTCAAGAACCGGATGATAGCCTGTTGTCCATCATTCCTTGCCTTCAGCCAAGTCGAAAAAACGCCATCCAGCCGCGCATGGATTCCCTCGGCCACGGCAGTAGCCTGGAGGATGGCATGCTCGCTGTCCTGTTGCGCAACCTTCAGCTGCTTCATGATCGCGTCGATCTGGATGCGAATTTCGGCCTGGTCATGGGGCGTCACGTTGTAGGCGATGACAAGCAGGTCTATCGCGTGCTCGGTATCACCCTTGAAGCTCGCAACGCTGTATGCACCTTCGGTCCTTACGATATAGCTCTCGACCAGCGCGCTTTGCGCCGCAGGCAGGACCAACGGCTCATGCTGGGTAATCTCTGCGACCTGGTCGCGGATTGTCAGGGTGATTTGATCAAGGTATGCAAACGATTTGGGGTCGGGCATGTTGAGCTCCAGGATTGGCACGCCGTCATCAATCGGCACCGACCTCATCGCCGGCAAGCCGGCTACCACAGCTACCACGGCTGGACTCATGGTGTGCCGGGAGCGGGAATCGGCTTGGCGCCGATGGGGCCGGTACGGCTATGGATTATCCCTCTCCCGCAATTGCCGCAGGGTTGGAATCACTTCCCCGAGCTCTGAAAGGGTTGCTCTTTGCTGGCCCAGTAGCTGCTCCAACATGTCGGCCCGACTGTCCCAGAACAGCTTGACGGTCTGCGTACAAGCAAGCTCATTGCGCAACACCGCCAAGGTCTGGCGGTTGTCGCCACTTTCGGCGGCGATTCCTGCGATGTTTGCTTTTTGCGACTCGATTTCCCGTTCTTTTTCCTGCACCTGTCTGTGTAGCCGCTCGATATCCCGCTCTTTCTCCACGCTCTGTTCCTGCAGCGTGCGCTCGAGTCGCTCCAGATCCTTCACGACGCCCTCCCACTGCTCGGACGGCTGAGCCTGGACAACGGTGATACCCATTGCAAAACCCCAAGCGCCCATCACGGCCAACGTTCGCAGCCCAATACAGGTCGCCATAAAAACGCCTCTCTAGTGAACAGGTTCGACAAGGGTCAGGACGACGTCTGCAGCGCCTGGTCAGCCACGGCCTCGATCTGCTTGCGATAGTCGCCCAGATCGCTGAGCCGCTGCGCTTTCAAGGTTTCACGTGCCTTGGCGATTTCCGCCAGCTTGATAGCAGCCTCACCAAGATAGGCAGTCAACTGCTCGCCGTTGATGTAGTTGCCGTTGAGTTCGTTCAACTTGCTCCAGCCACTCTCGAAGGTCTTGGCAAAAATGCCGCACACCCTGGCGACCGCCAGCCACTGTGCCGTTTGCTCGATGAAGAACTCATCCGTGGCGGCGAATACTTGCTCGCGTTTGTGCTGACGTAAGGTCTCGCTGCTGGCCACTTGTTCATAGCCCTCGACGCGAATTCTTGCCTCATCGACCACCTGCTGCATGAACGCTGAAAACGACATGAAGAAGTGCGCGATTTCCTCAACGATTTCCTTGGTGCGCTTGAGCGCCGTCATGCTCAAATTCAGCGAACGGATCGCCAGTTCGTTGGTCTCTTGCTCATCGCGCTGCCCCGCCAGCAACACCTTGAGCTTGGTCAACTCCGCATCATGCTCACTGCGCTTTTTCTCGTAGTCTTCGGCCTTGATAACCATTTCGAGCTGCAACTCGCGCAGGCTCTTCGCCTTGCTTTCCTGCTCCTTGCCGACGTTGCCCGCAATCTGTTCCAGTTGCCCCAGCGCGGTTTCCAGCTCATTCATTTCAGCCTCGAGCCTGCCGTTCTTCCGCTTCGCCTCGCTCAGCGCCTGCTCTGCATTGGAGATGCGCTCATCCAAACCTTGAGCGGACTGACCATCGGCGCTTGCGCCCGCCTGACTGCGCTCCTGTTTCAGCGACTGCACCTGGCTTTCACCCTGTTCGATCGTGTCCTGCAGCTGCTTGTGTTTCACCTGCAGGCGACTGCGATCTTCGCGAATCTTGATGGCGCTGGAGGTGTTGCGCTCATCCTCCACCCTGCGGCTCACGCTGGCGACCATCGCGCCAGCGGCAACCGCAGGTGCCCCCACACCGCTGACCAATGCCACGATAGGCACGATGGCACTGACTACCTGGAACATGGTCTGCAGGAGGTTGGCCCTGGACGCCTTCTGCTCGGCACTCTGCGCCTGCTGCTGGTAATCGGCGGCCAGTTGCTGAAACTGCTCCACCTGCTTGCGCATGTCATCCACCAGTGTTTCGAGCGATTTGCTGGTGGCCTTCGCCACACGCATATCGGAGGCGAGTTTGGCATTGGCCTCCAGGGTGTCGCTCAGCAGCACCTCACTTTTCTGGGTAACGCGCTCGGTCTCGGTGATGATCGCGTCATAGTCCTTGGCGGTGGTCATCAAGCTGTCCTTGACGCGCAAGGCTTTCTGCTCGATCAGCTGGGCCAGGCGCAACAGGTCCTCGGCCACGAATGCCTTGATCTCTTGTAGATTGTCGCTGTCCTTGATGTCCAGCCAGTCCGGCAGGCTGTCGCGCAGTTTCTGGTCGATGAGCGAAGCCTGCGTGACGGCGTCGCTGACCGAACGCTGGCTGGCCTGCTGAGCATCTATCAAGCGGCTCATGATGCTAGAGATGGCATTACGGATTTCGCCCTGGGCCTGTGGTGTGGTGTTGTAGGCGATGTACAGCAACTCGATGGCATGGTCGGTGTCGGTCTTGGCGCGCGCACTGTCGTAGGTGCCTTCGATCTGCCGGACATAGCAGTCGACGATCTCGGCGTCCGCAGCCGGCAGCACCAAAGGTGCTATCGCACGGACTTCAGCGACTTTGGTTGCGACGGCATGGGCGAGGCTGGTTTCCTTGCTGGCAAATGGAATGATGTTGGGCATGGCAGTTCCTTACGGGTAGGGACGGAGTTGGGACCCGCATTGAAGCTGCCCGACTTTGCCAACATCAGTCGGAACCTTTTGCGCATGTGCCTGCTCAGCCTGGCAAGCGCCGGAACACCCCCGCCGATACCCCGCACAGCGCCGCGCACACCAACATCACCGTGGCAATATCTGCCACCGAGGTCTCGCTACGCCCCTCAAGGCCGGCCAATGCACCCAGCAGTACCCCAGCCAGGCTGACCGACAAGGCCATGGTCAACTGCACGGACATCGCCGACAACGAACTGGCCGCCGCCGAGCGCTCGCCGGGCACATCCTGGTAGCTGGCCGCGCCCAGGGTGGAAAATTGCAGCGAGCGCACCAGCCCCGCGGCGAACAACACCAGCGCCATCAGCCACACTGCCGTGTCCCGGTCGAAACCGGCGCACAAGGCGATGCCGCAACCGCTGAACACCGCATTGCAGCTGAGCACTCGCCGATAGCCGTAGCGACGCACCAACGGCACCGCCAGCAGCTTCATCAACAGCGCGCCGACACCGCCGCTGACCACCAGCCAGCCGGCCGCCAACGGGCTCATGCCCAGGCAGTTCTGCAGCAGCAACACGATCAGAAAGGGCTGCGCCGCCGAGCCCAGGCGAAACAGGCCACCGCCCGCCTGGGCCACGCCGAAGCTGCGCAGGCGCAGCAGCGACAGGTCGACCAAAGGGTTGGGATGCCGCCGCGCGTGCAGCAGGTAGCCGAGGCCGCACACGACGCCAGCGGCGATCAGCGCCAGCGCCCATGCCCTGGGCAACTGGCCCAGCCCCAGCGACTCCAGGCCGAACACCAGCATGGCCAAGGCACCGCCACTGAGCAGCAGCCCGCGCAGGTCCAGCGGTGGCACCCGGCGCGCCGGGTAGTCCGGCACATGGCGCACGATCAGCCAGCAGCCGACCAGACAGATCGGCAGGTTGACCAGGAAGATCCAGTGCCAGGACAGCACCGTCACCAGCAGGCCGCCCAGCAGCGGCCCGAGCAACGGCCCGACCAGCGCCGGCAAGGCCAGCCAGGACATGGCCTGGAGCAACTGCTCGCGGCTCGACCAGCGCAGGATGATCACCTGCCCCACCGGCGTCATCAGCGCCCCGGCCGCGCCCTGCAGCATGCGCCCCAGGCACAGCTGCCACAGCGTTTCGGCCAGCGCGCAGGCCAGCGAGGCCGCGGTGAACAGGCCCATCGCCAGCAGCATCACCTGGCGCGGGCGAAAGCGTTCGGCGGCCCAGCCGCTGACCGGCACGCACAACGCCAGGGCGAGCATGTACAGCGACACCACCAGGTTCATGCGCAGGCCCGGTTCGCCGAAGTCGGCGGCCATCTGCGGCAAGGCGGTCATCACCGCCGTGCTGTCGAGCAGCTCCATGAACAGCGCGGCGCCGATGATCACCGGCACCCGGGGGCTTTGCACATGGCCGGCCAGCAAGGCCGGCTGGGCGGTCAAAACAGCCCCGAGACAGGCGGCTGGGTGCCTTTGAGCTGCCAGGCACCGACCACTGCCGCCTTCCATTGGCGCGGGTTGTGGTTGGCCACCGTGCGGGCGTTGCGCCAGTGCCGGTCGAGGTTGTGCTGGCGGCCGGTGGTGGAGGCACCGCCCACATCGAACAGCGTTTCGGCGGCCTTGAGTGCAAGCTCGGCCACCAGGTACTGGGCCTGCGCCACTTCGAGGGCGGCCTGCTCCACGGCCGCTTCGTCCAGCTGCGCGGCCCAGGCCTTGTCGATGCTCGCGGCGGCCTTGAACACCAGCGCCTCGGCGCCGTAGGCGCGGGCGGCGATGTCGCCTACCGACAGTTCGACATAGGGGTCGTCCACCGAACGGCTGGCGCTGCTGTGCTTGATCGGGCGGGCATGTTCGCGGGCGAAGCGGGTGGCATCGGTCAGCGCATTGCGGGCGATGCCGGCCAGCACGGTGCCGAGGAACAGCTGCAGGAACGGCGTGACCAGGGTGCGCTTGCCCTCCTCCACGGTACGCGTGCGGATGTCGCTGGCCTCGACCTTCACATTGCGCAGGTGCGTGGTGCCGCTGGCGGTCAGGCGCTGGCCCATGGCGTCGAAGTCGTCGACCAGCTCCAGGCCTTCGCGATCACGCGGCAGGATGAACGACACCGGCTGTTCGTCTTCGTCCAGCGCCACCGCGCTGACGTAGTCGGCGAACAGCGCGCCGGTGCTGTAGAACTTGCTGCCGTTGGCGCGAAAGTGCTCACCCTCGCGCACCAGGCGTGCGGCGATGGAGCCGTTGGCGCCGCCCAGCTCCCAACCGGCGTTGCCGATCACCGCGCCGTCCAGGTAGCGGGCGAACCAGCGCTCGCGCTCCTGCTCGGCGCCGTCGGCCCGCGAGACCAGCAGGCCTTCGACGAAGGCGAAGCCGGGGCGCAGGGCCTGGGCGACGTTGGAGTCGACCGAGGCGACCTGCAGCAGCAGTTCGATCACATCACTGACACTGCCGCCGGGGCCACCGTACTGTTGTGGAATGCGCACGGTGTAGAGCCCGGCTGCCGCGAGCTGGGCGATGGCTTCGTGGGGCAGCTGGCGTTCACGCTCGCGCTGGGCAGCGCCCTCGCCGATAGCGGGGAGCAGGGCCAGGATACGGGTCTTCAGTGCTGCAACGCTGGTGGCCGGGGCCTGGGTGGGGAAACGTTGGAAAGTGGTCATGGTTCAGTCCTTTAGATAAAGCATTCATACAACTGTGGGAGCGGGCTTGCCCCGCGAAGGGGCCGGCCCCAACACTGGAGATGTATGGCCAGGGCTTCGCCCTGGTTCGCGGGACAAGCCCGCTCCCACAGAGGGAGGGTGTGCAAGCTTTCGGGTTCAGATCAGATCGCGATTTTCCAGAGCCGTGATTCGTCGAACAGGTCGAAGGCTTCGTGCGAAAGATCCAGCGGCGGCACCACCAGTTCGGCACCGCTGCCGGGCAGGCGCGGCACCGCGCCGAGCAGCCGCTGGGTGTACTCATGCGCAGGCCGCTCGAACAACTGCTCGACCGGCGCCTGCTCCACTACCTGGCCATGGTGCATCACCAGCACGTCGTCGCTGACATGACGGATCACCCCCAGGTCGTGGGAAATGAACAGGTAGGCCAGCCCCAGCTCGTCCTGCAGGTCGGCCAGCAGGTCGAGCACCTGGGCCTGCACCGACACATCCAGGGCCGAGACCGGTTCGTCACAGATGATCACCCTCGGCTCGCTGGCAATCGCCCGGGCGATCGCCACCCGCTGGCGCTGGCCGCCAGACAATTGCAAGGGCCGGCGCTGCGCCAGCGCCGCCGGCAGGCGCACCTGGTTGAGCAGCACGGCGATGCGCGCCGGCCTGGCCGCAGCTTCGATCCCCGCCACCTGCAAGGCGTCGTCGAGGATCTGCGCCACGCTCCAGCGCGGGTCGAACGAGCCCAGCGGGTCCTGGTAGATCACGCTGATCTCCCGGCGCAACGGTCTGCGCACGGCCTCACTCACGGCATTGCCCGGACGGTTCCAGGGCTGGCCGCGATACAGCACTTCGCCCTGGTCGGGCTGCAGCAGGCCGAGGGCGATGCGCGCCACGGTGGTCTTGCCCGAACCGGACTCGCCGACAATGCCCAAGGTGCGGCCGCCGCGCAGGGTGAAGTCGACACCCTGCACCACCTGCCGCAACAACCCGTCCGGGCCGAGGTAGCGCTTGCCCAGGCCGCGGCCTTCGAGCAGCACGTCGCTGTGCAGGCGCGGGCGTGGCTCGCGGCGCACGCCCGCGCGCTCCGGTGACAGCCGGCTGCCGCGCGGGTGCTCGGCCGGCACCGCCGCCAACAGCGCCTGGGTGTAAGGATGGCGTGGCTGGCGCAGCACCTGCTGCATCGGCCCCTGCTCCACCACCTCGCCGTGGCGCAGCACCACCACCTCGTCGGCCAGTTGCGCGACCACCGCCAGGTCGTGGCTGATGATCAGCAGCGAGGCGCCACGGGCCTTGATCTGCTGGAACACTTCCAGAATCTGCGCCTGCACCGTGGCATCCAGCGCGGTGGTGGGCTCATCGGCAATCACCAGCGCGGGGTCGAGCGCCAGGGCACTGGCAATCAGCGCCCGCTGACGAAGGCCGCCAGACAACTGCCCGGGTCGCTGGCGCGCTCGCAGCTCGACCTCGGGCACACCTACCCGCTCCAGCAACGCGTGCACCCGCGCCGCCCGGGTGTGGCGGTCGCCGTACTGGTGAGCCTGCAGCACTTCAAGAATTTCCTTGCCCACCGGCCGCAGCGGGTCGAGCGACACCAGCGCATCCTGCAGCACGAAGCCGATGTCCTTGCCGCGTACCGTTCGCCATTGGCGCTCGCTCAGGTCGAGCAGGTCATGCGCGCCAAAGCGCAGCTGGCGCGCGCTGACCTGCGCCTTGGCGCCTGCCAGGCCGACCAGGCTGCGGGCGCTGACGCTCTTGCCCGAGCCCGACTCGCCCACCAAGGCCACGCAGCGGCCCGGGGACAAGGTGAACGACAGGTCGCGCACCACGCTGTGCCCATCGAAGGCGACGTTCAGTCCGTCGACGATCAAGGTCTTGTCAGTCATGGCAGACGGCCCTCCAGGCGTTGTTGGATATAGCGGCCAGTCACGGTGGTGGCCAGGGTGGTGAGCACGATGAACAGGCCGGGGAAGAAGGTCAGCCACCAGGCATTGGCGATGAAGTCGCGGCCCATCGACAGCATGGTCCCCCACTCCGGTGCAGGTGGGCGTGCACCCAGGCCGAGGAAGCTCAGTGCCGAGGCCCAGACGATGGCCTGGCCGACGCCCATGGTCAGGGTCACCAGCAGCGGCCGCATGGCGTTGGGCAACAGCTGGCGCAACACGATGCGTGAAGTCGGGTGGCCCAGCGCCCGCGCCGCTTCGATGTAGCCGGCATTGCGCACCGCCAGCACCTGGCCGCGAACCATGCGCGCATAACCCGGTGCGCCACCCAGCCCGGTGGCGACGATCAGCGGGCCGACGCCGCTGCCGAACACCGCCACGAACAGCAGCGCGAGCACCAGGCTGGGGAAGGCGAACAGCACCTCCAGCAGCCAGCCCACCGCCCGGTCTACCCGTGCGCCGCCGAGGCCACCGAGCAAGCCCAGGGTGATGGCGATGGCCATGGAAATGGCCGTGGCCGCCACGCCGATCAGCAGGCTCTGCCGCGCCCCATGGATGATCCGCGCAAAGATGTCGCGGCCCGACTGGTCGGTGCCCAGCCAGTGCGCCCAGCTCGGCGGCTGGAAGGCATCACGCGGGACGATGGCCAACGGGTCGATACGGGTGAACAACCCCGGCGCCAGGGCTGCCAGCAGCAAAGCGAAGAGGAACAGGATGGCCAGGCTGGCACCCAGCGGTGGCAGTTTCAGATGCCGTTGCCGGCGCTGCGGCGCAAGCGCCCGGTCGAGGGTCAGGTCAGTCATGCTGCGGCCTCCTGTTGCCGAGGGTCGATCCACTGGTACAGCAGGTCGACCAGAATGTTTGCCAGCACATAGCCGGCCGCTACCACCAGGCTGATGCCGATCACCAGCGGCAGGTCCTGGGCCTGCACCGCCTGGTACAGCTGACGGCCGACGCCCTTGCGCGAGAAGATCACCTCGCACACCACCGCGCCGCTGATCAGCGCACCGATGGCCCAACCCGACAGCGACACGCCTGGCAGCAAGGCATGGCGCAGGGCATGCCGGAAGCGCACCGCCAGGTCGCTCAGGCCACGGGTGCGGGCCGTGAGCACGAAGGGTTGTTCGAGGGTCAGTTCCAACGATTCGCGGGTGACCTGGGCGATGAAACCGGCCAGCGGAATGGCCAGCGAGAACGCCGGCAGCACCAGGCTTGCGAAACTGTCGCTGCCCGCTGGCGGGAACCAGCGCAGGCCGAAGGCGAACACCGCCAGCAGCACCACGCCGAGCCAGAAATGCGGCAACGCGGCGCTGAGGGTTTCGGCCAACGAGGCGATGCCACCGACCAGCCTGCCGCGCCCGGCAGTGACCACGGTCAGCAAAAGTACCAGCAGCCACGCCAGCACCAGGGCCGCGAGGGTCAGCTGCAGGGTCGCCCCGCCCTGCTCGGCCAGCACACGGGTCACCGGCAGGTGCTGCGAATAGGACACGCCGAGGTCGCCTTGCAGCAGGCGGCCGAGGTAGAACAGGTATTGCACCGCCAGTGGCTTGTCGAGGCCGTATTCCTGGCGTGCGGCCTCGATCGCTTCCGGCGTCGGGTTGCCACTGGGGCCGCCGAGAATCGCCAGCACCGGGTCGCCCGGCATCAGACGCAGGGCGAAGAAGGTCAGGGTCGCCACCGCCCACAGCACCAGCACGCCACCGCCAAGGCGGATGGCGGCGCGTCGGCCCAGGGCGGCCAGGCGTTCGCGGCGCGGGTCGGTCACGGCAAGCGCAGTCGTACTCATTTGTTCACCCATGCGTCATAGAGGTAGGTCACCGCCAGCGAAGGCTCCAGGCGCACGCCGTGGGCTGTCTTGTAGATGCCCAGGCGGGTGCTTTGCGGGTAAGTGGTGAGTTGCAGGTACTGCGCCGCCGCCTGTTGCTGCGCCTGCTGGTAGCGCTGGCGGCGCAGGTCGGCGTCCTGGGTGGCCAGGGCGCTGTCGAGCAGCGCGTCGAAGGTCGGGTCGGCGTAGCCGGAGGAGTTCTGGTGGTAGCCACCGACACCGGCCGGCTGCACGAACGCGGTGGTGAAGATGATGCGCAGCACGTCGGGGGTATTGGTGTTCCAGTAACCGATGCGGATGTCGTAGTCCCAGGCGGCCTGGCGCGCAGTGACCTGGGCGTCGCTCATCTGGTCGAGCACCAGCTCCAGGCCCGCCTGGCGGGTGGTGGCCTGGACCTGCTCCCAGAGGGTCAGCTCCGAGGGCGGCGTGCGCGCGCCGATCAGCACGACGGCGCGCAGGCGCTGGCCGTTCCTGGTCCGGTAGCCCTCGCTGTCGCGGCCGGTCCAGCCGGCTTCGTCGAGCAGCTTGGCGGCGCGCGCCGGGTCGTAGTCCTGATTGCCCTCGAAGTCGCCGCTGTAGAACGGCGTGGCCACGCTGAGCGGGCCACCGGCGCGGGGGAACTCGCCGAAGTACACGCTCTTGAGCGCGCCGTCGACATCGGCGCTGCGCACGAAGGCCTCGCGCACGCGGATATCGTCGAACGGCGCGCGGCGCAGGTTGAAGGTGCCATTGGTGGGGTTGCCGGGGCGCTGGGCGATGATCAGGTCGACATCCGGGTTGCGCCGCGCCGCCTCGTGGGACTCCGGTGGCAGCGTCTCGATCACGTCCACTTCGCCGGCCTGCAGCGAGGCGAAGCGCACCGACGGTTCCTGGATGAACTTCCAGACGATCCGATCGAGGTAGGCCGGGCCCTGGTGCTGCGCGGTCGGCGGGGCCCAGTTGTAGTCCGGGTTGCGCACCAGTTCGACCTGATTCTGCCGGTCCCAGCGCACCACCTTGAACGGCCCGCTGCCGACTGGGCTTTCGCAGTTTTCGTCGCGGCTGCGGGTGAGCGCGGTGGGCGACTGGATGCCGAGAAAGCCCTGGGCCAGGACTTCGAGGAAGGCGGCGTAAGGGGTGGCCAGGGTGACCCGTGCGGTGTAGTTGTCCAGGACCTCGGTGCCTCGGTATTGGCGAATGTAACCGCCGGCAGTGCTGGACTGGGTCTTGGGGTTGGCCATGTGGTCGAGGTTGGCTTTCACCGCTTCGGCATTGAAGGGCGTGCCGTCGGTGAAGTGCACGTCGCGGCGCAGGTGGAAGGTGTAGTGCAGGCCGTCGGGCGAGACTTCCCAGCTTGAAGCGAGCCAGGGGCCGATCTGGCCGTTGCTGTCCATCGATACCAGTGAGTCGAGATATTGCTGGGCGACGAATACCTGGGGCATGTCGCCGGCTACGTGCGGGTCCAGGCAGGTGGGTTCGCGGTCGGTGGCGTAGACCAGGGCGCCGCCGTGTTGCGGCTGGGTGCTTTGCGCCGTGTGCTGCTCGGTGCGCTCGCAGCCGATCAGGGCCAGCGCGGCGCAGAGCGGGATCAGGGGGGAGATGGGACGGTTCAAGGGCGCTCCTGCGGGGACTGGGCTTTGGTAGGCCTGTTGCAGGAGTTGTGCCGGGTTCAAAGGGTTGATTTTGTTGGGGTTTGGCGGGTGGGTGGTGCTGGTGCGAGGGCAAAGTGTGTGGGGGGTGTTGGTAGAGCAACAGTTTTTTTTAGGGGCCAAGTGTTCGCCGTTAGGGTTGCAGCGGGTATGAGATCGAGCGCCGCCCG
>NZ_AKJC01000340.1 GCF_000282535.1 Pseudomonas sp. GM84 | reverse complement strand
AGGCTGCCAACCATGGCCTATCAGACATAGGCACGTTGCAACAAATGTAGGAGCGAGCTTGCTCGCGATGCGCCGCGCGGGCGGCGCTCGATCTAACACACTCCAGAGATCCTCCGTCGAACCCTGTAGAATTTTTCTTACATCCTGCAACGCTCTATCTCACAGCCCCCGCAAGATCCTCTGCCATACTCCGCCGTACACAGTTTGTAATAGTCGCCCGATTGAATCGGCACGTCCGGCCCCTTATATACCCCGCATACGCAACAACTCATCCGTCAGGAGAACGTAACAACCATGATGCGCATTCTGTTGTTTGTAGCCACCAACCTTGCGGTGGTGCTGGTTGCAAGCATTACCCTGAGCCTGTTCGGCTTCAACGGGTTCATGGCCGCCAACGGGGTTGACCTCAACCTCAGCAGCCTGCTGGTGTTCTGCGCCGTGTTCGGCTTCGCCGGCTCCCTGGTCTCGCTGTTCATCTCCAAGTGGATGGCGAAGATGACCACCGGCACCCAGATCATCAGCCAGCCGCGCACCCGCCACGAGCAATGGCTCTTGCAAACGGTCGAAGAGCTGTCGCGCGAGGCCGGCATCAAGATGCCCGAAGTGGGTATCTTCCCGGCTTACGAGGCCAACGCCTTCGCCACCGGCTGGAACCGCAACGACGCCCTGGTAGCCGTTTCCCAGGGCCTGCTCGAGCGCTTCTCGCCCGATGAAGTACGCGCCGTGCTGGCCCACGAGATCGGCCACGTGGCCAACGGTGACATGGTCACCCTGGCGCTGGTGCAAGGCGTGGTGAACACCTTCGTGATGTTCTTCGCCCGCATCATCGGCAACTTCGTCGACAAGGTGATCTTCAAGAACGAAGAAGGCCAGGGCATCGCCTACTACGTGGCGACCATCGTCGCCGAGCTGGTGCTGGGCATTCTCGCCAGCATGATCGTCATGTGGTTCTCGCGTCGCCGCGAGTACCGCGCCGACGAAGCCGGCGCCCGACTGGCCGGCACCGCCGCGATGATCGGCGCCTTGCAGCGCCTGCGCGTGGAACAGGGCCTGCCTGTACACATGCCCGATACCATGAAGGCTTTCGGCATCAACGGCGGCCTCAAGCATGGCCTGGCCGGCCTGCTGATGAGCCACCCGCCGCTGGAAGAACGCATCGAGGCGCTGCGCCGCCGCGGTTGATCCACAGGTAAAGGAAGGGCGACTTCGGTCGCCCTTTTTGTTTGTCTTCAGCGGCCCTTTCGCGGGACAAGCCCGCTCCCACGGAGAACCCCACAGGCTTCAAGTACTGTGGAGATCTCTTGTGGGAGCGGGCTTGTCCCGCGAAAGGGCCGGCCCAGGCACCTCAATTATCTGAACCCTAAGCGATACACCCTTTCAACCAGGCTCGATACTCCAGCCTGAATGAATTTCGGGCTTTCCTCAATGAGCTCATTCGCCTCCAGCGCTTCTACGCTCCAGTCCGCCAAGCCACGGCGAACCTCGTCGTCCACCACCGAAAACGGCGGCCCTGCGAGCAGCGCCTGGTCGTAATCCAGCGTCACCAACAGACCCTTGCCACCGGCCGGCAGCCATTGCTCCAACAGCTTCATGTACTGCTCACGCATTTCCTGCGGCAATGCAATCAACGCCGCACGGTCATACAACCCCGCACAGTCCGCGACATCCTCGGCCCGCAAGGCAAAGAAATCCCCGCACCACAGCTCCACCTCGCCACTGCGCCAAACCTCGAAAGCCCCGTGTTGCGAGACCTGCGCCTGCAGCCCCTGCTCGTGGAAAAAGTCTTCCACCGCCCGCCGCGACAGCTCGACACCCCGCACGCGATACCCCTGCCCCGCCAGCCAGACCAGGTCCAGGCTTTTGCCGCACAACGGCACCAGCACCCGGCTACCGGCGGCCAGGCCAAGCGCCGGCCAGTAGCGTTGCAGATAGGGGTTGGCCTGGGCCTGGTGAAAACCGATCTGGTTGTCGGCCCACTTTCGATGCCAGAACGCCGGCTCCATGTTTCCTCCTGGTTTTTCGATGGTTTGGGCAAAAATCTTATATTGGATGTCGATCGATAACTGATCGAAGATGGCTGCATCTTAACCTTCAGGACCTCACCATGCTGCCCAGCCTGTTCATTTCCCACGGTTCCCCCATGCTTGCCCTGCAACCCGGTGCCAGCGGGCCGGCGCTGGCCGGCTTGGCCAATGCGCTGCCGCGGCCGAAGGCGATCGTGGTGGTGTCGGCGCACTGGGAAAGTCGCGAGCTGCTGGTGACCGGCAATCCGGCGCCTGAGACCTGGCATGACTTCTACGGCTTTCCCGCAGCGCTGTATGCCGTTCAATACCCCGCCCCTGGCCAGCCGCAACTGGCGACGAACGTCAGCGAGCGGCTGAACGCCGCCGGGCTGCCGGCGCGCCTGGATGCCCGGCGGCCCTTCGATCATGGAGCCTGGGTGCCGATGTCGCTGATGTACCCCGATGCGAGCATCCCGATGGTCCAGGTGTCACTGCCAAGCCAACTGGGGCCTGCGCTGCAGGTCAAGGTCGGCGAGGCACTGGCCGGGCTGCGCGAGGAAGGCGTTCTGCTGGTCGGGTCCGGGAGCATTACCCATAACCTGGGCGAGCTTGACTGGCATGCAGGGCCGGAGGTGATCGAACCCTGGGCGCGGGCGTTTCGTGATTGGGTGGTGGAGAAGCTGGGCGAGGATGACCAGGCTGCACTGCTGGACTTCAAGCAGCAGGCGCCGTTTGCGTTGCGCAACCATCCCAGTGATGAGCATTTCCTGCCGTTGTTCTTTGCCCTGGGGGCTGGAAGCAAGTTTGGCATCGTGCACCAGGGGTTTACCCTGGGGGCGCTGGGGATGGATATCTATCGGTTCGACTGAAGGGCCCTATCGCCGGCAAGCCGGCTCCTACAGGAGCTGGCTTGCCAGCGATGAGGCGGCCAGCACAGGCAAAAAAAAATCCCCGACCTAGGCCGGGGATTTTTTCATTGCGCCAGGATCAGTCCTCGCGGTACCGACGCAGCTTCAGCTGCTTGCCGGCCACGCGGGTGTCCTTGAGCTTGGTCAGCAGACGCTCCAGGCCATCTTCCGGCAGCTCGATCAGGCTGAAGCTGTCGCGCACCTGGATACGGCCGATGGCGTCACGCGCCAGGCCACCCTCGTTGAGGATCGCACCCAGCAGGTTCTTGGCAGCGATACCATCACGGGCACCCAGGGCGGTACGGCAACGCACGCGGCCTTCAGCCAGTGGCATCGGCGCACGACGCTCGCGATCGCGGTCACCACCTTCACGGCGCTCGCCACGGTCAGCACGTTCGGTGCGCTCACCACGCGGGGCGAAGCTCGGCACCAGCGGCTGCTCGCGCTCTACGGCGCCCAGGTCCAGCGCCTGGCCATTGGTGGCCTTGCGCAGCAGGGCCGAAGCCAGGGCACGCGCGCTGCAGCCCAGGTCGGCGGTCAGGCGGTCGAACAGCTCACCATGGGTAGCTTCCGATTCGGCCACCAGCGGCGCCAGGCTCATGGTCAGCTTCTTGATGCGTGCGTCCAGTACAGCCTGGGCGTTCGGCAGGCGTGCTTCGGCAACCTTCTGCCCGGTCACGCGCTCGATTACCTGCAGCATGCGGCGCTCACGCGGGGTGACCAGCAGCAGTGCACGGCCTTCGCGACCCGCACGGCCGGTACGGCCGATACGGTGCACGTAGGATTCCGGATCGTACGGCATGTCCACGTTGAACACGTGGGTGATGCGCGGTACGTCCAGACCACGGGCAGCGACGTCGGTGGCGACGACGATGTCCAGACGGCCATCCTTGAGCGAGTCGATCACGCGCTCACGCTGGTTCTGGGCGATGTCGCCATTCAGCGCAGCAGCCTTGTAGCCCTTGGCTTCCAGCGCGGCGGCCAGGTCCAGGGTGGCTTGCTTGGTACGCACGAAGGCGATCAGCGCGTCGAACTCTTCCACTTCCAGCAGACGCAGCACAGCCGGGATCTTCTGGTCAGCGTGGACCATCAGGTGAGCCTGGTCGATCGCGGTGACGGTCTGGGTCTTGCTCTGGATCTTGACGTGCTTGGGTTCACGCAGGTGACGTTCGGCGATCGAGCGGATCGACGACGGCAGGGTTGCGGAGAACAGCACGGTCTGACGCGAGGCAGGGATGGCGTCGAAGATCACTTCGAGGTCGTCCATGAAGCCCAGCTTGAGCATTTCGTCGGCTTCGTCCAGTACCAGGTACTGCACGGTGGACAGGACTTTCTCGTCGCGACGCAGGTGGTCGCACAGACGGCCCGGGGTGGCCACGACGATTTGCGCGCCGTTACGGATTGCGCGCAGCTGTGGGCCCATCGGGGCACCACCGTAAACGGCCACTACATTAACGCCTGGCATCTGCTTGGCGTAGGTTTCGAAAGCGGTGGCTACTTGCAGCGCCAACTCACGGGTTGGCGCAAGGATCAGGGCTTGCGGTTCGCGCTTGCTCACATCGATCTTGTTGAGGATCGGCAGGGCGAAGGCAGCGGTTTTGCCGGTGCCAGTCTGCGCCTGGCCGATCATGTCGTGACCGGCGAGGATGATCGGGATCGATTGTTGCTGAATGGCGGACGGCTCTTCATAGCCGGTAGCCAGAACGGCAGCAACAATATTCGGATTAAGATCGAGAGCGGCGAAGCCGCCGGTTTCCTGGGTCATGGGTCTGCCTCTAGGTGCATCCGCAAAGACCCATGCTCCAAAGCTGCACATGCCTTGAAAGACCAAAAGGTCACCCAGGCAGCTTTGGCGGCGGGGATTTGCGAAAACGATTGAAAAAGAAAACTTGGGAAGGTCCGCCTAGCGGACGTGCAGCCGAAGCTGGACTCGGAGGATTTGCACCACCTGATTTTGAGGTCCGCTAAAAGACCGGCGCGTACTATACCCGAATTAACAGAAGGAAGTGAGGAAAATTTTTGAGGTTGACGGCCAGTATCGGGCCATCAGCGATGAGCGGCTGAAACGATACTTCTTCAGGGATTTTACCGGCCCTATCGCCGGC
>NZ_AKJC01000339.1 GCF_000282535.1 Pseudomonas sp. GM84 | reverse complement strand
TTGCCGGCGATTGGGGCGCAAAGCGCCCCCAAAAACCCTACCGCCCCCGCAACTGCCGGTCTGGCAACGCCAACGCTGCCAACAACCCCACCACGGCCACCGCAGCGCTGCCCATCAGCAGATGACGGAACGTTTCCAGCAGCCGAGCCTGCATCGCAGGCTCCGGCTGACCCGCCTGCAAACTCCCCAGCAACGGGTTACCCAGCACTTCAAACCCACCCTGATGCAGCAGTGCCAGCAGCAGGCTGGACATACAGGCCACGCCCATGGCCCCGCCGAGGGAGCGGAACAGGTTGGTGGTGCTGGTGGCCACCCCGATGTCCTTGATGTCCACTGCGCTCTGCGTGCCCACCAATGAAGTCGGGAACTGCAAGCCACAGGCGATACCGGTCAGCAGCATGAACACGCCGCTGAGCAGCTCGGCCTGCGGTGGCGTGATGGCCATGGCGAAGATGGCTACCGGCATCAATACCGCGCCGGCAACGATCTGCGGCTTGTAGCGTCCGGTGAAACTGGTCATGCGCCCGCCGGTGAAGGCGCCTATGGGCAACCCGATGGCCAGCGGCAGCAGGTGCAGCGCGGCGCTGTCGGCACCGGCGCCGGTAATGCCCTGGAAGCGCAGGGGCATCAGCATGGTCAATGAGATCGACTGGAAGCTGGCGAAGAAAATCACCCCCCAGCACAACACGGCAACCCGGTTGCCGAACAGTTCGAGCGGCAGCAAGGGCTCCTGGCAGCGACGTTCATGGCTGATGAACAACACCACGCCAATCCCGGCACAGCTGAACAGCGCCAGCACCGGCGCCGCGTTCCACGCCTGGCCCTGGCCGACCAGCGTGATGCCCAGCAGCAGGCTGCCCAGGCCGATGATCAGCAACAGGGCGCCCACGTAGTCCACCTTGGCGTTTCGGCGCTGCGCCGGCATCCCGGCCAGGGCCCGACGAATGGCCCACAAGGCGACCAGCCCCAGTGGCAGGTTGATCCAGAATACCCAGCGCCAGGACAGGTACTCGGTCAGCCAGCCGCCAAGCACCGGCCCGGCCACGCTGGCCACGGCGTACATGCTGCTGAAATAGCCCTGGTAGCGGCCACGCTCGCGCGGCGGCACGAAGTCGCCGATGATCGCCTGGCTCACCGACACCATGCCGCCCGCGCCAATGCCTTGCAGCACCCGCGCCAGTACCAGCTGCTGCATGTCCTGGGCCAGTGCGCAGGCGATCGACGCCAGGGTGAACAGGCTGATGCCGGTGAGGATCATGCGTCGCCGACCATACAGGTCACCCAGCTTGCCGTAGATCGGCACGGCCACGGTCATCGCCACCATGTAGCCGGAAATCACCCACGCCAGCAGGCCGACATCGTTGAACTGGGCCGAGATGGCAGGCAATGAGACGGCGACGATGGTCTGATCGAGGGCGCCAAGGAAGATCGCCAGCATCAAGGCGGTAAGGACGTTGCGCAGGACGGTGGGGGGCAGGGCGGCGGTCACGAGGCTTACCTTGGCTGGGCGGGCGCGATAGGCAGGGATTGTAACCTGACTTAGGTAGCTTCCTATGTACTATCTGCATCGCCTATGCAAGATCGGCATTGGCGCATTCATCCAGTGCTGCATGGCCGCGTGATATCGTGGCTTTACCGCAGAGGCTGAAATCCGGGGCTCGCACCAGCGTGGTGCACTACAAAGCCGCCGGTTTTTCCTGTCGCTGTCTCCCACACCTTTTATTCCTCTGCCTGCATGTCGAGCATGACCGCCCAGATGGCGACGGTTGGAACAGGTCAGGTAGACCCGATTCAGGGGTCGGTAGCAACCGTTCTATTTTTTACCTATTTGCGGAGTGATCATGCCCAGGGCTTCCCATCAAGATTTGCGTATTGCCTTCCGCGAGCTGCTCGCTTCAGGTTCCTGCTATCACACCGCGTCCGTGTTCGACCCGATGTCGGCGCGCATTGCCGCCGACCTGGGTTTCGAAGTCGGCATTCTTGGCGGCTCGGTCGCGTCCTTGCAGGTGCTGGCGGCGCCAGACTTCGCCCTGATCACCCTGAGCGAATTCGTCGAGCAAGCCACCCGCATTGGCCGTGTGGCCCAGCTGCCGGTGCTGGCCGATGCCGACCATGGCTACGGCAATGCGCTCAATGTAATGCGCACCGTCACCGAGCTTGAGCGCGCCGGCGTGGCGGCGCTGACCCTCGAAGACACCCTGCTGCCGGCCCAGTTCGGGCGCAAGTCCACCGACCTGATCCCGGTCGAAGAGGGTGTCGGCAAGATCCGCGCAGCCCTGGAGGCGCGGGTGGATTCCTCGCTGTCGATCATTGCCCGGACCAACGCCGGCGTGCTCACCACCGAAGAAATCATCGTGCGTACCCAGAGCTACCAGAAAGCCGGCGCCGACGGCATCTGCATGGTCGGGGTAAAGGATTTCGAGCAGCTGGAGCAGATCGCCGAACACCTGACCGTGCCGCTGATGCTGGTGACCTACGGCAACCCCAGCCTGCGCGACGACGAGCGCCTGGCACGTCTGGGCGTGCGTATCGTGGTCGATGGCCACGCCGCGTATTTTGCCGCGATCAAGGCCACCTACGACTGCCTGCGCCTGCAGCGTGGCCAGCAGAACAAATCGGAAAACCTCAGTGCCACCGAGCTCTCGCACACCTACACCCAGCCGGAGGACTACATCCGCTGGGCCAAGGAATACATGAGCGTCGAAGAGTGACTGGCGGGGCGCCGTTCAGCCCCATGAACGGCGCTCGAAGGCTAGTGGTCCCACTCGGGCTCCTCGGTGAACCGCTGCGCTAGAAAGTCCAGCATGCTGCGCAAGGTCGCCGGCATGTGCTTGCGCGAGGTGTATACCGCATTCAGGTTCAACTCCCGCGGCCGTGCCTCGGGCAGCAGGCGCACCAGTTCGCCCGTGTGCAGGGCCGTGGCGGCCTGATAGGTCGGCAGCATGGCGATCCCCGCCCCGGCCAGTGCCGCCTTTTGCAAGGTCATCGCTTCGTTGGCGCTGATGTTGCCGTCCACCGGCACCGCGACCTGCTGGCCGTCCACCTCGAAGTGCCACAGGCTGTGGCCGAAGTAGGTGTGGGTCAGGCAGTTGTGCCGGCTCAGTTCCTCCACCCGTAGCGGCGTGCCGTGTTCGCGCAGGTAGGCCGGTGCCGCGCAGACCACCGAGCGGCATACGGTAAGGCGTCGGGCGATGAGGTTGGGGTCCAGGTCGTTGCTGGTGCGAATTGCCAGGTCGATACGCTCGTCCACCAGGTTCACCGTGCGATCGAGCATCTGCAGCTCCACCTTCACGCCGGGGTAGCGGCGCACGTATTCGGCTACGGCATCCACCAGCTGCGCCTGGCCGAACGAGGTGCTGACGCTGATGCGCAGCTCGCCACGGGGTGCGTCGTCCGGTTGGCGCACAGCGGCTTGCAGGTCGCCGGCCAGTTCCAGCAGTTGGCGGCAGCGGGGCAGGGTCTGCTGGCCGGCGGCGGTCAGGCTCAGCTTGCGCGTGGTGCGCTGCATCAGCCGCGCGCCGACCCAGTCCTCCAGTTCTGCCAGGTAGCGTGAGACCACCGGTCGCGACAGTTGCAGATGATCCGCCGCCGCCGACTGGCTGCCCAGGTCGACGACGGTAACGAACACGCGCATGGCGTTGAGACGGTCCATGATTTGCCCGATTTCAGAAACAAACTATGTATGAGCATCGCATTTTTTGTAATGGATCGGGCAATTAAGCTGTGGGTCATTCCTTGACTGCGGGTGTTTGCGATGTCCCTTTTCACGCCTATGCGCGGCCTCTTGCTGGCCTGTGTTGCACTGACCGGCCCGGTGCTGGCCGCCGAGCCGTTGCGGCTTT
>NZ_AKJC01000338.1 GCF_000282535.1 Pseudomonas sp. GM84 | reverse complement strand
GAGCGCCGCCCGCGCGGCGCATCGCGGATGAATCCGCTCCTAGATTTGTTGCAACGTACCTATGCCTGATAGGCCATGGTTGCCTGCCTTGTGGGTACGACGCGTTTTTTCGGCGGGCGCCAAAGGCGAACGACCATGGCCTGACAGACCGTGGCACGTTGCAACAAATGTAGGAGCGGATTCATCCGCGATGCGCCGCGCGGGCGGCGCTCGATCTTGCGGCCACTGCAAAATCACCGGCATGCAAACTATGGCGCCAGACACAACTCCATGAACCGTGCCGCCGCCCGCGACGGCGTGGCAGCATGGGGCAGCAAAATCGAAAAGCGCCGTACCAGCGGCTGCGGCGCAATGCGCACTTGCCGCAACACCCCATCCTCATGGCGGATCGACATCGCCGACACAAAGCCGATCCCCATCCCTGCCCGCACGGCCTCCTTCACCCCTTCCACCCCGGCGATCTCGATCGCCACGCGCATCGCCACGCCACTGCGGGCGAACGCTCGCTCGACCACCTGCCTGACCCCGGAACCGCTCTCACGCAACACCAACGGGTAACTGCCAAGCGCCTCCAGGGTGTGCTGCGCCTCGTTGGCCAACGGGTGGCCGCTGGGCACCACGGCCACGATCTCGTCCTCCCGCCAAGGTGTCACCGCCGTGCCCAAGGGCAGTTCCTGTCCAGGCGGCCCCTCGATCAGGGCGATATCGACGCTGCCCAGGTCGGCGACAATTTCTGCCGTGTTGCCGTGGGAAGTGCTCACCACCACGTCCGGGTAGCGGGCATGGAAATCGGCGATCAGGTAGGGCAGCAGGTAACTGGCCGGCGTCGTACTGGCGCCGATGCGCAAGGTGCCGCGCTCCAGCCCGCGCATGGCCTCGCGCAGTGCCTGAGCCTGGCGGAAGGTATCGCGCAGGCGCTCGGCATGGGCCAGCAACTGTTCGCCTGCAGCGGTAAGGCGCACGCCCCGGCCGGCACGCTGGTACAGCGGCTCGCCGAACGCCTCCTGCAGCAGCTTGAGCTGGCCGGAGACCGCCGGCTGGGAAAGATGCAGGGCCTGGGCCGCATGGCTGATGTTGCCGTGCTCGGCAACGGTGGCGAAAGTTATCAGCTGTTCAGGGGTCATAATTCCAAAGTATCAGCCAAACGGATATTTCACATCCTGAATTACGATTTTTTATAAGCTTATAACCAGATTAACGTAAGCCATGTCAAAAAATGTCCCGGAGGACTCACATGGCCACGGCTCCGTCCAACCCCGCTTTTGCGCCCACCCTCTCTACCCGAGGGCAGCTCAATGGCATCCTGTTCGTCGCGTTGTTCGCCGTTGCCGTCACGCAACTGGCGGCAATACCTGCCATCGCCAACCTGGGCATCAGCCCATTGATCGTCGGCATCGTCGCTGGCGCCCTGTACGGCAACGCCCTGCGTGATGGCGTGCCGGCCAGTTGGGCGGCGGGTATCAACTTCTCCGCACGCAAACTGCTGCGCATCGCCGTGGCCTTCTTCGGCCTGCGGGTCAGCCTGCAGGAAATTGCCGAAGTCGGCTGGTCGGGTCTGACGGTGTCGCTGCTGGTGGTGGTCAGCACCCTGCTGATCGGCCTGTGGGTCGGCATGAAACTGTTCAAGCTGGACCGCGACACCGCGCTGCTGACCGCTGCCGGCAGTGCCATCTGCGGCGCCGCCGCTGTGCTGGCCTTCGAATCGGCGCTGCGCAGTGCGCCGCACAAGAGCGCCATGGCGGTGGGCAGCGTGGTGCTGTTCGGCACCCTGTCGATGTTCATCTTCCCACTGGCGATCAATGCCGGCTGGCTGCCGCTGGACACCGTGAGCGCCGGCCTGTTCCTCGGCGGCACCGTCCATGAGGTTGCCCAGGTGGTGGGTGCGGCCAGCAACATCAGCCCTGAGGCCACGCACATCGCCACCATCGTCAAGATGACCCGGGTGATGCTGCTGGTACCGGTGCTGCTGGTGGTGGGCGTGTGGATCAACCGTGCTCGCCAGGCAAACCACACTCACGGCAAAGGCCGCATCGCCCTGCCCTGGTTCGCCTTCGGCTTCCTTGGCCTGGTGCTGGTGAACTCGCTGCAGATCCTGCCGGGCAACGTGACCCACGTCATCAACGACCTCGACACCTTTGCCCTGACCATGGCCATGACCGCGCTGGGCATGGAGACCCGCTACAGCCAGATTCGCCAGGCCGGGCCGCGTGCGCTGGCCACCGGGGCGATTCTCAACCTGTGGCTGCTGGGCGGTGGGATCGCGATCACGCTGGGTGTGCAAAAGCTCTTCGCATGACATAAGGTGGTGGCAGAGAAGGATGTTTTACCTGCACAGGAAAGACTTAGATGCCCCAACGCCATGTCATCAATGCATCCGTCAGCCCCAAAGGCAGCCTGGAGACGCTGTCGCAACGTGAAGTCCAGCAACTGAGCGAAGTCGGTACCGGTAGTCTCTACACCCTGTTCCGCCAATGCGCCCTTGCCATCCTCAACACCGGCGCCCATGTCGACAATGCCAAGACCATCCTCGAAGCCTACAAAGACTTCGAGGTGCGCATCCACCAACAAGACCGAGGCGTTCGCCTGGAGCTGCTGAATGCTCCGGGCGACGCCTTCGTCGATGGCGAAATGATCGCCAGCACCCGTGAAATGCTGTTCAGCGCCCTGCGCGACATCGTCTACACCGAAAGCGAGCTGGCCAGCCAGCGCATCGACCTGGAAAGCTCCCAGGGCATCACCGACTACGTCTTCCACCTGCTGCGCAACGCCCGCACCCTGCGCCCCGGCGTGGAGCCGAAGATGGTGGTGTGCTGGGGCGGCCATTCGATCAGCACCGAGGAATACCAGTACACCAAGAAGGTCGGCCACGAACTGGGCCTGCGCAAGCTGGACGTCTGCACCGGCTGCGGACCCGGCGTGATGAAAGGCCCGATGAAAGGCGCAACCATCGCCCACGCCAAGCAGCGCATGCACGGCAGCCGCTACCTGGGGCTGACCGAGCCGGGCATCATCGCCGCCGAGGCGCCCAACCCGATCGTCAATGAACTGGTGATCCTGCCGGACATCGAGAAGCGCCTGGAAGCCTTCGTCCGTGTCGGCCATGGCATCATCATCTTCCCCGGTGGCGCCGGTACCGCCGAGGAGTTCCTCTACCTGCTCGGCATCCTCATGCACCCGGACAACCAGGACCTGCCCTTCCCTGTCGTACTGACCGGGCCGCGCAGTGCCGAGCCGTTCCTGATGCAGCTGCATGCCTTCGTCGGCGCAACCCTGGGCGAAGCCGCCCAGCGGCACTACCAGATCATCATCGACGACCCGGCCGAAGTGGCCCGGCACATGGTCGAGGGGCTCAAGGAGGTCAAGCAGTTCCGCCGCGAGCGCAACGACGCCTTCCACTTCAACTGGCTATTGAAGATCGACGAGGGCTTCCAGCGCCCGTTCGACCCGACCCACGCCAACATGGCCGAGCTGGGCCTGCGCCGCGAACTGCCGCCGCATGAACTGGCAGCGAACCTGCGCCGGGCGTTTTCCGGGATCGTCGCGGGTAACGTCAAGGACAAGGGCATCCGCCTGATCGAAGAGCACGGGCCGTACCAGATCCGCGGTGACAGTGCGGTGCTGGAGCCGTTGGGGCGCCTGTTGCAGGCGTTCGTCGACCAGCATCGGATGAAGTTGCCGGGTGGGGCGGCGTATGTGCCGTGCTATCAGGTTGTGACCTGAAGACCCTGCCAGCCTCTTCGCGGGACAAGCCCGCTCCCACAGGTACAACACTGCTTTCAAATGCAGTGGAGTACCTGTGGGAGCGGGCTTGTCCCGCGAAGGGGCCAGTGGCTCAGATCAGCTGCTCGGGCTGACGGCAGTACGATCAACCAGCTGAATACTGTCCCGCCCTCCCCGCTTGGACTGGTACAACGCCACATCCCCCTGCTCGATCAACGCCGCCAGGCTCGCCGGCGGCTGGTCGAACACATTGGCACCAATGCTCAAGGTCACCGCCTGCGGTGTAGGCATGGCCTGTTCGGCAAAGGCCTGGAACTGCGTGCGCAACTGTCCGCCCAACGCCACCACCCGCTCGCTGCTGGCATCGCTGAGCAGGATGACGAACTCATCGCCACCCAGCCGCGCCGCCAGCGAGCGCTCCGGCAGCACCTCGCGGATCATCTCGCTGAGCGCCACCAGCAACCGGTCGCCGGCGGCATGACCATGCAGGTCGTTGACCAGCTTGAAGTTGTCGATGTCGATCAGCAGCAACGCACCTGGCCGCGCCGGGCTGACGTGCTTGAACAGGTGCGTGGCGCGCACTTCCAGGGCGCGGCGGTTGTACAGCGCGGTCAGCGGATCGCGCGCGGCCAGCCGGGCGATGCGTTCCTCGCGGCGGTAGCGCACGGTGCCGGTCATCGACAAGGCGATCAGCATGATCGCCATCGCCCCCTCGACCAGGGAAATCTGGATGATCAGGCCACCGAAGGTCGCCAGGTCGATCAACGTGCCGGGGGTGATCGCGATGATCGCCTTGGCCAGGTAAAACAGGCCGTGAATGAGCAGCACATAGCGCAACTGCACCGCCCCTACGCTCAGCGACTTGCCGTGCGGTCGCAGCAGGAAGCTGGCCTTGAGCGTGAGCAGTGCCACCAGCAGCGAGTTGACCATCAGCATGACCTTGGACCACTGCGGCCCCACCGGCAGCAACAGCAAGCCGCACCACACCACCACGATCAGCAGCCAGGCCCGTGACACCCGGGCCTGGGTAAAGCGCAACACGCCCATCAGGAAGAGTGCGTGGGCCACCACCAGCAGGCCATTGGCGAACCAGATGCCGATCAGCAGCAGGCCGATGCCGCGCAACAGCGCCAGGGTCGAACCGACCGTGATGGTGGCAAACCCCGCGCTCCAGAACAGTAATGAAGGTTCTCGGACGCTGCGCCATTCGATCGCCAGGTACAAGGCAGCGGCGGCTGCCAAGGCGATCGAGAGGGTCAGCATCGTGGGTGGATCGAGCGCCATGAAGGAATTGGCCTATCTGGTTAACGTGGAAAACGCCAGATTGTAGCCGTTTGCCATGACTTTTCAGAGAGGGGGACGACGGCTCAAAGCACCCGCTTGATCAACGGTTCAAGGCGGCTGAAACGTAACCGCCGCAAGAACTTGCGCACTTCCTTGGGATGCTCCGCCTTCACCCCCAGGTCTTGCGCCGAGGCAATCTTCGGCGCATGCCGGCGAATGCCCTCCAGCTCCGCTTCCCGGGGCGCCAGCCACTGCCCTTGCGGGTCATCGATCAGCAGCCCGTTTTCCAGGTCCAGGTTGAAGCCGCGCGGGTTCAGGTTGTTACCGGTGAGCAGCGAATAGCGCTGGTCGACCCACACCCCTTTGGCATGGAAGGTATGCCCAGGGTCGTTCCAGATCCGCACCACCAGCTGGCCGCTGGCGATGGCGGCGTGGCGACGGCGGGCGAAGGCACGCAGGTTGTCCTCGTACAGGTACGGCAAGGCGCCGCTGGCACTGAACGGCTCGCCCGGGGCGATGTAGAAGTCGTTGGCGGTGCGGTGGCCGACGATCAGCTCGACCCGCACGCCGCGATCCAGGGCGTGGTCCAGCTCGCGCATCACCACCCGTGGCGGGTTGAAGTACGGCGTGCTGATGATCATCTGCGAGCGTGCCGCCGCCAGCAGCGCGCACAGCGCGCGGTTGAGCGGGTTGCCACGGCCAACGCCAAGCAACGGCACCACCCGCAGGCCCTGCTCCGGCTCGGCCGCCGGTACGTCATAGGCCATGCGCCGCAGGCGTGCGCGCAGGCGGCGGATATCGCCACGCAGGTTGCGCGTCGACGCGGGCGCCGGCAGGTCCAGGCGCGGCGTGGCGGTGTCGTGCAACAGGCGCTTGACCAGGTCGACCATGGCGTCGGCCAGCGCCGCTGACTGGAACAGGTGGTAGCGGTCAAGGCGATAGCGGTCGAAACGGTGCAGGTAGACGTTGTTCAGGCTGGCACCGGTGTAGATCACGCAGTCGTCGATGACGCTGCCCTTGAGGTGCAGCACGCCGAACAGCTCGCGGGTCTGCACCGGCACCCCATGGATCACCACATCCAGCCCGCGCAACTGGCGCTGGGCCTGGTACCAGGCAGCATTGCCCGGCTGCCGCCCGGCCCCGAGCAGGCCACGGCGGGCGCGGAACCAGTCGACCACGATGACGATCTCCAGGCTCGGCCGAGCGGCCTTGGCCTGGTACAAGGCATCGAGCACTTCCTGCCCGGCCTCGTCTTCCTGCAGGTACAACGCGACGATGACGATGCGCCGGGTAGCGCCGGCAATCCGCTCGAGCAGGCAGGTTCGGTAGGCTGCGGCGTCGGGCAACACCTGGATCGCGTCTGCGTCGAGGGTGAAACCTGGCAGCGCCGCCAGCATGGAATCGGGGTTCACGTAGGTCACCTTCTGTCTGCAATCAGGTCCATTCCTGGCCGCTGCGTGCGGGGTGTAAGATCGACCCTGCAACGACCCATAACAACAAGAAACGTGCGAGGCCTGTTTTTCTCACTGCCCCTGACGAACTATGCCTCAGCTTGCACAGGAAGATCGCAATGGTCCACCCCGCTTCTGCCATCCTAACCCCTCCCCGCGCCAAGACCTTCGGTTTTCTGGTCCTGCCCAACTTCACCACCATTGGCCTGGCCTCGGCGGTGGAGACCTTGCGCATGGCCAACCTGGCCGCCCACCGTAGCCTGTACCGCAGCGTGCTGATCGCCGCCAGCCAGGCGCCGGTGATGGCCAGCAATGGCATGCGCATCCTGCCTGACCACAGCATCACCGACGCGCCGCCGCTGGACGCCTTGTTCGTGGTGGGCGCCAACCCGATCGACCGTGGCCGCGGCAATCGGCCGCTGACCGACTGGCTGCGCCAACTGGCGCGCCAGCATGTGCCGCTGGGCGGCATCTGCACCGGCAGTTACCTGCTGGCCAAGGCCGACCTGCTCAAGGGGTACCGCTGCACCATCCACTGGGAGGACATCCAGGCCCTGCAGGAGCACTTCCCCGGCATCGTCATCTCCAGCCAGTTGTTCGAACTGGACCGCGACCGCTACACCTGTTCCGGCGGCGTGGCGGCCATGGACATGATGCTGCAGCTGGTCGCCCGCGAGGACGGCGGCCAGGAGATTGCCGCCAAGGCCGCCGAACTGCTGCTGTGCGACCGCATGCGCGGCGAGCGCGAGCGCCAGCGGGTACCGCTGCGCACCTTGCTGGGCAGCGCTCAACCCAAGTTGAGCCAGGTGGTGGCGATCATGGAGGCCAATCTCGAGGAGCCCCTGGGGCTGGAGGAGCTGGCCAGCCTCAACGAAGTGACCGTGCGCCAGCTGGAGCGCCTGTTTCACAAGTACCTGCAGCGCACGCCCAGCCAGTATTACCTGGAGCTGCGTCTGTCGCGGGCACGGGAGTTGCTGCTGCGCAGCGATGTCCAGGTGCGCGAGGTGGCGCTGGCGTGCGGGTTCAGTTCCCCGGCGCATTTTTCCAAGAGTTACAGCCGGTTCTTTGGGTTGTCGCCGTTGGGGGAGCGGCGGCAGGCTTCGTTGCACTGATTGGGGCTTGAGGGCCCTATCGCCGGCAAGCCGGCTCCCACAGGACCATCACAGTCTTCAAGCCCTGCGCAGTACCTGTGG
>NZ_AKJC01000337.1 GCF_000282535.1 Pseudomonas sp. GM84 | reverse complement strand
GGCCCGCACAGGCTACATCGTGGTGCCTGGCCCGGCCTCATCGCCGGCAAGCCGGCTCCCACAGGAATCGCGTCGTCTTTTAGACATTGAGCAAGACAGTTGCTCCCACAAGGAGCGCGCAAGTCCCGGATCTTGAGCCCACCTTGTTCTCTTCACGACACCCCATTGCACCCCAGCCCATCCCAACTAGATTTACCAGACAGTCAACTCCACCCAGGAACCCCCGCCCCCGTGAACACCCATGAACACGTCCAGGCCCTGGAAGCCTCGGTCGCGCAAAAGGTCCTCGGCCAGGCAGAGACCATTCGTCACGTGCTGCTGGGCCTGCTCGCCAACGGCCATTTGCTGCTCGAAAGCCTCCCTGGCCTGGCCAAGACGCGCACGGTAAAAGCCCTGGCCACGCACCTGGAGGCGCAGATGCGGCGCATCCAGTTCACCCCCGACCTGCTGCCGTCGGACATCACCGGCGGCGAGATCCTGCAGCAGACGGCCGAAGGCAACAGCATTCGTTTCCAGCCTGGCCCGCTGTTCGGCAACGTCATCCTCGCCGACGAAATCAACCGCGCCCCAGCCAAAGTCCAGGCCGCCTTGCTGGAGGCCATGGAAGAACGGCAGATCACCGTGGCCGGGCAAAGCTACCCGATGCCAGGGCTGTTCATGGTGCTGGCGACCCAGAACCCGATAGAGCAGGAGGGCACCTACCCGTTGCCCGAAGCGCAGATGGACCGCTTCCTGATGAAGCTGCAGCTCGATTACCCGCATCCCGACGACGAAGCCCAGGTGCTGCGCCTGGTGCGTGAGGAGGACCAGGCCGGCCACGAGGGCGCGGCACAACCCGCGCGCCTGGCCCAGCAGGTGATCTTCGACGCCCGCCGCGAGGTGGCCCAGGTGCATGTCGCCCAGGCTATCGACCGTTACCTCATCGACCTGGTCAACGCCACCCGCCATCCCGGCGACTACGATGCCGACCTGGCCCGCTGGATCAGCATCGGTGCCAGCCCGCGCGGTGGCATCAGCCTCGACCGGGTGTCGCGGGCCCATGCCTGGCTCAATGGCCAGGACTTCGTCTCCCCCGACAATGTGCGTGCCGTGGTGCACCCGGTATTGCGCCACCGCCTGCAATTGTCCTACGACGCAGTCACCGATGGCGTGGGCGCCGACCAGGTCATCGACCGGCTGTTGGACAAGGTGGCCATTCCCGCCTGACGGAGCTGCCGATGCCAGCGAACAGCATTGCCCCTGACGGTTTCGTCTACGCCTCGCTCGCCGAAATGATGGCGCTGGAGGCGCGTGCCCGGGGCTTGAGCTTCGTCGCCCGCCAGCCGCTGTCAAGCATCCTTTCCGGCAACCATGCCTCGCGCCTGCGCGGGCGTGGGCTGAGCTTCGATGAACTGCGGCACTACATCCCCGGTGATGACCTGCGCCATCTGGACTGGCGGGCCTCGCTGCGCTACGGCAAGCCGTTCGTGCGTACCTTCACCGAGGAGCGCGATCGGCCCACGTTGCTGCTGGTCGACCAGCGCATGAGCATGTACTTCGGCTCGCAGCGCTACTTCAAGTCGGTCAGCGCCGCGCAGCTGGCGGCTATCTGCGCGTGGATGGCCTTCCATGCCGGGGACCGGGTCGGTGGCATGGTCTTCGGCAACCAGCAGGTGGACTATGTGCGCCCGTTGCGCAGCCGCGCCCGGGTCGAGGCGTTGTGCAGCGCGGTGGTCAAGGCCAACCAGCGCTTGTCTGCCTTTGCTGTCGACAGCGAAAACGACGCGCAGCTGGACAAGGTGCTGCGCAGCTGTGTGGCCTCGGCGGGCCATGACCACCTGATCTGCATCATCAGCGACTTCGCCGGCATCGGCCCGGACACCCTGCCGTTGCTGCGCCAGTTGCGCCAGCACAACGATGTGATCGCCATCCAGGTCTATGACCCGATTGCCCTGCAACTGCCGGAAAAAGGGCGACTCAATGTGACCCAGGGCGCCCAGCAAGTGGAACTGGAGGTTGGCCAGCGGCGGGTCAACCGGCCCCTGGGCGAGTTTCTCGCCGGGCGCCTGCGCGATGTCGCCGACCTGCTGCGCCGCAGCCAGGTGCCGTTGCTGCTGGTGAGCACCGGCGATGACAGCCTGGAGCAGTTGCGCCGGGAGCTGGGCCGCCTGGCCCAGTCGCCACGATGAGTGCGCCTGTGCCGGCCATCGACCAGCTCCGCGAGCTGGCGCCCGGCGCGCCGCCGTTCAGCTACCTGCCACAGACCTGGGCCTGGCTGGTACTGGCCGTGCTGCTGTTGGCGGCCGTGCTGTTGTGGACGGCGCTGCGCTGGCGGCGTTGGCAGCGCGACCGTTACCGCCGCGAGGCCCTGCAGCGGCTTGATGAACTGGCGCGTGCCGAAGGCGAGCTGCGCCTGACTGGCCTGCGCGAATTGCCCGAGCTGCTCAAACGGGTGGCCTTGTCGATGCCGGATGCGCCGCCCGTGGCCAGCCTGGCCGGCGCGCAATGGCAGGCGTTTCTCGCCGAGCGTTCGCGGCAACCCTTGCCCGAAGGATTTGCCGACACCCTGCAGACACTTGCCTATGCCCCGGATGACGATCTGCTCGCCCTGCAGGCGCAGCAGGTGAGTGCCTTGTTCAGCGCCAGCCGAAGCTGGATCGAGGGGCACCATGTGGCAGTTTGATTACCCCTGGGTATTTCTGTTGCTGCCATTGGCCTGGCTGGCCTACCGCGTGCTGGGCTTGTACCAGGAAAGCCGCAGCGCACTGCGGGTGCCATTCTTCACGGCGATGAGCCGTGCCGTGGGCAAGCAGCCGGGCGCTGCAAGCACCAGCGGCGGGCGTGGACAGTTGCTGCTCAACTTGCTGGTCTGGGTGCTGGTGGTGGCTGCCTGTGCCAGGCCGGTGCTGGTGGAGCGGCCGATCCAGCGTGATCAACCCATGCGCGACATGATGCTGGCCATCGATATTTCCCAATCCATGGAGGCCACCGACTACACCAACGCCAACGGCGAGCGCACCGACCGCCTGAGCGCGGTGAAGGCGGTGGTGCGCGACTTCATCGCCCGGCGCAAGGACGACCGCATCGGCCTGATCGTGTTCGGCACCGGCGCCTATCCCCAGGCGCCGTTGACCCTCGACCACGCCAGCCTGCTGATGCTGCTGGATGAGGTCGGCATCGGCATGGCCGGGCCCAACACCGCACTGGGCGATGCCATAGGCCTGACCATCAAGGCCCTGGCCACGGCCAGGACGCCGGAGAAGGTGCTGATCCTGCTGACCGATGGCAACGACACCGGCAGCGCCATCACGCCCGACCACGCGGCGCGCCTGGCTCGGGACAATCATATCGTGGTACATACCATTGGCATCGGCGACCCGCAGGCCACCGGCGACGCCAAGGTCGACCTGGCCACCCTGCAGGCGATCGCCCGCACCACCGGCGGGCAGTTCTTCCGCGCCGATGATCGCCAGGCCTTGCAGCAGGTGTATGCCACCCTCGACCGCTTGACCCCGCACCAGGTCAAGACCTTCAGTCATCAACCCAAGCGCGACCTGTTCGTCTGGCCACTGGGGACAGCCCTGGCGTTGCTGCTGGTCGGCCATTTGCTGGCGCTGTTACGGGCAAGGCTGGCCGGTCGTCAGCCGGTGCCGATGGGGCCGCAAGCATGACCTTCGATCTCGGAGCGTTTCACTTCCTGCGGCCGCTGTGGCTGTTGCTCATCTTGCCCGGCGTGCTGCTGCCGATGCTGTGGCTGCGCCGACATGACCTGCGCCGCCAGCTCGATGGCATCATCGCCCCGCACCTGGTGGCGCACTTGCTGATTACCCCGCAGGAACAACGCCGTCTGCGTCCGGTGCACTTGCTCGGCGCCACCTTGATACTCGGTGCCCTGGCTGCAGCCGGGCCGACCTGGGAGCAGGACCTGCCGGACTTTCTCGACGACCGCGCGCCACTGATCATCGCCGTGGACCTGTCGCCCTCGATGGACGCCGACGACGTGCCGCCCAGCCGGCTGGGGGCGGCCCGGC
>NZ_AKJC01000336.1 GCF_000282535.1 Pseudomonas sp. GM84 | reverse complement strand
CCGGCTTCGCCGGTGTTCGCGGGACAAGCCCGCTCCCACAGGAATCGCATCAACTTTTAGAAGTTGAGCAAGACCGTTGCTCCCACAGGTATCTCGCAGTATTCAAAATCGGCGCTGTACATGTGGGAGCCGGCTTGCCGGCGATAGGGCCGTGACTGACACAGCCAATCCCCAGAACCTGCGCACTCAGCGCGCCCTATTCCGTCGCATTGCCATCATTGGATGGCCTATTGCCAAGCCCCAACCGAAGTTTCCCAAGCCACTCAAAATGCGACCCGCATCACCTTTTCAAAAATAATTTCTCAGCAATTTCGTCGGTCATTTCTCCCGCCAAAAACCCAGACTCTACGGGGCTTACCCCCTGATTTTCGCGCGCTCAACCCGCAGCCGATAGCAATGCGACACCATTGCGCCCGTTCACAAAACAGGGAAAAAATCGGCGACTTCGCTGGAACTTCTCCGACTGCGAACTGCCCTACACGGCATTGCTGGCAACACGCTATTCATGTGCCAGCACCCAGTTTCAGGTCCGCGCCAACGGCGTTACGGGACGAACACAAAGCTTCATGGACGATTTACCGATGACACAGACGTTTGACGTCGAAGCACTGATCAAGCTGCGTGGCCAGACGCGGGCTATTTCCGATGCGCTCAAGGCGCAGGCGTCGGATTACCTCGCCACCGTGGCCCCGCTGATCCGTCCGCAAACGTTGTTCGGCGAATACCTGCAGGGCGCGCAGCGCAGCAGCGGGCGCGAAACCCAGGGCCACTTCCAGTCGCTCATCGAACTCTACGAGCGCATCGGCTGCGCCGCGCCCTTCCAGCTGGTCAGCGCGCTGGACGTGCCGCTCAACCTCATCAGCACCACCCCCGAACTGTTTCCGCTCGAATACGACAAGGTCCTGGCCCAGAACGGCCAGGTCATCCGCATCACCAGCCCGGTGCGCTGGGTGGTCGGCTTCCAGGGCTTCGAGCTTTCGCGCTTTCGCGCCGTCATCAACGACCCCAATCGCAGCAGCGCCGAGCTGTACCGCTTCGTGGTGCACTACCTGGTGCTGTTCTACTGCCTGAGCAAGTCGCCGGGCCTTGGCCGGCTGTTCGAAGGCCTGCGCTTCGGCCTGAGCTTCGAGCGCCTCAAAGGCCTGGGTGACCTGCCGTTCTGCGTCATCAGTGCGCCGGTGCGTTCGGAACTGCCCGACGATTCGGTCATCCGCAGCAGCACGCAGATTGCCGGCAACACCAGCTTCGAAGAGCTGGTGGGCCGCGACAACATCCTGGAAATGAACGACGAAATCCGTCAGCGCCTGCTGCTGACGATCGAAGGACTGTAACGCGCGTGCCCGTTACCGGGCCGCGCCAAGATTCGCAGCGAATTGCTCGCATTGGAGATCACGATGGCGAAGAAGGAAAGCACCCAGCACAAACTCGACCGCGTTCGCGCGCCACGGGTCCACATCACCTATGACGTGGACATCGGCGATGCGCTGGAGAAAAAGGAACTGCCCTTCGTCGTCGGCGTGCTGGGTGATTTCTCCGGCAACCCGCTGGAGCCCTTGCCCAAGCTCAAGGATCGCAAGTTCGTCTACATCGACCGCGACAATTTCAACGGCGTGCTCAAGGGCATCAAGCCGCGCTTGACCTACCGCGTCGACAACACCCTGGCCAAGAACGGCACCCAGCTGGGCGTCGAGCTGAACTTCAACAGCCTGGAAGACTTCGAGCCGCAGAACGTGGTCAAGCAGGTCGAACCGCTGCGCAAGCTGCTGGAAGTACGCAACAAGCTGGCCGACCTGCGCAACAAGATGGGCGGCAACGACAAGCTCGAAGAGCTGCTGATGGACGTGCTGCAGAACACCGAGAAGCTGAAAACCCTGGGCAAGGAATTCGGTCGCGAGGCCGCCGTCCCCGCCACCGACGGCAACGAGTAAGCAGGAGCCAGACGATGACCGACAAACAAGCACTCCCTCAGCAGGACACCGACCTGGTCGAAGTGGAAAACTTCGCCCCGCAGGCCTCGCTGCTCGACAGCATCATCTCGCAAAGCCGCGTGGCCCGCTCCGACACCGAGCGCAGCCGCACCCGCGACCTGATCGGCGAACTGGTCAATCAGGTGCTCGAAGGCGAAATGACCCCGAGCAAGGACCTGATCGCCGTGCTCGACGCGCGCATCGCCGAGATCGACTCGATGCTCTCCGAGCAGATGAACGAGATCATGCACGCCCGTGAATTCCAGCAGCTGGAAGCCTCCTGGCGCGGCCTGAAGTACCAGGTCGACCAGACCGAAACCAGCTCCACGCTGAAGATCCACCTGCTCAACGCCTCCAAGAAAGACCTGGTGCGCGACCTCAAGGCCGCCAGCGAATTCGACCAGAGCGCGCTGTTCAAGAAAGTCTACGAAGAAGAGTACGGCACCTTCGGTGGCGCGCCGTTCGGCATGCTGATCGGCGACTACGAGTTCAACCGCAACCCCGAAGACATGTACCTGCTCGAAGAGATCTCGCACGTGGCCGCCGCAGCCCACGCGCCGTTCATTTCGGCAGCCTCGCCCGAACTGTTCGGCTGGGACTCGTTCACCGACATGTCCGGCCCGCGTGACCTGGCGAAGATCTTCGACACCGTCGAGTACGCCAAGTGGAAGTCGTTCCGCGCCTCGGAAGACTCGCGCTATGTCGGCCTCACCCTGCCCCACGTGCTCGGCCGCCTGCCCTATGGCCCCGATACCACGCCGGTGGAAGAATTCAACTTCGTCGAAAGCGTCGACGGCCGCGACCACAACAAGTACCTGTGGATGAACGCCGCCTACGCCCTGGGCACCCGCGTCACCGACGCCTTCTCGCGCTACGGCTGGTGCGTGGCGATCCGCGGCGTGGAAGGCGGTGGCCTGGTCGAAGGCCTGCCGACCCACACCTTCAACACCGACGACGGCGAAATCGCCCTCAAGTGCCCGACTGAAATCGCCATCACCGACCGCCGTGAAAAAGAGCTGTCGGACCTGGGCTTCATCCCCCTGGTGCACTGCAAGGGCACCGACTACGCCGCCTTCTTCGGCACCCAGTCGACGCAGAAGCAGAAGCAGTACAACACCGACATCGCCAACGCCAACGCACGCCTGTCGGCGCAGCTGCAGTACATCTTCGCCACCTCGCGCATCGCCCACTACATGAAGGCGATCATGCGCGACAAGATCGGCAGCTTCGCCTCGCGCATGGACGTCGAGCGCTTCCTCAACCAGTGGCTGGCCAGCTACGTGCTGCTCGACGACACCGCAAGCCAGGAGGCCAAGGCCAAGTTCCCGCTGCGCGAAGCCCGCGCCGAAGTGTTCGAAGTGCCGGGCAAGCCGGGCGTGTACAAGGCGGTGACCTACCTGCGGCCGCACTACCAGCTCGACGAACTGACCGCCTCGCTGCGCCTGGTCGCCGAACTGCCACAAGGCGCCCGCGGCTGACCGGCCCCGTGTGTACAGGGATGACACATGAGTAACCAGGCCCGCCTGCTGCCCTCGCTGCTTGACCGACTGCTGGACGACCGTCCGTACCAGTCGGCGGAGCCTGCCGTGCAGCGCACCTGCTCGCTGGCCGAGTACAAGGCCAGCATCGTGCGCGACCTGGAGGTGCTGGTGAATACCCGCCAGTCCCTGGTCGCCGATGAGCTCGACGGCTTCAGCCAGCTCGGTGGTTCCATCCTTGAATACGGCATGCCCGACTTCATCAGCCGCAGCGTGCTCGACCCGCAGGATCGCCGGCTCATCCAGCAACAGCTGGAGCGGGCGATCAGCACCGGCGACCGGCGCTTTCGCCGGGTACGCGTACAGCTGCTGGCCCAGCAGAACGGCCACCGCATGTTGACCTTCCGGGTAGACGCCGTGCTGCGTCTGCAGGACATCAGCCGCCAGGTGTCGTTTGACGCCGTGCTGCAGGTCAACACCCAGGAATACAAAGTGCAGAACCTCAACTGATGCTCGACGAACTGCTGCCCTACTACGAAAAGGAACTGTCGCACCTGCGCTTCCTCGGCCAGGAGTTTGCTGCGCAGTACCCGAAAATCGCTTCGCGGTTGCTGATCGAGGGCGACAACTGCGAGGACCCGCACACCGAGCGCCTGATCGAGGCGTTCTCGTTCCTGTCGGCGCGGGTGCATAAAAAGCTCGACGACGAGTTCCCGGAAATCGTCGAGTCGTTCCTTGAGGTGCTGTACCCGCATTACCTGCGCCCTACCCCGTCGATGTCGATCGCCGAGCTGAGCCTGGGCAAGCACGAGAAAGTCACCGAAGCCTACCGCGTGGCCCGGCACACCGAGATGCATGCCAACGCCGTCGAGGGTGTGGTGTGCAAGTTCCGCACCTGCTACCCCGTCGAGCTGTGGCCCATCGCGGTGCAGCAGGCGTCGTTCGCCGAAATGGAACGCTCGGCCTTCAACGGCCACAGCGCCGACCTGGTGGCGCGTCTGCGCATTCGCCTGGACGCCACCGGCGACGCCCTGTTCGGCCAGATGCAGATCGACCGCCTGCGCTTCTTCCTCGACGGCGAAGCGACGCTGATGCTGCAGCTCTACGAACTGCTGTTCAACAACCTGGCCAAGGCCACCTTGAGCTTCCAGGACGACGGCCGCCAGCGCGAAGTCGCCCTGCCGCGCGATGCCTTGAAAGCCGTGGGCTATGCCCGCGACGAAGGCCTGGTGGACTACTCCGAGCGCTCGTTCCTCGGCTACCGCCTGCTGCACGAGTACTTCACCTTCCCTGACAAGTTCATGTTCTTCGACCTCACAGGTTTCGCCCGCATCCTGCAGGGCAAGGCCGTCAAGCAGGTGGAGATCAACTTCTACTTCAACGATTACGACCTCAGCGAGCGCCTGGCGCGGCTGACCCAGAACATCGGGCGCAACAACTTCAAGCTCAACTGCACGCCGATCATCAACCTGTTCCGCCAGCAGGCCGAGCCGATCAAGCTCACCCATACCCAGCACGAGTACCCGGTCATCCCGGGCATTCGCCTGCACAACGCGGCGGAAGTGGTGTCGATCGACCGTGTGCGGCGCGTGCGCAAGCTCGGCGGCATCGACCAGGTCGGCACCTGCCTGCCGTTCTTCGAACCGCGCGGCGAGCAAGACCCGCACAACAGCTTCTGGATCGCCCGTCGGCGCAACCAGGGTGACGCCACCGCCATGAGCATCCGCGTGGTCGACCGCGACCTGGAGCTGATCGACGGCAGCAGCGACACCCTGAGCATCAGCCTTACCTGCAGCAACCGCGATATCCCCTTGATGCTGCCGTTCGGTGGCGAGCGTGGCGATTTCAACATCCCGGCCAACTCGGTGATCAAGGACATCCGCTGCCTGCGCAAGCCCACCGCCACGGTGCGCGTGCCGCTGGGCAAGGGCCTGATCTGGCGGTTGATCGCGCACCTGTCGCTCAACCACCTGTCGCTGGTCAGCCAGGGCCGCGAAGTGCTGCTCGAACTGCTGTCGCTGTACAACTACCGCAACGTGTCGGCCATCCGTAAACAGATCAACGGCATCAAGGCCATCAGCAGCGAGCCGGTGGTCGCCCGTATCGGCCATCCGCGACCGAACTTCGTACGCGGCGTGGGCATCACCCTGACCTTCGACGAAAGCCAGTTCACCGGCAGCGGCGTGTTCCTGTTCGGCATGGTGCTGGACCACTTCTTCGGGCAGTACTGCTCGATGAACAGCTTCACCCAATTGTCACTGCGCTCCCAACAACGAGAAAAGAGAGTCGTCCAATGGCCAGCACGTACTGGCGATCAGCCCCTGGTCTGATCGATCAGGCCAGAGCCGAGCCGCACCGATTCGAATTCTTTCAATTGGTGCGCCTGCTCCGCCTGCACTACAGCCGCACCGGGCGCATTGACCTGGCAACCCGGCCGCACGAAGACCCGCTGCGTTTTCGCACCCAGCTGTCGCTGGCGTTTCCGGCCAGCGAAGTCAGCGACCTGCACTTCGAGCGCGAAGGCAAGGTGTCGCCGGCCGGGCTGCCGCTGTCGGAAGTGCAGGTGACCTTCATGGGGCTGGTCGGGCCGTCGGGCGTGCTGCCGCGCCCGTATACCGAGCTGCTGCTGGAGCGCCACGTGCAGTACCGCGACGATGCCGCCCATGCGTTTCTCGACATCTTCTCGCACCGCATGACCACGCTGTTCTACGAAGCCTGGCAGAAGTACAAATTCCATATCGAGCACGAGCGCAACGGCACCTCGCGCTTCGATGGCTACCTGCTCAACCTGGTGGGCCTGGGCCCGCGCGCCCAGGCGCTGAAGTTCGAACAGCCCGCGCCGCCGCTGCGCCGCGAGCTGTTCAGCTACTTTGCCGGCCTGCTCAGCCAGAAGCCGCGCAACGCGCTGAACCTCGAACGCATGCTCGGCTTCTATTTCGGCCTGCCGATCCAGGTCAAGCAGTTCGCTGGCCGCTGGCTCAACCTGCAGCCCGAACAGTGCACTCAGCTCGGGCGCAAGAATGCTCAGCTCGGCCACAGCGCCGTGGCCGGCAACCGGGTGTGGGACTACCAGTCGTGCATTCGTATCGAACTGGGCCCGTTGGCGCTGGCCGATTACCAGCGCTTCCAGCCGGGCACCGAGGACTACCGCAAGCTGGTCGAGCTGGTGCGCTTCTATATAGGTGCAGAGCTGGACTTCGAAATCGCCCCTCGCCTCAAGCGCGAAGCGGTGCCGCGTGCCCAGCTGGGCCGCAGCGGCAACGTCGCCCTGGGCTGGCTGGGCTGGCTCAAACGCCCTGGCCGTGACGCAGAACCTTCGCGTTGCGCCGTCTTCCACATTCCTTACGATGGGGTCGCCTTGTGAACCTGAAGTCTCTGTTCGCCAAGCTCAACGAAACCAGCCGCACGGCCACTGAAAGCGCGGCGGCCCTGTGCCTGTCGGAGCACCACTACGATGTCGAGGTGGAGCACCTGCTGCTGCAGCTGCTGGACAACAGCGACAGCGACCTGGCGCCGATCCTGCGCCACTACGACGTGGTCGCCGAGCGTCTGCAGGCGCAACTGATCACCGCCCTGGGCACCTTCAAGAAAGGCAATACCCGCACGCCAGCGCTGTCACCGCACATCACCCGCATGATCGAGCAGGCCTGGCTGCTGGCCTCGATCGAGTACGGCGTCGGTCAGGTACGCAGCGCGCACCTGCTGCAAGCCCTGCTCGACGATGCCGAGCTGCGCCGCGTGGTGATCGCTTCGGCCGCGGAGCTGGAGAAGATCAACGCCGACGACCTGCGCCTGAACCTCACCGCCCTGGTCGAAGGCAGCGCCGAATCCAGGCTCGCCAGCCCGCTGGCCAGTCCGGCGGCAGCGCCGGCAGCGGCCGGCAAGCTCGGCGGCAAGACGCCAGCCCTGGACCAGTACACCATCAACCTCACCCAGAGCGCGCGCGACGGCCGCATCGACCCGGTGCTGGGCCGTGAGTTCGAGGTGCGGCAGATGGTCGACATCCTCACCCGTCGCCGCCAGAACAACCCGATCCTCACCGGCGAAGCCGGGGTTGGCAAAACCGCCGTGGTCGAAGGCCTGGCCCTGCGCATCGCCCAGGGCGACGTCCCGGCGGTGCTCAAGGATGTGGCCCTGCACACCCTGGACCTGGGCCTGCTGCAAGCCGGCGCCGGGGTAAAGGGCGAGTTCGAGAGCCGCCTCAAGGCCGTGATCGAAGAGGTCAAGCGCAGCCTTCACCCGATCATCCTGTTCATCGACGAAGCCCATACCTTGATCGGCTCCGGCGGCCAGGCCGGGCAAAACGATGCCGCCAACCTGCTCAAGCCAGCCCTCGCCCGTGGCGAGCTGCGCACCATCGCCGCCACCACCTGGGCCGAGTACAAGAAGTACTTCGAAAAAGACGCCGCCCTCGCCCGCCGCTTCCAGGTGGTCAAGGTCGAGGAGCCCGACGAAGACAAGGCCATCCACATGCTGCGCGGCCTGCTGGGCAAGATGCGCGAACACCACAAGGTGGCGGTGATGGACGAAGCCCTGGTGCAGGCCGTGCGCCTGTCCAACCGCTACATCACCGGCCGCCAGCTGCCCGACAAGGCCGTCAGCGTGCTCGACACCGCTTGCGCACGCATCGCCCTGGCCCAGTCGTCGCAGCCCGGCGCGCTGGAAGACTGCCGCCGGCACATCGACAACCTGCAGGCGGAAATCGCCGTGCTCGACCACGAAGCCGGCAAAGGCCACGACCATCACCGCCGCCTGGGCGAGCTGCAGGCCGCCCTGCAGGCCGAGCAGCAGCAGGAACAGCGGCTGAACGAGCAGTGGCAGCAGGAACTGGCGCTGGTCAAACAGCTCAAGGCCCTGGACGCCGCCAACGACGCCGATGCCGCGCAGCTCAACGCCCTGCGCGCCGAGCTTGGCCGTGTGCAAGGCGACCAGCCGCTGGTGCACGCCCTGGTCGACGCCGGCGCCATCGCCCAGGTCATCAGCGGCTGGACCGGCATTCCACTGGGCAAGATGCTGCGTGACGAGATCGACACCGTGCAGCGCCTGCCGGCCCTGCTCGGCGAGCGCGTGCTGGGCCAGGACCATGCCCTGCACGAGATCGGCAAGCGCATCAAGATTTCCCGCGCCCGCATGGAAGACCCGAACAAGCCCATCGGCGTATTCCTGCTGCTCGGCCCCAGCGGCGTCGGCAAGACCGAAACCGCGCTGGCCCTGGCTGACACCCTGTACGGCGGCGAGCGCAACCTGATCACCATCAACATGTCCGAGTACCAGGAAGCCCACACCGTCTCCAGCCTCAAGGGCTCCCCACCCGGCTACGTCGGCTACGGCGAAGGTGGCGTGCTGACCGAAGCGGTGCGCCGTAAACCGTACAGCGTGGTGCTGCTCGACGAGGTGGAAAAGGCCCACCCCGACGTGCTCGAACTGTTCTTCCAGGTGTTCGACAAGGGTGTGCTCGACGACGGCGAAGGCCGCGAGATCAACTTCCGCAACACGGTGATCATCCTCACCTCCAACACCGGCACCGACCGCATCATGCAGACCTGCCTGAACGCCGAGACGCCGCCCACCCCCGAGGCCATCGTCGAAGGCCTGCGCGATGAGCTGAACCGGGTGTTCAAGCCGGCCTTCCTCGGCCGCCTGAGCATCGTGCCGTTCTACCCGGTGCAGGACCAGGTGCTCGAACGCATCGTCAGCCTGAAGCTTGCGCGCATTCGCAAACGTTTCGCCCGCAACCACCAGGCCGAGCTCTGCTACGACGAGGCCCTGGTCAAGGCCATCGCCGCGCGGTGCACCGAAGTCGACAGCGGCGCGCGCAACATCGACAACATCCTGTCGCGCACCCTGATGCCCGAACTTGCCCAGCACGTGCTCGAGCGCATGGCCCAGGACGCGCCGATCGAGCGCTTGACGATCGAACTGGGCAGCGATGGCGATTTCGCCTATCGCCTGGCCTGAACACGTTTCCGGAGATTAAGCCGCCATGTACACCCCACACCCCGCCATCAAGCGCCTGACCGCCGTGGCCCTGCTGCTGGCGCTGGCCGGCTGCGGCGTCAGCGACCGCATCGGCAAGCGCATGGAAGACAGTTGGGCCGCCGACATGCTGGCCGACAGCGAGAAGGTGATCCTCACCTCCGATGGCGGTAACCAGCTCAACCCGGGCGCCGACGGCAAGCCGCTGTCGGTGGTGATGCGCGTGTACCAGCTGACCGACCTCGAACGTTTTGCCGCCACCGATGCCGACACCCTCTGGGAGTCGCCGGATAAAGCCCTGGGCAACGCATTGGTGGACACCCGCGAGCTCACCCTGCTGCCAGGCATCGGTCAGATCGATCAGTGGCCGCTGGCCAAGAGCACCCGCTACGTGGGCATGGCAGCGTTCTTCCGGGATGAACAAGGTGCCCGCTGGAAGATCGCCTTCGATGCCGACTCGCTGCGCAAGGACGGTATCTGGTTCTCCTCCGATGGCCTGTGGATTCTGGTCGACAACACCGAAATCACCGCCATGCGCGGCATGGACGTGCTGAACAAACCGCCCACCGCCGACCAACTCGCAGCCGCGCAAAAGCAGCAACAGCTGCAGCAGCAGAGCGCCACGCCAACCCTGGGCGAAAAGGTGCAGGACGCGGTGGTCGACAAGGCCGTGGACGCTGCCGGGCAGTCGGCCAGCAACGCGGTGGATTCAACCTTCAATTCATTAGTGGATAGCGTCAAATGAGCAAGCAGAGCCGAGTGATGTGGTCGGAAGGCATGTTCCTGCTGCCCCAGCACTTCCAGTACCAGGATGAGTTCCACCAGCACCAGCTGGCCGAGGCGACCCTGCGCGCAACGCCCTTCCATTGGGGTGTCCAGGCGCTGCAGGTTGACGAGGACGCCCTGGCCAACGGTTCGCTGCAGCTCAAGCGCCTGAAGCTGGTGTTTCCCGACGGCAGCCTGTACGACGCGCCGCAGCACGACCCGCTGCCGGCTGCGCGCGACCTCAAGGACCTGCTCAAGGCCAACGACCTGAAGGTTCATGCTGCGCTGAAACTGCCCGAACCGTTCGGCCTCAACTACGTCGAGGATGACCAGGCCCACAAGGCTGCACGGCGTTTTCGCAAGCAGTTCGATACCCTGCCCGACCTCAACGAAGGCGAGCAGGAGAACGAAATCACCAGCCTGCGCCTGAACGTGGTGCTGCTGGTCGATGGCGACAGCCTCGATGGCTACAGCCATTGCCCGCTGGCCAAGCTGACGCGCAACAGCATGGGCGGCTTCAACCTCGACCCGCACTTCGTCCACCCGACCCTGCACCTGGGCAGCCACGAAACCATTGCGGGCATCGGCAAGCGTCTGCTCGGTGCGCTGCAGGCCAAGAGCAAGGCCTTGTCCGGCCGGCGCCGCGAACGTGCCGACCAGATCGCCGAGTTCGGCTCCAGCGACGTCACCCTGTTCTGGCTGCTCAACACGGTCAACCGCGCGCACCCGCAGTTGGCGCACCTGCTGGCGCACCCGCGTCTGCACCCGGAGCGCCTGTACCTATTCCTCGCTGACCTCGCCGGGGGCCTGCTGACCTTCACCCTGGACACCCAGCTCAGCGACATCCCGGAATACGACCACCACGACCCGGCGGCGTCGCTGGTGCAGCTCGACGAGATGATCCGGGTGATGCTCGACAATGTCGTGCCCAACCAGTGCATCGTCATCAACCTCACCCAGACCAAACCGTCGTACTGGCAAGGCCAGCTGCGCGACCCGCGCCTGGCCGAGGCCGACTTCTATATCTCGGTGCACGCCGACATGCCCGGTGCCAGCCTGCTGGAACTGGTGCCGCGGGCATTCAAGGTCGGCTCGCCGGAAGACATCGAGGTGGTGGTCAACAGCGCCATGCCCGGGGTCACCCTCAACCACGCCGCGCGCCTGCCCAACGCGATTCCGGTGCGCCTGGACAACCAGTACTTCGCCATCGAGCCCCATGGCCATGTGTACGAGCGAATGATGAATGCCCAGACCATCTGTTTCTACGCGCCCAGCGCCTTTACCAACCTCAAGCTTGAACTGATGGCGGTGCTCAAATGACCGAAGCCGTACTGCAGCAGGGCGCCGTTGCGGCGGCCAGCGACAAACCGACCCTCAAGGACCTGGTCCAGGACTTCATCAGCATGGCGCTGATCGTCCGCAAAGGCCGCCAGGTGACCTCGGTGCCTGCCTTCGAGAGCAGCGTCGAACGCTTCTTCGCCAACCTGGAGCGCGATGCCCGCTCGGCCAACTACAGCGTCGAGCAGGTCAAGGACACCCAGTACGCGCTGTGCGCCTTCGTCGATGAAAGCGTGCTGCGCGCCGGTGACAGCGACCTGCGCCGGCACTTCGAGCTGCAACCCCTGCAGTTCCGTTATTTCGGCGTGCACCTGGCCGGTGAAGGCTTCTTCGAGAAGGTCGAGGCGCTGCGCGGCGACGTCAAGCAGAACCTCGACGTGCTGGAGGTCTATCACCTGTGCCTGGCCCTGGGCTTCGAAGGCAAGTTCAGCCTCGGCCAGAAGGACCAGCTGCGCTACCTGGCCAACACCCTGGGCCAGGACATCGCCCGCTACCGCAAGCCGCCGAAAACCCTGTCGCCCGACTGGGCCCTGCCCGACCAGGTGTCGCAGATGCTGCGCCATGAAGTGCCGCTGTGGGTGTACCTGGGGTTGATCGCACTGGTCTGCGTCGGCGTGTACCTGACGCTCGACTGGTTGCTGGACAAGGACGTGGCCGCCCTTTCCGAACAAATCCGCCAGCTGTTCAGTGCCTGAACACCCCTCAGGTAGCCGAGTCAGGAAGACATGAAAACACTACTGCGTCTGTTGAAAAGTTTCTGGGTGCTGCTGCCGCTGCTGTGGCTGGCCACCCTGTTGATCTGCTGGCTGGTGGCGCCCATGGTGCCGTGGCTGCGCCACCATGTGCCCGAAGCGCTGGCGATCGTCAGTGCCTGCTTCCTGCTGGTGATCGTGCTGCGCCAGTACCAGCGTATTCGCGGCGAACACAACCTGGAGAACCTGCTGCAGATCGAGGTCGACCGCTCGTGGAACGCCACCGGCGAATTCCGCGACCAGCACGTGCTGCGCGAACGCCTCAAGCACGCCATCGCCATGCTGCGCACCGACCGCTCCGCCGGGGGTGGTGGCAAGGCTGCGCTGTCGGACCTGCCCTGGTACCTGGTGCTGGGCATGTCGGCTGCCGGCAAGACGTCGCTGCTGACCCATTCGGGCCTGTCGGCCAGTATCGCCACCGCCAATGACAGCGAAAGCGGCACCCAGCACTGCGACTGGTACTTCAGCCCCGACGCGGTGATGATCGACACCGCCGGCCGTTACCTGCGCGACGACCAGTCGGCCAGCGAGTTCGCCGCCTTCCTGCGCATGCTGCGCAAGCAGCGCGGCAAGGCCGCGATCAATGGCCTGGTGCTGGTGGTCAGCCTGCCCGAACTGCTGGCGTCGAACAGCGACGCGCGTGACGCGCTGGCCGCGCAACTGGTGGCGCGGGTCGAGGAATACGCCGAGTGCCTGGACGCCAACCCGCCGATCTACCTGATGCTGAGCAAGATCGACCAGCTGCCGGGCTTCCACCAGGCCTTCGAAGGCCTCGACCTGCACCAGCGCCAACAGCCGCTGGGGATGACCTTCGGCCTCGCCGAGATCCGCAACCAGGGCTTGCACGCGGTGCTCGAAACGCGCTTGAAGAACCTGCAGCAGCACATTCGCCAGCAGGTCGATGCGCAGCTGGTGGGCCTGGGTGCAGCAGCCGACAGCACCCTGCTCAACTTCCCGCAGTATTTCGCCGCGCTCAATGGCGTGCTCGAGCAATTCCTCGAACACTTCACCCGTGAGCAGCGCGGCGGCGCGCCGTTGCTGCTGCGCGGCCTGTACTTCACCAGCGCCCTGCAGACCGACCAGCAGCTGGCCCAGGTGTACGAAGACGCCATCGCCGACAGCTTTGCCTTGCAGGTGGCCGCTGATGAAGCGTCCAACGCCAGCCCCAAGCCCGTGGGCAACCGCAGTTTCTTCATCACCGACACCTTCCGCCGGGTGATCTTCCCTGACCGCGACCTTACCCTGTACCAGTCGCGCCTGGGCCGTCAGGCGGCCTTCAGCCCGCTGCTGCTCGGTCTGGCCGCTGCCGCCGGGGTGCTGTTCATCGGCTGGCAGGCGCTGGCGTTCGCCAACAACCGCCAATGGCTGGACAGCCTGCGCGGTCAGCTGGCCGAAATCGAGCAATCGGCCGATCGCGAGCAGTTGCTGGCCGCAGGCAAAGGCCTGGAAGTGCTGCGCGAGCAGATGGCGATCGTCGAGGGCCATCGCCTGCAAGGCGTGCCGCTGCGACTGAGCGCCGGCCTGTACCACGGCGAGGCCGTGCATGACGTGGCGCGCAACGCCTACCTGGCGCAACTGCGCAGCCAGGCGCTGGAGCCCATCGCGCGCAACCTGCAGGTGCAGATGCGGGCCTTCAATACCTTCGCCAGTGGCATCAACCAGGCGCTGGAATTCACCCCGGCCCCGGCCCCGCGCAAGCGTAGCGGCAAGCCACTGGCGCCGCGCGTGGCCGCCAAGGCCCAGGCGGCGCTGGGCAATACCCGCGCGGGCGCCTACGCCGCCAAGGTCAACCTGGCCACCGCCAGCGATGCCGCCGAGCTGTCCGCCACCACCGGTGGCCTGTCACTGTCGGAAGAAATGCTCGGGCGCCTGGACGAACAGCAGGTGGCGTCGATCATCGAGGCCTACAACACCCTCAAGCTGTACCTGCTGCTGACCGAGCCACAGGCCCACCCGGACCCGGCTTTCGTCGCCGCCAGCCTGCCCCAGGCCTGGGCCAGTGCAGCAACCGAGGGCACGCCCGCCGACGAGGGCGTCATCGCCGAGAACGCGCCGCTGTACGTGCAACTGCTGGAACAGGGCCAGGCGCCTGCGCTGCCGCGCAACGAGCAACTGATCAACGAAACCCGGCAGAACCTCAAGTCGTTCATGATCTCCAGCTCGCTGGTCGACCGTGAATACTTGCGCCTGCAATTGGAATCGAGCCGGCAGTTCCCTGCCCTGAGCCTCAACGACCTGGTTCCGCAACCCGGCCGCGCCCTGCTCTACGGCTCCGCTGGGGTGCCGGCGATCTACACCCGCCAGGGCTGGGAGACCTTCGTCAAACCCGAGCTGATCAAACTGGTGTCGGGCAACCTGCGCAACGAAACGGACTGGGTGCTCGATGGCGAAGGCGGCGATGCCCTGGTGCAGAAGGCCAACTTCGTGCGCGAGTTCATGACCCGCTACAAGCGCGACTACACCCAGGCCTGGTACAAGATGGTCAGCAGCGTCAACGTGCGCCACTTCGCCGACCTTTCCTCGGCCACCGAGCAACTGGGGTTGCTCAGCGACGTGCAGAACTCGCCGGTGAAGAACCTGCTGGCAGCGGTCAACGACAACACCCAGTGGGACTTGCCCGTCCAGCATGAAATGCCGGCCACCGGCAACGCCCGCGTGGACGGTTTCTGGAGCAAGGTCAGCGGCCTGTTCGACGCGCAGGACGCCCTGCCCGACGCCGTGGCGCCGAGCCTGCCTGCGGTCGACGACGGCAGCCTGGCCAAGCGCTTCGAACCGGTGGCACGGGTGTTCGCCAAGAGCAACGCCGAAGGCGCCGACAGCACCATCATGGACCGCTACCTGGCCGCGCTGCGCAAGCTCAAGGTGCGCATGAACAACATCCAGCGCTCGCAGGACGTCGGCAAGAGCAGCAAGCAGCTGATCAGCGAAACCCTGGAAGGCCAGCCCAGCGAAGTGACCACCGTGCGCAACTACGTGGAAACCAGCGTCGACACCAGCCAGGACGGCCTGTCGCGTTCGCTGCAGGGCCTGTTCAGCCTGCCCATCCAGTACGCCTGGGACACCCTGCGCGACCCGGCCGGCCAGCAGATCGCCAAAGCCTGGGCACAGCAGATCGCCAAGCCCTGGCAACAGGTCATGGCCCACCGCTACCCGATCGCCAGTGGTAGCCGCAACGAAGCCTCGGTGAAGGACTTGCAACGCTTCGTCGACCCGGACAGCGGCCTGCTGCCGACCTTCAAGCGCAACGAAATCGGCAACCTGTCCGGCGGCGACGGCCTGGGCCTTGGCAACGGCAAGGCACCGGCGCTGGTCAATCCGGGCATGCTCAACAGCATCGACCGGGCAAGCTCGGTGGGCCAGGTGATCGCCAGCCTGTCGGACCGCGAGAACGGCTTCGAGATCATGCTCGAACCGTCGGCCAGCTTCACCGACATCGTCTTCACCCTCGACGGCCAGGAGCAGCACTACCGTAACGGGCGCAGCAGCTGGAGCCGCTTCGCCTGGCCTGGCACCAGCAACGCGCCGGGCGCACGCCTGGACGTGGTCACGCTCAGCGGCGCGCGGGTCACCGTGTTCGACTTCCCGGGCCGCTGGGGCCTGCTGCGCATGAACGAAAGCGCCCGGGTCGACGACCTCGACGGCATCCAGCAGCGCTTCAGCTGGAACACCGCCAACGGCCGGGTAAGCCTGGTGGTGCGCAACTTCGGTGGGGTCAAACTGACCGACCTGGGTGACGTCAAGGCGCTGAGCGCGCTCAACGACAGGGGCGCGCAATGATCGGTTGCTTCGGCAAACTGCCGTCGAGCGCGGACTTCGTCAGCCTGCACGGTGCGGCGGAAGAAGTGTGCGAGTTCGACGCCTGGTTGCAGGCTTCGCTGGCGGCGATGCGCCACCGCGAAGACTGGCAGGCGTTGTTCGACGCCTTGCCGATGTGTTTCTTCAGCTACCGGGCGCGCAACGGCAATTGGCTGCTGGGCGGCCTGCTCAGCTCGCGTGATGCCAGCGAACGGCGCTACCCGTTCTTCATCTTCCAGTTGCTCAAGGGCCAGGAAGGCGAAGCGCTGCTCAACCCGTTCACCCTCGGCGAGCTGTTCAGCGCGCAGATCAAACCGTTGCTGCACCAGGCCGTGCAGGGTACCGATTGCGCCGTGGTGTTCGAGCGCATCAAGGCCCTGCGCGCCCTCCAGGGGCAGGACCTGGACCTGTTCCGCCGGGTCCATGCGAAGTTCTTGCACGACTTCAGCTTTGCCGATGTCGCCAGGGCGTTGCAGGGCTCCTGGCCCACCTTCGACAGCGCCACCGCGCTGTCGCGGCTGCAGGCCGCATGGCCGTTGCTGCACAGCGACTTCGAAGGCGGCATCGAGCTGCCGCTGCCCGCCGAGCGCGGCCTGAAGAACCCCACCGCCGACCTGTGGCTGACCTGGTTGACGCGCCTGGGCGGCCGGCATGGCGGCCCGGCGGTGAGCCTGCTGGCCGACGACTTCATGCACCCACGGCTGTACGGCTTCACGTCGCGCCACACCCGCACGGCCTACCGCCTGCTCAGCGGCACGGCCGATGCCTGCCAGCACCTGGAAGTGCTCAGCCCGATGCCACACAGCGCACGCGGACACGATTTCGACCGACCCCTTGAACACGTCATCGACCAGTTCGTCGATGCGTTGGATGCGACGCCTGTATGAACAAGATCAAGTACTACTGCCTGCGCTACCAACCCTACCTGCTGGGGGTGGCCTTCTTCCTGGCGATCTTCCTGGTCTGGGCCATCGGCCGTGGCTTGGGCTTCGCCTCGCTGCACAGCCTGTTGGCGGGCATCGGTGTGTTCCTGCTGCTGTCGGCGGGCTATGTACTGTTGCTGTACCGGGGCGCAGGGCAGCACCACAACCTTGAAGCCCTGCTGCGCGACGACGCCGACCAGGCGGTACTCAACGCAACGCCGGCCGACCGCGAAGAAGTCAGCCTGCTGCGCGAACGCCTGCTGCAGGGCATCGAGCGCCTGCACGGCAACACCCCGCGCGGCACACCGGCCAAGGATGCGCTCTACGCCCTGCCCTGGTACCTGGTGATCGGCCAGCCGGCGGCGGGCAAGAGCACCATGATCCTGCAGTCGGGGCTCAACTTCCCGTATGCCGAGCGCGAAGGCATGCGCGTCGCGGGCCTTGGCGGTACACGCAACTGCGACTGGTTCTTCAGCGCCGATGCGGTGTTGCTGGACACCGCCGGGCGCTACATGAACAGCCCGGAAGAAGCCGGCAAGTGGCGCGGCTTCTTGCAGTTGCTGCGCCAGCACCGTCAGCGCCGCCCGCTCAATGGCCTGATCGTCGCCGTCAGCATCGCCGACATCCTGCAGGGCTCGGCCGAGGACCAGGCACGGGTGGCCAAGCGCCTGCGCGAACGCATCCAGGAAAGCTGCGCACTGCTGGAAGTGCGCCTGCCGATCTACCTGGTGTTCACCAAGTGCGACCTGATCCCCGGTTTCACCCCGTTCTACCGCCAGCTGGACGACACGGCGCGTGGCGAGGTGATGGGCAAGACCTTCTCGCACAAAAGCTATGAGCAGGCCGACTGGGGCCAGCGCTTCGGCAAGGCGATGGACGAGCTCTGCGCCTACTGGCAGCAGGTGGCACGCCAGCAACTGGTGCAACAGGATATCCAGCTGACCCGGCACAACGATGCCGCCTACCGCTTCCCGCTGGAGTTGGCCGCGCTCAAGCCGCGCCTGCAGGCGTTCGTCGACAGCCTGCTGCGCGCCAACCCGTACCAGCCTGCCGAGCTGCTGCGCGGCTTCTATTTCACCGCCGCGCTGGAGGCCGAAGAGACCCCGTGGGGCAGCCACGGCCAGCAGGTGGCAGAGCGTTTCGCCCTGGAGAACGCCCAAGGCGCTGCCAGCGGCGGTAGCCAGCCTTCGCCGCTGTTCATCAACAGCCTGTTCCGCAAGGTGATCATCCCTGACCAGCACCTGGTGGCGCTGTACACCAGCAACCGTCGCGAACGCCAGCGCAAGGCCGCCTGGGTAGGCGCCGCCAGCCTGGCGGGCCTGCTGCTGTGCGGCCTGTGGGGCTGGTCGTACCTGAACAACCGCCACACTCTGGACAGCATCGCCGACGAACTGGCACAGGCCAGGCAGCAAGACCAGGCGAACGCCGGTCAGTATGCCGCCTGGCACAGCCTCGACCGCTTGCGGTTCTGGGCCGCGCACTACTACCAGCAACACCACGACCAGGCCGTGCCGCTGGGCATGCGCCTGGGCCTGTACCAGGGGCACAAGGTCGAGCCGGTGCTGCGCGCACGGTACTTCGCGACCCTGCAGAACGTGATGCTCAAGCCCACGGCGGACAACCTCACCCGCACCCTGTACCTGCTGACCACGCTCAAGGTCTATCAGCGCAATACCCAGGCGCTGCAGCCGGTCAGCGGCGTGGACAGCGTCGAGGCCGAGGCCCTGCCGCACGACAACCGCGCCCAGTCGATCGCCGATTTCGGCAAGGCCGCCCTGGACACCTACGTGATGCTCTCGCCCGCCCAGCGGGAAAAAGCCGATGCGGCGTTTCTCAAGGCGCACATGCCGGACTACTGGTACCCGGCCATCGCCCGCCACACCGGCAAGACCATGGCCAGTGCCGCCACCGACAGCGCGGCCAACCAGGACTACGCCTACGCCAGCCGGCAGATCGTTTTCTATGCGGACCAGATCCGCGAGCCCGATGTACCGCGCATCCTCGACAACGCCTTCCTGATGTCCAGTTCGCGCAACTACATCAACAGCCTGCTGACCCAGTCGCTGCGCTCGATCGAGACCATCACCCTGGAGTCGGACACCCTGTTCGCGTTCGCCCGCGCCGATTTCCAGAGCCTCAAGAGTGAAGGCCAGAGCCAGCTGAGCGCGATCGCCAGCAAACTGTTGAACACCCCGAATATCGGCAAGATCGTGATTTCCGGCCACGCCGACCAGCTCGGCGATGCCCAGGGCAACCTGCAGGTGTCCCGGCAACGGGCGCAGACCATCCGTACCTACCTGGTTGGCAAGGGCGTTCCTGCGGAACTGGTCACGGCCCAGGGCGAAGGCAGCCGCAAGCCGCTGGTCAACTGCGACATGCAGCAACCGCGGGCGCAGCTGATCAAGTGCCTGGAGCCCAACCGCCGGGTGGAAATCGAAGTGCGCGGGCTCAACTGAGGCCGCGCCGGCAAGAACCTGCCAGCCGGGCCTCACTGGAGGAGGCCCGGCTGGCGGCAAGCTACCTCTGCTGAGCTGTTCAGCGAGGTCAACACAAAGGGACGCATGAGCGACCCTTAACTGATGTGAATGGAGAATTTCACAATGGCTTTTGACGCGTATATCCAAATCGACGGCATCCCAGGCGAAGTACTGGACGACAAGCACAAGGACTGGATCGAAGTGCTGGGCTACGAGTACGGCGCCACCCAGGCCACCTCGGCCACTGCCAGCTCCTCGGGCGGTGCGTCCTCCGAGCGCGTGGCGCTGACCGACTTCAAGATCCGCAAAGCCGTCGACAAGGCTTCGGCCAAACTGTTCGAGCACTGCTGCACCGGCAAGCACATTGCCAAGCTCAAGCTGAACGTCAACCGTGCCGGTGGTGACAAGGTCACCTACCTGACCATCGACATGGAAGAAGTGGTGGTGTCGTCGGTGCGTTTCGTCGCCGGTGGCAACCAGGGCGGTGAAGACAAGGCGGTCAGCGACCTGCCGATCGAAGAAATCAGCTTCAACTTCGCGCGCATCAAGACCACCTACACCCAGCAGAACCGTACCGACGGCCAGGCTGGCGGCAACATCGTCGGCGGCTGGGACCGCACCGCGAACAAAGTGTTCGCCTAAGCAGTCGCTTGCCGTGGGCTGCATGCGCGGCCCATAACCTGCACCGTGCCGGGTCACCCGGCACGGTGCTCATTACCCCTGATCAGAGTGTTCTATGCCTGAAATCCTCAACGACCTTTCGCTGGCCGAGCTGGCCGCGCCGATCGACGGTGGCAGCGGCGAAGACTTGAGCTTCTCCGCCTTGTTCGACCAGATCAAGGAGGCGCGCCGGGCAGACCCTGACTACCTGACCCAAGGCGACTGGCAGACTGACCTGAAGACCGCCGACTGGGAAAAGGTCATCCAGCTTTCCGCCCAAGGGCTGGCCCAGCAGAGCAAGGACCTGATGCTGGTCGCCTGGCTCAATGAAGGCCTGGCCCAGCGCGATCATTTCCAAGGCATCACCTTCGGCTTGAGCCTGGCCGAGCGCATTCTCGAACGTTTCTGGGACAGCGCCTACCCCTCGCTCGAAGACGGCCTGGACGAACGCTCCGCACGGCTGGCCTGGCTGAAAACCACCCTCACCGACATTGCCGGTGGCTTGCCCATTACCCAAGGGCAGCATTTCGGCGTGCTGCGTTATGACGAATCACGCCATGTAGAGAACCTCGCCTTGCAGAACCCCAAGGCGATGCAGACGGCGCTTGCCGAAGGCAAGATCAACGCCGAGATCTTCCAGCGTTCGGTGGTGCTCAGCGACAGCGATCACCTGCGCGCCAAGGCCCTGCAGATTGCCGAAAGCCTGCGGGCCTGCGAGCGTTTGCAGGCCACCGCCGACCGCCTGTTCGGCGCCGAGTCGCCAAGTTTCGCCAGCCTTGCCGACATGCTGTCGCGGGCCAGCCAGCTGGCAGAGAAACTGCTCAAGGACCGCGGCATCGAGCTGCACCCGGCTGAGGTGGCCCAGCCTGAACCTGTCACGCCCACCCCCACTGGGGCCGAGCCGGGAGAAGCGATGAACAGCACCGTCCAGGCTGCTGCGCCCGCCGCGCTGCGCACCACCCCGCTCAACCGCGACGAAGCCTTCACCCTGCTTGCGGGCATTGCCCAGTTCTTCAAGCAGAGCGAGCCGCAGAGCCCGGTGCCGTACCTGATCGAACGTGCCATCAAGTGGGGCAACATGCCGCTGGAAGGCTGGCTGAGCGATGTGATCAAGGACAGCAATGTGGTGGACAACATTCGCGACGTGCTGGGGACGCGCGAACAGCGGTCCTGAATGTGTTTTGCCTGTGCTGGCCTCTTCGCGGGACAAGCCCGCTCCCACAGAAATTGCGCACTGCTCAAAGGTGGCGATGTACCTGTGGGAGCAGCTCATTTGCTCAATGCCTAGAAACTGACGCGATCCCTGTGAGAGCGGGCTTGTCCCGCGAAGAGGCCAGCACCGCCAACAACAAAGAGTGCTAAGTTGTGGCTTCGTCCCCGCAATGGAAAGCCCTCATGCCGCCACGCCACCCAACCCCGCCCGGCTTCATCCGCGTACGTGGCGCCCGCGAGCACAACCTCAAGAACATCGACGTCGACATCCCCCGCGACGCACTGGTGGTGTTCACCGGTGTCTCCGGCTCGGGCAAATCCTCACTGGCCTTCTCCACCCTCTACGCCGAAGCCCAGCGCCGCTACTTCGAATCGGTCGCGCCCTACGCCCGGCGCCTGATCGACCAGGTCGGCGTGCCGGACGTGGACGCCATCGAAGGCCTGCCGCCGGCTGTGGCGCTGCAGCAGCAACGCGGCACGCCCAGCGCGCGCTCCTCGGTGGGCAGCGTCACCACCCTGTCCAGTTCGATCCGCATGCTCTACTCCCGCGCCGGCAGCTACCCGGCCGGCCAACCGATGTTGTACGCCGAGGACTTCTCGCCGAACACGCCGCAAGGCGCCTGCGCCGAGTGCCACGGCCTGGGCCGGGTCTACGAAGTCACCGAGGCGACCATGGTCCCCGACCCGTCGCTGACCATCCGCGAGCGGGCCGTGGCGGCTTGGCCGATGGCTTGGCAGGGGCAGAACCTGCGCGACATCCTGGTGACCCTGGGCTATGACGTCGATATCCCCTGGCGCGACCTGCCCCAGGCGCAGCGCGACTGGATCCTCTACACCGAGGACACACCCACCGTCCCGGTGTACGCCGGCCTTACCCCGGCGCAAACCCGCGCCGCGCTCAAACGCAAGCTCGAACCCAGCTACCAGGGCACCTTCAGTGGCGCCCGGCGCTATGTGCTGCACACCTTCATGCATTCGCAGAGCGCGCAGATGCGCAAGCGCGTGTCCCAGTTCATGCGCCCCAGCCCCTGCCCGCTGTGCCAGGGCAAGCGCCTCAAGCGCGAGGCGCTGCAGGTGACCTTCGCCGGGCGTGACATCGGCGAGCTGTCGCGCCTGCCCTTGCAGACCCTGGCCGAGGTGTTCCGCAAGGTGTCGGCGCCGGGCTACCTGGAGCAGCACGACGACAACCTGACCCTGGAGAAACGCCTGGCCGCCCAGCGCATCAGCGTCGAGTTGCTCGAACGCATCGATACCCTGATCGACCTGGGCCTGGGCTACCTGGCGCTGGAACGCAGCACGCCGACGCTGTCGTCTGGCGAGCTGCAGCGCCTGCGCCTGGCCACCCAGCTCAACTCGCAGCTGTTCGGCGTCATCTATGTGCTCGACGAGCCGTCGGCCGGTCTGCATCCGGCCGATAGCGAGGCACTGTTCGAGGCCCTGCAACGGCTCAAGCAGGCCGGCAACTCGGTGTATGTGGTGGAGCACGACCTGGACACCATGCGCCGCGCCGACTGGCTGGTGGATGTGGGCCCTGCGGCCGGCGAGCATGGCGGGCAGGTGCTGTACAGCGGCCCGCCAGCGGGCTTGGCCGACGTCGAGGCTTCGCGCACACGGGCCTATCTGTTCGCTGCGCAGCAGTCGGCTGCCCAGGCACCGCGCCTGCCCCAAGGCTGGTTGCAACTGGAGGGCATTACCCGCAACAACCTCGACAACCTCAGCGCGCAGTTCCCCTTGGGTTGCTTCACGTCAGTGACCGGCATTTCCGGCTCGGGCAAGTCGAGCCTGGTCAGCCAGGCGTTGCTGGAGCTGGTCGGCGCCCACCTGGGCCATGCCGAACAACCTGCCGAGCCTGAGGAGCAGAGCCTGGAAGACGCGCCCGAGCAGACCAGTACCGGGCGCGTCACGGCGGGCCTGGACAGCATCACGCGGCTGGTACAGGTGGACCAGAAACCCATCGGCCGCACGCCGCGCTCCAACCTGGCCACCTACACGGGGCTGTTCGATCACGTGCGCAAGCTGTTCGCCGCCACCGAGCAGGCCAAGGCACGTGGCTTCGATGCCGGGCGGTTCTCGTTCAATGTCGCCAAGGGCCGCTGCGCGAACTGCGAGGGCGAAGGGTTCGTCAGCGTCGAACTGCTGTTCATGCCGAGTGTGTATGCGCCCTGCCCGACGTGTCATGGCGCGCGCTACAACCCTGAGACCCTGGCCGTGACCTGGGCGGGCATGACCATCGCCCAGGTGTTGCAGCTGACGGTCGACCAGGCGCTCGCCGTGTTCGCCGAGCAGCCGCCGGCGCGGCGCTGCCTGCAGGTGCTGCAGGACATCGGCCTGGGCTACCTGCGCCTGGGCCAGCCCGCTACCGAGCTGTCTGGCGGTGAGGCGCAGCGGATCAAGCTGGCCACCGAGCTGCAGCGCATGGCCCGGGGCGCCACGCTGTATGTGCTGGACGAGCCTACCAACGGGCTGCACCCGCAGGACATCGACCGGCTGCTGGTGCAGCTCAATCGTCTGGTCGACAGTGGGCACAGTGTGGTGGTGGTCGAGCATGACATGCGGGTGGTGGCGCAGAGTGACTGGGTGATCGACATCGGGCCGGGGGCTGGGGATGCGGGGGGGACGGTGGTGGTGAGTGGGGCGCCTGGGGTGGTTGCTCGGTGCGCCGAGAGCCGTACTGCCGAGTTTCTGGCCAGGGCCTTGTAGCGGCTGTACTGGCCCATTCGCGGGACAAGCCCGCTCCCACAGGTTCTCCACCGTTTTGTGGGAGCGGGCTTGTCCCGCGAATGGGCCGGCATTGTCAGAAGATCTGCTGCAGACAAAATCCTTTCTATACTCCCCCTGGCATCCCTGCATGCCAACCTGCCCAAAAAACGCGAAACCTCACACAACAACAAACGAGGTGGCAAATGGTCTGGCAGCAAATCTACGATCCCTTCTCCAGTCCCTGGCTCTCCACCGTCATGGCCGCCGTACCGGTAGTGGTGATGCTGGCAGCACTGGCGTTCTTCCATATAAAAGCCCACATCGCCGCCCTGCTCGCCCTGGGCTCGGCGTTGCTGATCTCGATCTTCGCCTTCGGCATGCCGGCCAACATGGCCGGCTCCGCCGCGTTGTACGGCGCGGCCAACGGTTTGCTGCCGATCGGCTGGATCGTGCTGAACATCATCTTCCTGCACCGGCTCACCACCGAGAACGGCTCGTTCAAGGTGCTGCAGGATTCACTGGCGCGCATCACCGATGACCGCCGCCTGCAGCTGCTGCTGATCGCCTTCTGCTTCGGTGCCTTCTTCGAGGGCGCGGCAGGTTTCGGCACGCCCGTGGCGGTGACCGGGGCGATCCTGATCGGCCTGGGCTTCTCGCCGCTGGCGGCCTCGGGCCTGGCGCTGATCGCCAACACCGCGCCGGTGGCCTTCGGGGCGCTGGGTACGCCGATCATCACCTTGGCCAAGGTCACCGGGCTGGATGAGATGGAGCTGTCGGCCATGGTCGGGCGGCAGCTGCCGTTCTTCTCGGTGATCGTGCCGTTCTGGCTGATCTGGGCCTTCGCCGGCTGGCGCAAGATGATGGAAATCTGGCCGGCGATCCTGGTGGCCGGGGTCAGCTTTGCGATCCCGCAGTTCCTGGTGTCGAACTACCATGGGCCGATGCTGGTGGACGTGATCGCCGCGCTGATCTCCATGGCCTGCCTGACCGGTTTCCTGCGGGTGTGGAAACCGGCCACGGTGCACACTTCGGCGGCGCTCACCGGGCGCGTCGATGATTCCAAGATCGACGTCGACGACAGCCCCGGCAGCAGCGCCGCCTTTGCCCAACGCGACCAGCGCAGCGTGCTCAAGGCGTGGATGCCGTGGATCATCCTCACCGTGTTCGTGTTCGCCTGGGGTACGGCGAGCTTCAAGAACCTGTTCGACACTCGCCCTGCGCTCGACCCCGCCAGCGGCGCGGCCATGCTCGACCCGCAGGGCAAGCCGCTGCGCGAGGCCAACCCGGTGTTCGCCCCGGTGTTCACCTTCGACACCATCCACCAGCAGATCGAGAAGGTGCCGCCGGTGGTGCCGGCAGCGAAGAAGGAGGACGCCCAGTACAAGTTCACCTGGTTCACCGCCACGGGCAGCGGCATCTTCCTGGCGGCGATTCTCGGCGGGCTGCTGATGGGTTATTCGCCGCTGGAGCTGGGGCGCCAGTACCTGCGCACGATCTGGGTGGTGCGCTATTCGCTGATCACCATCGTCGCCATGCTGGCGCTGGGCTTTCTCACGCGCTATTCGGGGCTGGACGCGACCATGGGGCTGGCCTTCGCCGCCACCGGCATCTTCTACCCAATGTTCGGCACCCTGCTCGGCTGGCTGGGGGTGGCGCTGACCGGCTCGGACACGGCGTCCAACGTGTTGTTCGGCGGGCTGCAGCGGGTGACGGCGGAGCAACTGGGGCTGAGCCCGGTGCTGATGGCGGCGGCCAACAGTTCCGGTGGGGTGATGGGCAAGATGGTCGATGCGCAGTCGATCGTGGTGGCATCCACGGCTACCCGCTGGTATGGGCATGAGGGGGAGATTCTGCGCTACGTGTTCTTCCACTCGATCATTCTGGCGATTCTGGTGGGTTGCCTGGTGACCTTGCAGGCTTATGTGGCACCGTTTACCTCGATGGTTGTGGGGGGTTGAATCGCTGAGTCGGCACGGGCCCTATCGCCGGCAAGCCGGCTCCTATAGAACAGTGGGGTATCTGTGGGAGCCGGCTTGCCGGCGATAGGGCCAGATGATTAGAATGCGATCCATTCTTAATTACAACTTCATTCCCCATGCCGCCCGCCGACCCCACCCTCAACCTGCAGGTCAAGACGCTGTACACCGAACACCACGGCTGGCTGCAGGGTTGGCTGGGGCGCAAGCTCGGCAATGCCTGCGATGCCGCGGACCTGGCCCATGACACCTTCGTCCGCCTGCTCGGCCGCAACGCCACGGCGGGCCTGGGCAGCGAACCACGCGCCCTGCTCACCCACATCGCCAAGGGCCTTTTGGTCGACCGCTGGCGACGCCAGGATGTCGAGCGCGCCTACCTCGAAGCCATCGCGCACCTGCCCGAGCCCGAGGCACCCTCGCCGGAAACCCGCTGGCTGATCCTGGAAACCCTCTACCGCGTCGATGCCATGCTGCGGGAAATGCCGGCGCGGGTGCGCCAGGTGTTTCTGCTGTCGCAGCTCGATGGCCTGACCTACGGCGAAATCGCCGAGCAACTGAACGTCTCGCTGATCACCGTCAAACGTGACATGCGTAGCGCCTTCCTCGCCTGCCTGGGCCTTGATCCATGAACCCGCGTATCGACCCGCACATACTTGGCGAGGCCGCCGACTGGCTGGTGCAACTGCAATCGGGCAGCGCCACCGAGGACGACCACCGCGCCGTCCAGGCCTGGTGCCAGCGCAGCGCCGAGCATGCCCAGGCGTGGCAGCGTGCCGAGGCCATCCTCGGTGACTTCCGCCGCCTGCCCACACCGGTTGCCGGAGAAACCTTGCGCCGCTTGAGCCGCCAAGGGGGCGTCAGCCGGCGCCAGGCCATGCAGCGCCTGGGCCTGTTGCTGCTGGCTGCGCCTGCGGCCTGGCTGGCCTGGCGCGAAACGCCCTGGCAACAGTGGCGCGCCGACGCCCGCACCGCCGTCGGCGAGCAACGCCCGCTGACCCTGGCCGATGGCTCGCGGGTGCTGCTGAACACCGACAGCGCCATCGATATCGACTTCAACGCCCAGGAGCGGCGCATCGACCTGCTGGCCGGCGAGATCCTCGTCACCAGCGCCGCAGACGCCCGGCCATTGCGGGTGCGCACCCTGCACGGTCAGGCGCAGGCCCTGGGCACGCGCTTCAGCGTGCGCCTCGACGGGACGCTGACCCGCGTCGCCGTGCTGGAAGGCGCGGTGGATGCGCGGCCACTGCACGGCAGCGGCAACCGGGTACTGCTCGCCGGTCAGCGCAGTGCCTTCGATGCCACCCGGGTGCAGCCGGCCAGCGCGCTGGATGCCGACGACCTGGCCTGGGAGCACGGCATGTTGCTGGCCCGCGACATGCGCCTGGCCGACCTGCTGCAGGAGCTGGGCCGTTACCGCCCCGGCCTGCTGCGCTGCCACCCGGCGGTCGGCGAGCTGAAGGTGTCGGGCGCGTTCCCGCTGACCGACAGCGACGCCAGCTTGCGCCTGCTCGGCGAGACCCTGCCGGTGGCGATCCATGGCCTGACGCGCTACTGGGTGACCGTCGAACCCCGGGTGTAATTATTTTTGCCGTTGCCTGATACCTTTTCCTGCGTCGTCCGGTGATGAGTGCAGAACCCTCGTTTTCTGCACCCACAGGATCCTCGCATGACGCCTCGCCCCCACTTGCGCCTCAAAGCCCTGAGCCTGGCCATGGCCATCGGCACGCTCGTACCCGCCCCCGCGCTGCTGGCCGCCGAGCCCGCCGCCAGCGGCAGCACGCGCAGCTATCACATTGCCGCCGGCCCGCTGGCCGACGTGCTGGCACGCTTCGCTGCCAGCGCCGGCGTGCCGCTGTCGTTCGACCCGGCACTGCTCAAGGGCGCGCAAAGCCAGGGCCTTGAAGGCAGCTACAGCGTGGCGGACGGCTTCGCGCACTTGCTCGCCGGCAGTGGCTACAGCCTGATCAGCACCGACAGCGGCGGCTACACCCTGGCCCCGGCGGTGGACCTGGGCGATGCCCTGGAGCTTGGCGCCACCACCATCAACAGCGACCTGGCAGCCAGCAGCGACACCTGGCAAGGCGGCCAGGTAGCCCGTAGCGCACGCCTGGGCCTATTGGGTGACCAGCCGATCAGCGATGTGCCGTTCAGCGTTACCAGCTACACCGCCAAGACCATCGCCGACCAGCAGGCGCGCACCCTGGGCGACGTGTTGCTGAACGACGCGGCGGTGCGCCAGTCGGCGGGCTTCGGCAACTTCTCCCAGGTGTTCACCATCCGCGGCCTGCCGCTGAACACCGACGACATCAGCTACAACGGCCTGTACGGCGTGCTGCCGCGGCAGATCGTCACCACCGAGGCGCTGGAGCGGGTCGAGGTGTTCAAAGGCCCCAATGCCTTCCTCAATGGGGTCGCACCCCAAGGCAGTGGCATCGGCGGCGCGGTCAACCTGGTGCCCAAGCGCGCCGAGGACACCCCGACCCGCCACATCACCTTCGACTACGCCACCGGCGCCAACCTCGGCGGCCACCTCGACCTGGGCAAGCGCTTTGGCGAGGACAACCGCTTCGGCGCGCGCATCAACCTGGCCCAGCATGACGGCGGCACGGGCGTGCACGACGAAGCCCAGCATTCCACCCTGCTCGCCCTGGCCCTGGACTACCGAGGCGAACGCCTGCGCCTGTCCACCGACCTGGGTTACCAGAAAGAGCGCATCAACCAGGGCCGCGCGGTGATCTACCCGACCGGCACCAAGGTGCCGCACGCGCCCTCGGCACGCGACAACTATTCCCAGGACTGGACCTGGTCGCAGCTCGAAGACACCTACGGCATGGTCAACGCCGAGTACGACCTCGACGACAACTGGACGCTGTATGCCGGTGCCGGCGCCAAGCACACCCGCGAGAACGGCGAGTATTCCTCGCTCTACGTCAGCGACGAAAACGGCACGGCGCGTGGCGGCTACCTCTACCCGCCCCACGACGAGGACAACAAGAGCGCCATGGCCGGCCTCAATGGCCGCTTCGCCACCGGGCCGGTCAGCCACCGGGTCAACTTCGGGCTGTCGGGCATGTGGGGCGAGCAGCGCTCGGCCTACAAGGCGATCACGGCGGCCAACCGCTTCGACTCCAACCTGTACCACCCGGTCAAGGTGCCGCGCCCGACCAACACTTACTCCGGCAGCGACCTGCACGACCCGCGCATTGTCGGCAAGAACCGCATCAAGAGCGCGGCGGTGTCCGACACCCTGGGATTGTTCGACGACCGGGTGCTGCTGACCGTGGGCGTGCGCCGGCAGTCCATCGGCGTCGACGGCTGGGCCACGGCCACCGGTGTGCGCAATGCCAACTACGACGAGTCGGTGACAACGCCCGTCTATGGTCTGGTGATCAAGCCCTGGGAGCATGTGTCGTTCTATGCCAACCGCATCGAAGGCCTGGCCCAGGGCCCGACCGCGCCGTCCAGCGTGAGCAACGCCAATGAAGTGTTCCCGCCCAAGCGCAGCAAGCAGGTCGAGGCCGGGGTGAAACTGGACTGGAACAGCTTTGGCGCGACCTTGGGCGTCTACCGCATCGAGCAGCCGAACAGCACCACATTCCGGGAGCCGGGCGCGAGCAAGGACACCTTCAGCATGGATGGCGAGCAGGTCAACAAGGGTGTCGAGCTGAATGTGTTCGGCGAGCCGATCGAGGGGTTGCGCTTGCTCACGGGTGCGGTGTTCATGCACACCGAGCTGGATAACACGGCCAATGGTCGTAACGACGGCAACCGTGCGCCGGGCGTGCCGCGCTTCCAGTACAACCTCGGGGCGGACTGGGATGTGCCGGGCATTGCGGGGGCTGCACTGAGTGCCCGGGTGTTGCGCACCGGGGGGCAGTACGTCAATACCGACAACAGCCTGAGCATCCCGGCGTGGACGCGGGTTGATCTGGGGGGGCGCTACAGTTTCAGGATGGATGACAAGCAGGTGACCTTGCGGGCCAATGTCGAGAACGTGGCGAACAAGGCATACTGGGCATCGGCTTCGACCTCGAATAATTACCTGACCCAGGGCACGCCGCGGGTTTTGCGGTTGTCGGCCAGTGTAGATTTTTGAGTGAAGGGGAAGCTTGTGCGGTGTTTTCTGTGGGAGCGGGCTTGCCCCGCGAAAGGGGCAGCGCGGTGAATGGCACCGGCTTCGCCGGTGTTCGCGGGGCAAGCCCGCTCCCACAGGGATGTACCGGCTTTCAGGCATCGCATCAATTTCCGCAGCCTGAGGAGTACCTGTTGAATAGTAGACCTCCATGCACCCAACCAACCTGATCCGCCGCCTCGACCTGGTCACCCTGCAACTGTTCGTGGCCATCCACGAAGAAGGCAGCCTGACCCGCGCCGCCACCCGCGAAGCCATCGCCCTTTCGGCCGCCAGCAAGCGCCTCAACGAACTGGAAAGCGCCCTGGGCACGCCGCTGTTCCTGCGCCAGGCCCGTGGCATGCAGCTCACCCCCGCCGGTGAAACCCTGCTGCACCACGCCCGGCGCATGCTGTTCAACCTGGAGAAGATCGGCCTGGAACTGGGCGAGCACCTGCAGGGTGTGCGCGGCTATGTGCGGATGCTGGCCAACCTGTCGGCGATCATCCAGTTCCTGCCCGAAGACCTCGCCGACTTCAGCGCCCACCACGAACGGATCAAGCTCGACCTCGAAGAGCGCCCCAGCAATGGCGTGGTTCAGGGGGTGCTCGACGGCGTCGCCGACCTCGGCATCTGTTCGGCCGACAGCGATACCCGCGACCTGCACGCCGTGCGCTACAAGCGCGACCAGCTGGTCCTGGTGCTGCCGGCCGGGCACCCGTTGGCCGCACGGCCCGAGGTGGCCTTCGCCGACACCCTGGACAACGACTTCATCGGCCTGCATGCGGCCAGCTCGATCAACATGCGCACCGTGGAGGCAGCGCGGCGGGTCGGCAAGGTGCTGCGCCTGCGCATTCATGTGCCGAGCTTCGATGCGGTGTGCCGCATGGTGCAGGCGAACATGGGCGTAGGCATCCTGCCACGCAAGGCCTTCGAACTGTTCGGCGGCGCGTTGGGCCTGCAAGCGGTGAAGCTCAGTGACGACTGGGCCGAGCGCGAGTTGCTGCTGGTGGTGCGGGAGCTGGAGGCGTTGTCGCCGGTCAGCCGACTGCTGTTCGAACAACTGCGCGGGGACTGACCCTTCGCGTTTCGCGAACGGTTGTTGCCGACAGAGGATTGGTGCCGCTCCCGCCTGCGCCGTAGGCTCTCCCTCAAAGTCCAAGAACAATGAGGTACGCAACATGCCTGCTCCCCTCGAAGGTATTCGGGTGCTGGAAATCGGTACGCTGATCGCCGCCCCGTTTGCCGCCCGCCTGCTCGGCGAATTCGGCGCCGAAGTGATCAAGATCGAAGCCCTGGGCCAGGGCGACCCCCTTCGCAAGTGGCGAAAGCTTCACGACGGCACGTCACTCTGGTGGTACCTGCAATCGCGCAACAAGAAGTCGCTGGCGCTCGACCTCAAGGCCGCCGAAGGCCTGGCCATCGTCAAGCAGTTGCTGCAGGACACCGATGTACTGATCGAAAACCTGCGCCCCGGCGCCCTGGAAAAACTCGGCCTGGGCTGGGACGTGCTGCATGCGCTGAACCCACGGCTGACCCTGGTGCGTATTTCCGGCTACGGCCAGAGCGGCCCCTACCGTGACCGGCCCGGTTTCGGCGCCATTGGCGAGGCCATGGGCGGCATCCGCTACACCACCGGCGAGCCGGGCGCGGCACCGGCCCGCGCCGGCGTAAGCCTGGGCGACTCGCTGGCCTCGCTGCACGCGGTGATGGGCGCCCTGCTGTCCTTGTTCAACGTGCGGGCCAACGGTGGCGTCGGCCAGGTGGTCGATGTGTCGCTGGTGGAAAGCGTGTTCAACCTGATGGAAAGCCTGATTCCCGAATACGACCTGCTGGGCCATGTGCGTGAACGCAGCGGCGGCGCCCTGCCCGGTATCGCACCGTCGAACACCTACCGCACCGCCGACGGCGCGTTCGTGGTGATCGCGGGCAACAGTGACCCGATCTTCCGCCGCCTGATGCACACCATCGGCCGCCCGGACCTGGCCGAAGCCGCCGAATTCGCCCACAACGACGGCCGCGCCGCCCAGGCCGGGCTGCTCGACGAGGCCATCGAACGCTGGACGCGTCAGCATTCGATCGACGCCGTGCTGGCGGCACTGGAGCAGGCCGAAGTCCCTGCAGGGCGCATCTACTCGGTGGCCGACATCGTCAACGACCCGCATTACCAGGCCCGTGACATGCTGCTGGACAGCCAGTTGCCCGACGGCACCGCCGTGCGCATGCCCGGCATCGTGCCCAAGCTCTCGGCCACACCGGGGCGGGTCGACTGGCAAGGGCCGGCGCTGGGTGAGCACACCGATGCCGTGCTCGGCCAACTGGGCATGGCCGCGGACGACATCGCCCGCCTGCGCAGCCAGGGGGTGGTGCAATGATCCCGGCCAACCCCGAACAGCTGATCATCCAGGAAGTCGCCCCGCGCGATGGTCTGCAGATCGAACCGACCTGGGTGGCTACCGAGGACAAGATCGCCCTTGTCGACGGCCTCTCGCGCCTGGGCTTCAGCCGCATCGAAGCCGGCTCGTTCGTCTCGCCCAAGGCGATTCCGGCGCTGCGCGACGGCGATGAGGTGTTCCGTGGCATCCAGCGCCAGCCGGGGGTGATCTATGTGGCACTGATCCCCAACCTCAAGGGTGCCGAGCGGGCCTTGGCGGCCGGTGCCGACGAACTCAACCTGGTGCTCTCGGCCAGCCAGTCGCACAACCTGGCCAATATGCGCATGCGGCGAGAGCAGTCGCTGGCTGGCTTCGGCGACATCGTACAGGCCGTGCAGGGTCGCCCGGTCAGCCTCAACGCCTCGGTGGCCACCGCCTTCGGTTGCCCGTTCGAGGGGCGCATCGATGAAGACCTGGTGCTGCGCCTGCTCGATGCCTACCTGGAGCTCGGCGTGCACGGTGTGACCCTGGCCGACACCACCGGCATGGCCAACCCGCGCCAGGTCGAGCGCCTGGTGCGCCGTAGCCTGGAACGGGTGCCGGCAAGCATGCTCACCCTGCACTTCCACAACACCCGCGGCCTGGGCCTGTGCAACGTGCTGGCCGCCTATGAAGCCGGTGCCCGACGCTTCGATGCCGCCCTCGGTGGGCTCGGCGGCTGCCCGTTCGCCCCCGGCGCTTCGGGCAACATCTGCAGCGAGGACCTGGCCAACCTGTGTGCCGAAACCGGCATCCCCACAGGCATCGACCTGGACGGCCTGTTGCGCCTGGCAAGGGGCCTGCCAGCCCTGCTCGGCCATGAAGTACCCGGCCAGCTGGCCAAGGCCGGGCGCAACTGCGACCTGCATGCGCTGCCGGCCGGTTTGCCGGGCTGATCCCGCGCCGTCACCCCGGGGCATTGCCCCACCAGACAACAAGAACAACAGGGCCGCCCACGCGGCGGCCCGACTGGAGAACACACAATGAGTCTTTCCGCCCTGCACACGGCGGCCGATGGGGCCGCCGACAGTGAAAAAGCCCTGGTGCGCAAGGTCGCCTGGCGGCTGATGCCACTGATCATGGTCTGCTACCTGTTCGCCTTCTTCGACCGCATCAACATCAGCTTCGCCAAGTTCCAGCTGCAGACCGACCTGGGCTTCAGCGACACCGCCTATGGCCTGGGCGCGAGCCTGTTCGTGGTCGGCTACGTGCTGTTCGAGGTGCCCAGCAACCTGATGCTGTACAAGGTCGGCGCGCGCCGCTGGATCGCCCGCATCATGATTTCCTGGGGCCTGGCCACGGCCGCGATGGTATTCGTGACCAACGAATGGCAGTTCTATGCCCTGCGCTTCATCATCGGCGCCATGGAAGCCGGCTTCGCGCCGGGGGTGCTGTACTACCTGACGCTGTGGTTCCCGCGTCACTACCGTGGCCGCATCACGTCGCTGCTGTTTCTTGCCTCGGCCTTCGCCGGGCTGTTCGGCGCGCCGTTCTCGGGGCTGATCCTCGGCCACCTCGACGGTGCCTTGCAGATGCGGGGCTGGCATTGGCTGTTCCTGCTCGGTGGTCTGCCCTGCGTGGCCTTGGGTCTTTTGGTGCTGACCTTGCTCAAGGACCGCATCGAGGATGCTGGCTGGCTGAATGCGGGCGAAAAACAACTGCTGCTGTCACGCATCGACCCGCCCCAGGCCGGCCATGGCCAAGGCTCGTTGCTTGAGGCGATCCGCATTCCGGGCTTCCTGACCCTGGGGCTGATCTACTTCCTGATCCAGATCGCCTCCTATGGCCTGAACTTCTGGGCGCCGCAACTGATCCGCAGTGCCGGCACCGAGAACCCGTCGGTGATCGGCCTGCTCACCGCCGTGCCTTACATCTGCGGGGCCATCGCCATGGTGGTGTGCGGGCGTCTTTCGGATGCCACGGGCGAGCGGCGCTGGTTCACTGCCGGGCTGATTTCGCTGGGCGCGCTGGGCTTTCTCTGTGCGGGGATTTTCGATGACAACACGCCGCTGCTGCTGGTGTCCCTGGGCCTGCTGGGGGCCGGTGTGGTGGCGTCGATCCCGAGCTTCTGGGCGCTGCCGCCGAAGTTGCTGGCAGGGGCTGGCGCGGGGGCGGCGGGCGGGATCGCGCTGATCAACACCCTGGGGCAATTGGGCGGCATCGTCAGCCCGGTGCTGGTGGGGCGCATTCGCGACCTGACGGGCACGACTACGCCAGCGCTGTACCTCATTGCCGGGGCCTGTGTGGTGACGGCGCTGCTGGTGATGTTTGCCTTGCCGGAAAAGCTGCGTACCCGGGATGTGCCCCATCGGTGATTGGGGTGTAGGGCGTTGGATTTTTTTCGCTCTTGAGATCGAGCGCCGCGCGGGCGGCGCTCGATTTCAACCGCGCCACAACCCCCAAGGCGAGCCCTTGCGAACCCCGTCAAGCTACCGTCTTGCCACGATTGCGCCGCTCTATCCCGTAGGTTCTAATGCCGCCCGACCGTTTTATCTGCGCAATCCAAGGACGCTTCAACATGCACAGGAAGATCGTACCGCTGGCACTGCTGGCCACCCTGGCCGGCTGCTCGGACACCAAGGACGCCAGCGAGGCCAATTTCCACAAAGCCGCCCAGGCTTACCTCGACACCCAATATCCCCACTGCTTCGTGGTCACCGACTTCCCCACCAAGACCCAGGACTTCGACGTTTCCGGCAGCAACAAGGCCCTGCATGCCCTGGCCCAGGTCGGCATCGTCAGCGAAAAGGAAATCGCCCGCGTAGAGGTGCCGGCACGCCTGTGGCAAGCCGCCCGCACGGACATCTACTACGCCTACGACCTCACCGACGAGGGCCGCAAGTTCTACAAGGCCGATGCCCAGAAAATGCTCAACGGCCAAACCCGCGGCGGGCTGTGCTTCGGCAAGGCCGAAGTGACGGCGATCGAACAGTTCAGCGAGCCGGGGCAGATGATGGGGCACACGATTTCCGACGTGACCTATGCGTACAAGATCACCGGGTTGCCGGACTGGGCGGCCAAGGACGTGGTGAAGGCCAATATCCGTGACCTGGGCGAAGCGGTCGCTACCAACGACACACCGGCCAGGGAGAAACGGGTGATGGTGCTGACCAACAAGGGGTGGGTGCATGAGCGGTTGTTCGATAAATGATCGTTGACTGTACGGGCCCTATCGCCGGCAAGCCGGCTCCCACAGGTACAGCGCAGTCTTCGAAGCTTGCGCCGTACTTGTGGGAGCCGGCTT
>NZ_AKJC01000335.1 GCF_000282535.1 Pseudomonas sp. GM84 | reverse complement strand
CCACAGGTAAATCACCAAGCCGAAGTCTGAGGTGAACCTGTGGGAGCCACAGGTAAATCACCAAGCCGAAGCCTGAGGTGAACCTGTGGGAGCGGGCTTGTCCCGCGAAGAGGCCAGCACAGGGAAAAAGGTTTCTGCACCCGGCGCAAGACACAATCTCCTCATCCGCCCTTTTCACTGGCGCCCAACAGGCATATGGTGTACGCCGTCCATATTCCCTGGAGCTGTCATGTCCAACCGTTTCCCGTCCGTCCGCCCCCGCCGCCTGCGCCAGAACGAATCGCTGCGCACCATCTTCCAGGAGACGGAATTCCGCCTCGAAGACCTGATCCTGCCGATCTTCGTCGAGGAAGGCATCGATGACTTCGTGCCGATCACCAGCATGCCGGGGGTCAACCGCATCCCCGAGAAAATGCTCGCCCAGGAAATCGAGCGCTACGCCCGCGCCGGCATCAAGTCGGTGATGACCTTTGGCGTTTCCCACAACCTCGATGCCACCGGCAGCGACACCTGGAACGAAAACGGCCTGGTCGCGCGCATGGCGCGCATCTGCAAGGACAGCGTGCCGGAAATGGTGGTGATGTCCGACACCTGCTTCTGCGAGTACACCAGCCACGGCCATTGCGGCGTGCTGCACGACCATGGCGTGGACAACGACGCCACCTTGGCCAACCTCGGCAAGCAGGCGGTGATCGCCGCCGCTGCCGGTGCCGACTTCATCGCCCCGTCGGCGGCGATGGACGGCCAGGTCCAGGCCATCCGTGGCGCACTGGATGCCGCAGGCTTCCACGACACCGCGATCATGGCCTACTCGACCAAGTTCGCCTCGTCGCTCTACGGCCCGTTCCGTGAAGCTGGCGGCACCACGCTCAAGGGCGACCGCAAGGCCTACCAGATGAACCCGATGAACCGCCGCGAAGCCGTGCGCGAGTCGCTGCTCGACGAGCAGGAAGGGGCCGATGTACTGATGGTCAAGCCCGCCGGCGCCTACCTCGACGTGATCGCCGACATCCGCGCTGCCTCGCGCCTGCCGCTGGCGGCGTACCAGGTCAGTGGCGAATACGCGATGATCAAGTTCGGCGGCCTGGCCGGCGCCATCGACGAAGGACGGGTGGTGCGCGAGAGCATTGGCGCGATCAAGCGTGCCGGTGCCGACCTGATCCTCACCTACTTCGCCATGGACCTGGCGCGCGAGGGCATCTGACCCTGGCAGCGAGAAATCGCTGAGCGTGGAATTATTTAGTGTCCCTGCGGTTCTGATGCCAGAGAGGCTCAGCCACAGGGACACTGGGATGAAATCACGCAAGAAAACCGTCAAGCCGATCGGCTTGCAAGACATCACCATCGTTGACGACGCCAAGATGCGCAAGGCGATCACCGCCGCCGCACTGGGCAACGCCATGGAATGGTTCGACTTCGGCGTCTATGGCTTCGTCGCCTATGCCTTGGGCAAGGTTTTCTTCCCCAACGCCGACCCCAGCGTGCAGATGATCGCTGCGCTGGCCACCTTCTCCGTGCCTTTCCTGATCCGCCCGTTGGGCGGGCTGTTCTTCGGCGCCCTGGGCGACCGCTTCGGCCGGCAGAAGATCCTTGCCGCCACCATCGTCATCATGTCGCTCAGCACCTTCGCCATCGGCCTGATACCGTCCTATGCCTCGATCGGCATCTGGGCGCCGATCCTGCTGCTGTTGGCGAAAATGGCCCAGGGCTTCTCGGTGGGCGGGGAGTACACGGGCGCCTCGATCTTCGTCGCCGAGTACGCCCCGGACCGCAAGCGAGGCTTCCTGGGCAGCTGGCTGGACTTCGGCTCGATTGCCGGGTTCGTACTGGGGGCAGGGGTGGTGGTGCTGATTTCCACCCTTCTTGGCGAGGAGAAATTCCTCGAATGGGGTTGGCGCCTGCCGTTCTTCCTGGCCTTGCCGCTGGGCCTCATCGGCCTGTACCTGCGCCATGCGCTGGAAGAGACGCCGGCCTTCCAGCAGCACGTCGAAAAGCTTGAACAAGGTGACCGCGAAGGCCTGGCATCGGGGCCGAAGGTGTCGTTCAAGGAGGTTGCGACCCAGCATTGGCGCAGCCTGGTGACCTGCGTCGGGGTGGTGATCGCCACCAACGTCACCTATTACATGCTGCTCACCTACATGCCCAGCTACCTGTCGCACAACCTGCACTACAGCGAAGACCACGGCGTGCTGATCATCATCGCGATCATGGTCGGCATGCTGTTCGTGCAGCCGGTGATCGGCCTGCTCAGCGACAAGTGGGGCCGTCGGCCGTTCATCATCGTCGGCAGCGTCGGCCTGTTCGCCCTGGCCATTCCGGCCTTCATGCTGATCAACAGTGGCGTGCTCGGGGTGATTTTCGCCGGCCTGCTGATCATCGCCGTGCTGCTGAACTTCTTCATCGGCGTCATGGCCTCGACCCTGCCGGCGATGTTCCCCACCCATATCCGCTACAGCGCCCTGGCCAGCGCCTTCAACATCTCGGTGCTGATCGCCGGCCTCACCCCGACCCTTGCTGCCTGGCTGGTGGAAACCACCGGCGACCTGTACATGCCGGCCTACTACCTGATGGTGATCGCCGCCATTGGCCTGATCACCGGCCTGACCATGAAGGAAACCGCCAACAAGCCCCTGCGCGGCGCCGCGCCAGCCGCGTCGGACATCGAAGAGGCCCGCGAACTGCTGCAGGAGCACCATGACACCATCGAACAGAAGATCGAGGACATCGATACCCAGATCGCCGAGCTTGAGGCCAAGCGCAAGCTGCTGGTGCAGCAGCACCCCCGGATCGAGTAAGGTGTGAGGGTCTCCACTCAGTAGATAAACTTCATGGCCGATGGCTTCTCGGCGCTGCCACCCCTCAATGCCCTGCGGGTATTCGAGGTGGTGGCGCGGCACCTCAACTTCCGCCTGGCGGCCGACGAGCTGGGCGTGACCCAGGCGGCGGTGGCCCAGCAGATTCGCGCCCTGGAGGCGAACCTGGGGCTCAAGCTGTTCGACCGCCTGCCCAGAGGGCTGGGCCTGACGGGGGCCGGCCAGCGCTACAGCGGCGACATTCGCAGCGCCTTCGCCCTGATCGCCAGCGCCACCCAGGCGCTGCGGCCGGATGGCGCACAACTCACCGTCAGCGTGACCCCGACCTTCGCCGCCAAGTGGCTGATCCCGCGGCTGGCATCCTTCACCGAGCAGCACCAGGGCATCGACCTGCAGGTACTGGCCACCGACCGCCTTTCACAGTTTCGCCCGGAGGGTGTGGACCTTGCCGTGCGCTATGGACGCCCGCCCTTCGGCCCGGCGCTCAACACCGAACTGTTTCTGCCCCAGCGCATCGTGGCCGTGGGCAGCCCGGCGCTGTTGCAGGCACAAGGCGCGCCGGCCGACCTGCAGCAGCTGCAGCGATACACCTTGCTGCACGACGCGCACAACTTCTGGCCCGACTTCATTGGCGAGGTGTTCCAGCAGCCGCTGCAGCCTGCAGCGCGGAACGTGCGCTTCAACCAGACGGCGTTGGCGATCGATGCGGCGATTGCGGGCCAGGGCCTGGCCTTGGCCAGCTATTACTTCGTGCAGAGCGACCTGGCCGCCGGGCGCCTGGCCTTGGCGTTCGACCACGAATTGCGTCTGGACCAGGCGTTCTACCTGGTGTGGCCGCGCAACGCCTACCAGCCGCCCGCGCTGGCTACCGTTCGTGACTGGCTGATCAAGCAGGCAGTAGATTTTCTATCGACTGATTGAAGCTTGCCTGGCTCTCTGCAGCCTCAAGCCTGCTGCTAGGCTGAACCCCATCACTCACGCAGACGAACTCGACAAGGGGTCCCCATGACAGTTGAAAAAGTAGCAATCGTGATCGCCGGTGGCAGCGGCATGGGCGCGGCAGCCGCCCGGCGTCTGGCGGCCGACGGCTTCAAGGTTGGCATTCTGTCGTCGTCCGGCAAGGGCGAGGCACTGGCGCAGGAGCTGGGTGGCATCGGTGTGACCGGCAGCAACCAGTCCAATGAGGACATCAAGCGCCTGGTCGATGCGGTGGTCGCCCAATGGGGCCGGATCGACGTGCTGGTCAACAGCGCCGGCCACGGCCCGCGTGCACCGATCCTGGAAATCAGCGACGAGGACTGGCATCAGGGCATGGAGACTTACCTGCTCAATGTCATTCGCCCGACCCGCCTGGTCACGCCGATCATGCAGCGCCAGCAGGGCGGGGTGGTGATCAACATCTCCACCGCCTGGGCCTTCGAGCCGAGCGAGATGTTCCCCACCTCGGCGGTATTCCGCGCGGGGCTGGCGTCGTTCAGCAAGATCTTCGCTGACACCTATGCCGGCGACAACATTCGCATCAACAACGTGTTGCCGGGCTGGATCGACAGCCTGCCGGCCACCGATGCACGCCGCGACAGCGTGCCGCTCAAGCGTTATGGCACCGCCGAGGAAATCGCCGCGACCGTGGCGTTCCTGGCAAGCGAAGGTGGGGCGTATATCACGGGGCAGAACATCCGGGTCGACGGTGGGATTACCCGCAGCGTTTGAGGTTGTCTGCCCTGGCCCTATCGCCGGCAAGCCGGCTCCCACAGGTTTTTGCAGGGCTGCGGACATTGTGGGAGCCGGCTTGCCGGCGATAGGGCCCTTCAGGACAACAACTTTTCGCGGGCCAGGGTGTTTTTCAGGGTGCGCTCGACCACATCGACCAGCACCATGGTCTGGTGGTCCACTTCGATGTTGATCAACTCGCCGGCCTTGTAGTGGGCGAAGGTAGTCTGGCGCAGGGTTTCCGGGATCAGGTTGATGGTGATCAGCGTGTCGTCGACATCGGCGACGGTCAGGCTGCAGCCATTGACCCCGAGGAAGCCGCGCGGGAACACGTACTTGGCCCATTCCGGCGGCATGCGGAAGGTGATGAACGCGCCGGTCTCCTTGATCGACAGCTCGACGATTTCGGCAGTGGTGGCGATGTGGCCAGCCATCAGGTGGCCGCCGACTTCGGCGTTCATCTTCGCCGAGCGCTCGATGTTCACGCCTTGGCCGGCCTTGAAGAAGCGCAGGTTGGTGCGCTCCAGGGTGGCGGTCATGGCGTCGAACTTCACCTGGGTGCCGTCGATTTCGGTGACCGACAGGCAGGTGCCTTCGACACTGACGCTGGCGCCGATCTTCAGTTCGTCGAGCAGCTCGGGGGTGAGGTCGACGGTGAATTCGTTGTGGCCCGGGTAGGTGGTCACAGCGAGAAGAGGGCGCACGGCCTGGACGATGCCGGTGTACATGGGTTGCTCCTGGGCACGGAAATGAATGCCCGGAAAACTATGCCCCTGGGGCTTTAAAAGCAAGTTGACTGTACCGGCCCTA
>NZ_AKJC01000334.1 GCF_000282535.1 Pseudomonas sp. GM84 | reverse complement strand
GGCACGTTGCAACAAATGTAGGAGCGAGCTTGCTCGCGATGCGCCGCGCGGGCGGCGCTCGATCTCAAAGACGCCAAAAACGCTCAGGCGAGCACCCTAGATCACTCCACCAGTTCGACCAGCACCGTCCCTTCGCTGACCATATCCCCTTCCTGACAGAACAACGCCTTCACCGTCCCCCCTTGCGGCGCGCGAATGCTGTGCTCCATCTTCATGGCCTCCAGCACCACCAGCGCAGTCCCGGCCTCCACCACCTGCCCAGGCTCTACCAGCACGCGCACGATGCTGCCGTTCATGGGCGCGCCCAGCCCGCCTTGGTGGCTGTGGCTGGCTTCGGCCTCGGCGATCGGGTCGAAGGCTTCGATGGCATGCACCTCGCCGTCCCAGCGCAAGAACAATGTGCCGCCACGGCGTACCGCCAGATGACGGCGACGCACGCCACCCTCATCGTGCCCGAGTTGCTCACCCTCCAGGTGCCAGGTCGAGGCAGCGCTGCGCTCCAGCGCCACGGCCTGGCTTTCGCCGCCGCTTTGCAGGTGCAGGCTGCTGCGCGACGGCAGGCCCAGACGCAGGCCACTGCGTGGCGCCCACGGCGAGTGAGCGTCGTCGTCACGTTCATGCGCCGGCTGGCCCTGCAGCCAGGCTTCGGCGGCGGCTTCCCAGAAGCCGGCCGGCAAGGCACGCGGCGCCGGCAGCAATTCATCCTGATGACGCGGAATGAACCCGGTATCCAGCTCCGCCGCAGCGAACGCCGGGTGCGCGAGGATGCGGCGCAGGAAGGCGATGTTGGTCTTCAGCCCGCCAATGGCGAACTCGTCGAGCATCGCCAGCAAGCGCAGGCGAGCCTGCTCGCGGTTCTCGCCCCAGGCGATCAGCTTGCCCAGCATCGGGTCGTAGAACGGCGACACCACGTCACCCTCGCAAACCCCGCTGTCCACCCGGCGGCCTTCGCCCGGCGCCGATTCGCGGTACAGCGCCAGGGTGCCGGTGGCCGGCAGGAACTCGTTGGCCGGGTCTTCGGCATACAGGCGCACTTCGATGGCATGGCCGATCAGTGGCACCTGGGCCTGGGTAATAGGCAGCGCCTCGCCACAGGCCACGCGGATCTGCCAGGCCACCAGGTCCAGGCCAGTGATGGCTTCGGTGACCGGGTGCTCCACCTGCAGGCGGGTGTTCATCTCCATGAAGAAGAACTCGCCACGGGCGTCGAGCAGGAACTCCACGGTGCCGGCGCCGACATAGCCGATGGCCTGGGCAGCCCGTACCGCGGCCTCGCCCATGGCCTGGCGCAGCTCGGGCGAAAGGCCGGGGGCGGGGGCTTCCTCGACCACTTTCTGGTGGCGCCGCTGGATCGAGCAGTCGCGCTCGTTGAGGTACAGGCAGTTGCCGTGCTGGTCGGCGAACACCTGGATTTCCACGTGGCGCGGCTTGAGCACGTACTTCTCTACCAGCATGCGCGAATCGCCGAACGAAGACTGCGCTTCACGCTGGGCCGAGGCGAGGGCATCGGCCAGCTGGCTTTCCTCCTCGACCACCTTCATGCCCTTGCCGCCGCCCCCGGCGCTGGCCTTGAGCAGCACCGGGTAGCCGATACGTTCGGCGGCGGCACGGAAGGTTTCCAGGTCCTGGGCTTCGCCGTGGTAGCCCGGCACCAGCGGCACGCCGGCGGCCTCCATCAGCGCCTTGGCCGCCGACTTGCTGCCCATGGCGTCGATGGCGCTGGCCGGTGGGCCAAGGAAGATCAGCCCGGCGTCTTCGATGGCGCGGGCGAAGCCTGCGTTCTCGGACAAGAAGCCATAGCCCGGGTGGATCGCCTGGGCGCCGCTGGCCTTGGCCGCGGCCAGCAGTTTTTCCACCACCAGGTAACTCTCGGCGGCCTTGGTGCCGCCCAGGTCGACGCGGATATCCGCTTCGCGGCTGTGCCGTGCATCACGGTCGGTGGCGCTGTGCACGGCCACGGTGGTCAGGCCCATGGCCTTGGCGGTGCGCATGACCCGGCAGGCGATTTCGCCGCGGTTGGCGACCAGCAGGGTGGTGAGAGTGGGGCGGCTCATGGGCGCGGCTCCTTCTTGTGTTCGGTTTGCCAGGCGGGGCGGCGTTTTTCCAGGAAGGCGTTCAGGCCTTCCTGGCCTTCGGCGCTGACGCGGATGCGGGCGATGGCGTTTTCGCAGTAGCGGCGCAGGGCCGGGCTGAGTGCGCCGTCGTCCACTTCACGCAGCAGGTCCTTGGTGGCGCGCAGGGCTTGCGGGCTGTTCTGCAGCAGGTTGTCGACCCAGGCCTCGACCTGCGCCTCCAGCTCGCCGGTCGGGTACACCTCGGCCAGCAGGCCCAGTTCGCGGGCCCGCACGCCGCTGAAACGCTCGGCGGTCAGGGCGTAACGGCGGGCGGCGCGCTCGCCG
>NZ_AKJC01000333.1 GCF_000282535.1 Pseudomonas sp. GM84 | reverse complement strand
AAGCCGGCTCCCACAGGTCCACCACAGTCTTGAAAACAGTGGTTTCCTTGTGGGAGCCGGCTTGCCGGCGATTGGGGCGCGCAGCGGCCCTTTTTTTGTAGCGTTTTCTTCGGTCTTGTTCGGAATCGTCCTACATAAATCATGCTGAAACTTGCATAAAGTTGCCGCCCTTTTCCAAAGGAGCGGCTCATGCGTCAGCCCTACGTGTTGATTCACCAGTCTCGGCCTTCCCACCAGATCCTCCTGCACCAGGCGTGCAATGCCCAGGGCATTTTCGACGTGCGTGTCACCGCCGATCTTGCCGACCTCGGCGCTTGCCTTGCGCGCCCGCGCAAAGCCGACTTGCTGATCCTTGAACATTCGATGAGCGATGGCCTGAAGTTACTCAAGCGCATCGAGCGTGACCGCTCATTGCGCGCCGTGTTGTTCACCGGCTGTCCCAGTGCCCAAGGGCCGGACCTTGCTGAAGAGGCTCGCAAGCGCGGCCTCTGGGTGCTCGCCGAGCTGCCCTGGCCATTGCCAATGCCGCGCTGGCAACAGGCCTTGCGGTGTATTCAAACGGTCACATCGCCCACGCATGCTCACTGAACCAGCCGCAGCCGGGCGAACTTTCCGCTGCGCTTGTTGGTCAGTTCCTGTATGTCCCACTACCTGCGCGAGTGATCCGGATGGAAAGAATCTGCAGACTGCTCAACGACGCCCTGTCGCCTTATCGAACCCACCTTGACGCCGCCGATGCCAGCGGCAACCGCCAATTGATCGTGTACGACAGCCTCGGTGGCACGGCATTGCGCCGCACTGTCAGCCTGCGCCAGTTGCAGGAGCAAAGCCTGCTGATCGACCTGGTGGACGGTTTGCACCGTGACTTGCAGATTGTCGAGGGGCGTTTGCAGCCCTGTGTGATCGCGGCGTTGCAACAGCGTATGCCACCGCAGGGAACCTTTGCCTGATTGGCTTATCAGACGCAGTAGGGCAACCCACTTGCACACAGCTCCGGTGCAGGCAGGTTGTCACGGGAAGCCCGTAAGGACTTTCGCTTGACCCCGGACGTCTTCCCCAGCGTTCCGGGGTTTCTTTTTTCTAGGGCTTTTCGAAAAACTGCTTGCTCTGCTGCAGGTAGTCTCCGCGCAATTCCGGGTCCAGCCAGCGGGCATACAGCGCCGGCAGCGTATCCTGACGTAACGCCGGCAAGAGCTGGTCGATATGGGCAATGGCCTCGCGCCCCAGTGGCGAGTCCGAGCAGCCCACATGCAGGAACTGATAGCGGTTCACGCCCCGGATCGGGTGGAAGCGGTAATCGTCCAGCGAGCCCCCCTGTTGCTGAATCAGGTAGCGCACCTCTGGCCAATAGCCGAGTACCAGTTGCAGGCGGCCGAGTTGCTGCATTTGCAGCAGGCTGGCGGTGGCATCGTTACCGTAATGGCGGCTGAATACGCTATCGGGGAGCTGGCGCAGAATGTCATCGATCTGCGTGCTGTAGCTGCGTTCGGCGACGATGCCCAGCTTCAGTTGCGTGCTGTCGAGCAAACCTTTCAAATCGACCTGCTGGCCCTCTAGAAAAGGTGCCAGCAGTGCTTCGCCCTGCTTGCGAACCACCAGCCCGCCGCTCATCACGCCCAGGGTCGGCACCGAGAAGTGCACGAACTTGGCGCGCTCTGCCGTCCACAGCAGGGTCGGGTCGCAGGTGAAACTGCTGCGGTCCTGCAGCATCTGGATGCCGCGGGCACGGTTGACCCGCACGATGGCGTGGTCGTACTCGGGCATTTGCTCGATCAGCAGGGGCAACATCTGGTCGACCACGCCCTGGCCTTTTTCCGCGCCCTCGAAAATGGTGAAAGGCGGCAGGTCGCGGACCAGCCACAGCAAGCGTTCCCTGGCCTGCACCGGCGTCAGGGCCATGGAGAGCAACAGACCGCAGAGCAAGGACCGGGCGCGCATGGGCAAGGGCGATCTCAGACCGTGCCCGCGGTGCGCAGGCTGGCGATAGCGGCCGTGTCGTAACCCAGCCTGGCCAGCAACGCGTCGGTGTGTTCGCCCAGGGCCGGGCCGACCCACTCGGTGGAGCCTGGCGTTTCGGAAAGCTTCGGCACGATGCCGGGCATCTTGAACGGCTTGCCGTCCGGCAGGCGAGCCTGCAGGAACATTTCCCGCGCCAGGTACTGCGGATCGTTGAACATGTCCTCGGCCGAAAAGATACGGCTGGCGGGTACTTCTGCGTCGTTGAGTGTGCGCATGACCTGTTCCAGCGGCAGGCCGTTGGCCCAGCGGTCGATCACGCCATACAGTTCGTCACGGCGCGCGTCGCGGCCATCATTGCTGGCCAGCGACGGGTCTTCGGCAAGGTCAGTGCGGCCGATGGCCTGCATGAAGCGCTTGAAGATCGCATCGCCGTTGGCGCCGATCTGCACATGCTTGCCATCGGCAGTGGTGTGGATGGAGGAGGGTGTAATGCCCGGCATGATGTTGCCGGTACGCTCGCGAATGAACCCGAACACGTCGAATTCCGGGACCATGCTTTCCATCATGGCGAAGATCGCTTCGTACAAGGCCACGTCCACCACCTGGCCCTCGCCGCCGTTGACTTCGCGGTGACGCAGCGCCATCAGCGCGCCGATCACACCCCATAACGCGGCAATCGAATCGCCGATGGAGATCCCGGTGCGCACCGGCGGGCGGTCGTCGAAGCCTGTGATGTAGCGCAGGCCGCCCATGGATTCGCCCACTGCACCAAAGCCCGGCTGGTCCTTCATCGGCCCGGTCTGGCCGAAACCCGACAGGCGGACCATGACCAGGCGCGGGTTGAGCGCATGCAGTACATCCCAGCCCAGGCCGAGCTTTTCCAGCACGCCAGGGCGGAAGTTCTCGATCAGGATGTCGGCCTCGGCCAGCAAGCGCTTGAGGATTTCGCGGCCCTCAGGGTGCTTGAGGTTAAGCGTCAGGGACTGTTTGTTGCGCGCCTGAACGAACCACCACAGCGAAGTGCCCTCGTACAGCTTGCGCCATTTGCGCAGCGGGTCACCACCGTCGGGGGACTCGACCTTGATCACCTCGGCGCCGAACTCGGCGCAGATGCGTGAGGCGAACGGGCCGGCGATCAGGGTGCCGAGTTCGATGACTTTGAGTCCGGCGAGGGGTTTGCTGGGCGTAGGCATGTGGCATCCGTGGCAACAAGGCAGAGCGGTGGTTTTATCATAGGTCTTCAGCGGCAGATACTGCCGCGGCGCAAGCCTGGGCAGGATCAGTTAGACTAGGCAACTTTTCTCTTTGCACGAAGCCCATTCGACCATGGCCCAGCCGTCCACCACCTACAAATTCGAACTGAACCTCACCGATCTCGATCGTGGCGTGTACGAGAACGTTCGCCAGACCATTGCCCGCCACCCTTCGGAAACCGAAGAGCGCATGGCCGTGCGCCTGCTGGCCTACGCGCTGTGGTACAACGAGAACCTGTCGTTCGGCCGTGGTTTGTCCGACGTCGATGAAGCGGCGCTGTGGGAAAAGAGCCTGGACGACCGCATCCTGCACTGGATCGAAGTCGGCCAGCCCGACGCCGAGCGTCTGACCTGGTGCTCGCGCCGTACCGAGCGCACCAGCCTGCTGGCCTACGGCAGCCTGCGGGTGTGGCAGAACAAGGTCGTGGACGCGGTCAAAGGGCTGAAGAACCTGAATATCGCCGCCGTACCGCAGGAGGTCCTGGAAGTCCTGGCCACCGACATGCCCCGCACCATCAAGTGGGACGTGATGATCAGCGAAGGCACGGTATTCGTCACCGACGACCGTGGTCAGCACGAAGTGCAGCTCGAGTGGCTGCTTGGCGAGCGTGGCTGAGCCCAAACCCCCATGCGTATCGAACCTCGCCCGCTGCCATCGACCCTGCCATTTCTGGGTAACCTGCCACCCTTGCTGACCCGCCTGTACGCCGCCCGCGGCGTGCAGAGCGAAGCCGAACTGGACAAGAGCCTGGCGCGGCTGTTGCCGTACCAGCAGCTCAAGGGTATCGAGGCCGGCGTGGACCTGCTGGTCGAGGCTATCGACCAGCGCCAGCGCATCCTGATCGTCGGCGATTTCGATGCCGATGGCGCCACGGCCAGTACCGTTGGCGTGCTGGGCCTGCGCCTGCTGGGCGCGGCCCATGTCGACTACCTGGTGCCCAACCGCTTCGAGTACGGCTACGGCCTGACCCCGGAAATCGTTCAGGTCGCCCTGCAGCGCCAGCCCCAATTGCTGATCACCGTCGACAACGGCATCTCCAGTGTCGAAGGCGTGGACGCGGCCAAGGCGGCCGGGCTCAAGGTACTGGTCACCGACCACCACCTGCCGGGCGCGCAACTGCCGCAGGGCGACGCCCGTAGCCA
>NZ_AKJC01000332.1 GCF_000282535.1 Pseudomonas sp. GM84 | reverse complement strand
GCCGGCTCCCACAGGTTCGGCGGGAGCCTGTGGGAGCCGGCTTGCCGGCGATAGGGCCGACGCGGTATCAGCGAGCGCTACACAACGCCAGGCAGTTATCCAGCATTCGGTTGGAGAAGCCCCACTCGTTGTCGTACCAGGCCAGCACCTTGAGCATCCGCCCGTTGGCTCGGGTGTGGTTGGCATCGAAGATCGACGACAGCGGGTTGTGGTTGAAGTCGCACGACACCAGCGGCAAGGCGTTGTAACCGAGTACCTTGGAGTGCAGGCTGGCCTCCAGGAACAGCTGGTTGACCTGCTCGGCGGTGGCCTCGCGCTTGAGGTTGACGGTGAGGTCGACCAGCGACACGTTGATCACCGGCACCCGCACCGCCATGCCGGTCAGTTTGCCGGCCAGCTCAGGCAGCACCAGGCCCACGGCCTCGGCGGCGCCGGTCTTGCTGGGGATCATCGACTGGGTGGCAGAGCGGGCCCGGTACGGGTCGCCGTGGTAGACGTCGGTCAGCACCTGGTCATTGGTATAGGCGTGGATGGTGGTCATCAAGCCTTGCTCGATGCCAAATTCGCGGTGCAGCACCTGGGCGATCGGGGCCAGGCAGTTGGTGGTGCACGAGGCGCTGGAAATGACCTGGTGCGAAGCACGCAGGATGTCATGGTTGACCCCGTACACCACCGTGGCGTCGGCGCCCTTGGCCGGCGCCGAGACAATCACCTTGCCAGCCCCCGCCGCCAGGTGCGCGGCCGCCTTGGCGCGGTCGGTGAACAGCCCGGTGCATTCGAACACCACGTCGATCGCCTCGGCCTTCCAGGGCAGTTCGGCCGGGTTGCGAATGGCGCTCACGGCGATGCGGTCACCGTTCACCGTCAGGCTCTCGTGATCGGCCTCGACCGATGCAGCGAATGTGCCGTGCACGCTGTCGAACTTGAGCAGGTGGGCGTTCATCGCGCTATCGCCCAGGTCGTTGATGGCGACGACCTGCAGGTCCTGGCGGTAGCCTTGGGTATACAGTGCGCGCAGGATGTTGCGCCCGATGCGGCCGAATCCGTTGATGGCGATGCGTAGGGTCATGGCAGTACCTCTGGCGGTCCGAGTGAAACCTGTGGCACAAAGTAGCTTCACTGAAACGGTTTTGTTGTTGGAATTACAAGATTATTCACTGAGCGATAGAAAACAAGCGTTTTTACTGGCAGTATTTTGTTTAAACATACAACGAGTGGTCGGGCGATCCCCTGCGCCGTTGCACCGGGCCCTTTACCTAGAGCCTAGGTCGCAATCGTTTGGAGGGGAAATGTCCGGTAAACCGCCCTAATCGTTAGCCTGGAGTCCAGTACATGCACCCGCGCATCCTTGAGGTCACCCAACGGCTGACCGAACGCAGCCGTGCCACCCGTGAACGCTACCTGCAGCTGATTCGCGGCGCGGCCAGCGACGGACCCATGCGGGCCAGCCTGCAATGCGCCAACTTCGCCCACGGCGTGGCCGGGTGCGGCGCCGAAGACAAGCAGAGCCTGCGGCTGATGAACGCGGCCAACGTGGCCATTGTCTCGGCCTACAACGACATGCTGTCGGCCCACCAGCCTTACCTGCACTTCCCCGAACAGATCAAGCAAGCCCTGCGCGAGGTCGGCTCGGTCGGCCAGTTCGCCGGCGGCGTGCCGGCCATGTGCGATGGCGTGACCCAGGGCGAGCCCGGCATGGAGCTGGCCATCGCCAGTCGCGAAGTGATCGCCATGTCCACGGCGGTGGCGCTGTCGCACAACATGTTCGACGCCGCGCTGATGCTCGGCATCTGCGACAAGATCGTCCCCGGGCTGATGATGGGTGCGCTGCGCTTTGGCCATCTGCCGACCATCTTCGTGCCCGGCGGGCCGATGGTGTCGGGCATTTCCAACAAGCAGAAGGCCGATGTGCGCCAGCGCTATGCCGAGGGCAAGGCCAGCCGCGAGGAGTTGCTGGAGTCGGAGATGAACTCCTACCACAGCCCCGGCACCTGCACCTTCTACGGCACCGCCAACACCAACCAGCTGGTGATGGAAGTGATGGGCCTGCACCTGCCGGGCGCTTCGTTCGTCAACCCCTACACCCCGTTGCGCGACGCCCTCACCGCCGAGGCCGCGCAGCAGGTCACGCGCCTGACCAAGGCCAGTGGCAGCTTCATGCCGCTGGGCGAGATCGTCGACGAGAAGGCACTGGTCAACTCGATCGTCGCCTTGCATGCCACCGGCGGCTCGACCAACCATACCCTGCATATCCCGGCAATTGCCCAGGCCGCCGGCATCCAGCTGACCTGGCAGGACATGGCCGACCTGTCCGAGGTGGTGCCGACCCTGTCCCACGTCTATCCCAACGGCAAAGCCGACATCAACCACTTCCAGGCCGCCGGTGGCATGGCCTTCCTGATCCGTGAGCTGCTCGATGCCGGCCTGCTGCACGAGGACGTCAATACCGTGGCCGGCCACGGCTTGCGCCGCTACACCCAGGAGCCGTTCCTCGACAACGGCAAGCTGGTCTGGCGCGAAGGGCCACAGCAGAGCCTGGACGAAAGCATCCTGCGCCCGGTGGCGCGACCGTTCTCGGCCGAAGGCGGCTTGCGGGTGATGGAAGGCAACCTTGGCCGTGGGGTGATGAAAGTCTCCGCCGTGGCCCCCGAGCACCAGGTGGTGGAGGCCCCGGCACGGATCTTCCACGACCAGCAGTCGCTGGCCGATGCGTTCAAGGCCGGCGAGCTGGAGCGTGATTTCGTCGCCGTGGTGCGCTTCCAGGGGCCGCGCTGCAACGGCATGCCAGAGCTGCACAAGCTGACGCCGTTCCTTGGCGTGCTGCAGGACCGCGGCTACAAGGTGGCGTTGGTGACCGACGGGCGCATGTCCGGCGCGTCGGGGAAAATCCCGGCGGCCATCCACGTCTGCCCGGAAGCGTTCGACGGTGGCCCGCTTGCACGGGTGCGCGATGGTGATAGGGTGCGGGTCGATGGTGTCGAAGGCACGTTGCAGGTGCTGGTGTCGGCCGAGGAGCTGGCCAGCCGCGACCTGCCGGCGCCGCCCCAGGGCAACGACCTGGGTTGCGGCCGCGAGCTGTTCGGTTTCATGCGCATGGCGTTCAGCCCGGCAGAGCAGGGTGCGAGCGCCTTCACCTCGGGCCTGGAGAACCTCAAATGAAGGACTTGCTGGTTGGCGACATCGGCGGCACCAATGCCCGTTTTGCGTTGTGGCGTGACAACCAGCTGCATGAGGTGAAGGTCTTCGCCACGGCGGACTACACCAGCCCCGAGCAGGCCATCGAGGCTTACCTGGACGACCAGGGCATCGCTCGCGGGGGCTTGTCGGCGGTCTGCCTGGCGGTGGCCGGGCCGGTCGATGGCGATGAGTTTCGCTTCACCAACAACCATTGGCGGTTGAGCCGCAGCGCCTTCTGCAAGACCTTGCAGGTCGAGCGGCTGCTGCTGATCAACGACTTCTCGGCCATGGCCTTGGGCATGACCCGCCTGCAGCACGGAGAATTTCGCGAAGTGTGCCCCGGCCAGGCCGACCCGTCGCGGCCTGCGCTGGTGATTGGCCCGGGTACAGGCCTGGGCGTTGGCAGCCTGCTGCGCCTCGGCGAGCGGCACTGGCAAGCGTTGCCGGGCGAAGGTGGGCATGTCGACCTGCCCGTGGGCAATGCCCGCGAGGCGGCGATCCATCAGCACATCCACCAGCAGATTGGCCACGTCAGCGCCGAAACGGTGCTCAGCGGTGGCGGGCTGGTGCGTTTGTACCAGGCCATTTGTGCGCTGGACGGTGACGCACCGCTTCACAAGACGCCTGCGCAGGTTACCGATGCTGCCTTGGGTGGCGAGCCACGGGCGTTGGCGGTGGTCGAACAGTTCTGCCGGTTCCTTGGCCGGGTGGCCGGGAACAATGTGCTGACCCTGGGCGCGCGGGGCGGAGTCTATATTGTCGGCGGGGTGATTCCGCGCTTTGCCGAGCTGTTCCTGCGCAGTGGCTTTGCCGCGAGCTTTGCCGACAAGGGGTGCATGAGTGGTTACTTCGACGGGGTGCCAGTGTGGCTGGTGACGGCGGAGTTTTCCGGTTTGCTGGGCGCTGGGGTGGCCTTGCAGCAGGCGCTGGATCATTGATTCGAGAAGGGGGCTGCTGCGCAGCCCAATCGCTGGCAAGCCAGCTCCCACAGGGATTGCACAACAACTTGTGGCAGCCGGCTTGCCGGCGATCGGGGCGCGCAGCGGCCCCTGCAGCAGGCAACAAAGACCTGTGACAACAACAAGAGGGCGGGACACCTTGAGCACTGCCGGAAAAACGATCCTGATGGTCGACGACGACCAGGAAATCCGCGAGCTTCTGCAAACCTACCTGAGCCGCGCGGGCCTGCAGGTGCATGCCGAAGCCGACGGCCAGGGCTTTCGCCAGGCGCTGGAAAGCACCCCCTGCGACCTGGTCATCCTCGATGTGATGCTGCCCGACGAAGACGGCTTCAGCCTGTGCCGCTGGGTGCGCCAGCACCCCCGCCAGTCGCGGGTGCCGATCATCATGCTCACGGCCAGTTCCGACGAAGCCGATCGCGTCATCGGCCTGGAGCTGGGCGCCGACGACTACCTGGGCAAACCCTTCAGCCCGCGCGAGCTGCAGGCACGGATCAAGGCCCTGCTGCGCCGCGCAGAGTTCGGCCAGGCGGCGCCGGCCAGCGCCGTGCTGGCCTTCGACGACTGGCGCCTGGACACGGTCAGCCACCGCCTGTTTCACCGCGATGGTGAAGAGGTAATCCTCTCGGGCGCCGACTTCGCCTTGCTCAAGCTGTTCCTCGATCACCCGCAGCAGATCCTCGACCGCGACACCATCGGCAATGCCACCCGCGGCCGCGAGCCGATGCCGCTGGACCGCATCGTCGACATGGCGGTCAGCCGTTTGCGCCAGCGCCTGCGCGACACCGAAAAACCACCGAGGCTGATCCGCACCGTGCGCGGCAGTGGCTACCTGTTGGCGGCTCATGTCGGCACCTGCTGAGCGGCGCTGGCGCCTGCTGCCACGCTCGCTGCTGGGGCGCATGCTGCTGCTGACCCTGCTGGTGGTACTGCTGGCCCAGGGCCTGTCCAGCGTGATCTGGGTCGCCCAGCTGCGCGCCAGCCAGTTGCAGGGCTTGCGCGCCAGCGCCAGCAGCCTGGCCCACTCCATGAGCGCCAGTGTCAGCTACTTCCGCTCCTTGCCGGTGGGCTATCGGCCCATGGTGCTCGACCAACTGCGCAGCATGGGCGGCACGCGCTTTTTCGTCTCGCTCAACGACAAGCCGCTGGACATGCCGGTATTGCCCGTCACGCCGCGCAAGCAGGCGGTCATCGACGTGTTCCAGCGCGTGTTGCACGAGCGCCTGGGCGCGCAGATGGACATCTCCGTGGAGTTCGTCGGCCCCGATGACCTGCGCATCTTCAACAGTGGCCTGAAGCTCGATGAGCTGCCCCGGTCATGGGCGCACTATTCGCTGACCCTGGAGCCGCTCAACCCGCCGGTACTGGTCACCCAGATTCGCCTGGATGAAGGCGAGTGGCTGTACATTGCCTCGTTGCTGCCCGAGCCCTATACCAGCCTCGAGGCCGAGCGCCTGCCGCGCCAGCAGATCGGTTTCATCGTGCTCACCACCGCCTTGCTGTTGCTGTTCATCGGCATGCTGGTGCACTGGCAGAGCTGGCCGCTCAAGCGCCTGGCCCGTGCTGCGCGGGAACTTTCGCTGGGCGCCGATGTGGCACCGGTGGCTGAAGGGGGCGGCAGCGAGGTGGTCGAGGTGGGGCGGGCCTTCAACAGCATGCGCGAGCGCATCAGCCGTTACCTGACCGAGCGTTCGCAATTGTTCAGCGCGATTTCCCATGACCTGCGCACGCCGATCACGCGGTTGCGGCTGCGGGTGGAACTGTTGGAGGACGAGCGCCTGCAGGCCAAGTTCAGCCAGGACCTGGACGAACTGGAGCTGCTGGTCAAAGGCGCACTGCAATGCGTGAAGGACACCGACATCCACGAGAACATCGAGCCGATCGACCTCAACCAGGTGCTGGAAATCCTCGCCGAGCCTTACCTGGGCGATGGCCGAATCACGGTCGAGGGCCGGGCCGTGGCGCCGTACCCGGGCAAGCCACTGGCGGTACGACGTTGCATCGGCAACCTGATCGACAATGCCATCAAGTATGGCGAGCGGGCGCGCCTGCGCATCATCGACAGCGCCGATGCCTTCGTGCTGCAGGTGGATGATCAGGGGCCGGGTGTTCCGCAGCAGCGCCTGGAGCAGGTGTTCGAGCCGCACTTTCGGCTGGCCGGGCAGCAGCAGGGGTACGGGCTGGGGCTGGGGATCGCGCGCAACATTGCCCACAGCCATGGTGGTGAGGTGAGTTTGCTGAACTTGCGCGAGGGTGGGTTGCGGGTGACGTTGTATCTGCCGCGAGGGGTGGATTGAAGTCACGGGCCCTATCGCCGGCAACACAAATGTCACGGCCAGGTGACCTACCCACCGGTCTTCGTGACATTCCAGCCAGGGCGGCTGGCTAGACTCTGCAAACCTCAGGCATGGATGAAGCCGTACATGAACCTCCTGGATTTCCCCACCGAACCCTGGCTCAAGGCCGAAGGCCAGCGCCTGCTGTCTTTCGCCAAGGCCTCGCGTGTGCCCCATGGCTTCGCCAGCCTCGACGCGCTCGGCCAACTGCCGCCCACGGCCACCGCCGAAACCCTCATCACCGCCCGCATGACCCACAGCTTCGCCCTGGCCCACCTGCAGGCTGAGCCCGGTTGCCTGGCCTTGGTAGAACATGGCGTCAGGGCCCTGCGCGGGCCTTTGCACGACGCCCGGAACGGTGGCTGGTTCGCCGCCCCCTTCGGCCAGGGCGACAACGGCAAGGCAGCCTACCTGCATGCCTTCGTCGCCCTGGCCGCCAGCTCCGCCGTGGCGGCGGGCGCCAATGGCGCGCAAGGTCTGCTGGTGGACGCCCTCCGGGTCATCGAAGCGCATTTCTGGGACGAAGAGGAGGGGGCATTGTGTGAATCCTATGCCAGTGACTGGCAACGGCCTGAAGCCTACCGCGGCGCCAACAGCAACATGCACGCCACCGAAGCGTTCCTCGCCCTGGCCGATGTCACCGGCGATACCCTCTGGCTGGAGCGCGCCCTGCTCATCGCCGAGCGCATCATCTACCGCCATGCCGCTGTCAACGGCTTTCGCGTCAACGAGCATTTCGATACGCACTGGCGACCCTTGGTCGACTACAACCGCGATAACCCTGCCGACCACTTTCGCCCCTATGGCGTCACGCCCGGCCACGGGTTCGAATGGTCGCGCCTGCTTCTGCATCTGGAGGCGGCGCGGCGCTTGGCCGGGCTGTCGACGCCCGAATGGCTGCTGGAATGTGCCCGTGGCCTGTTCGACAGCGCCTGCCGGTTGGCGTGGAACGTCGACGGTGAAGCAGGCCTGGTCTACACCCTGGATTGGGATGATCGGCCGCGGGTGCGCGAGCGCCTGCACTGGGTACATGCCGAAGCCTGCGCCAGTGCCGCGGCCCTGCTGCGGCGCACCGGCGAGCAAGCGTATGCGGTGTGGTACCAGTGCTTCTGGCAGTTCATCGAGCGCCATTTCATCGACCGCAGTGCCGGCAGTTGGCATCACCAGCTGGACCCTGCGAATCGGCCTGCCGCGACGATCTGGGCCGGCAAGCCGGATCTCTACCATGCCTATCAAGCCGTGCTGCTGCCAGGGTTGGCGCTGGCGCCCAGCCTGGCGACGGGCTTGGCGCGCAATGTCACCAAACGATGACATTCACGCATCGCTTCGTTACCTGGCGCAGCCGGCACTCTGTTTAGACTCCATGCAATGCAAGCGACCGACTTGCCCGCATAACAACAATAAAGGTACTCCGATGAATTCCACGCTCCGTCTCGCTGCCGCGATCTCCCTTGCCTCTGCCTTCCCGCTCAGTGCCTTGGCTGCCGATTCGAAAGGCAGCGTCGAGGTGGTGCACTGGTGGACCTCAGGCGGTGAAAAAGCCGCGGTCGATGTGCTCAAGGCCCAGGTCGAGCAAGATGGCTTCACCTGGAAAGACGGCGCGGTCGCCGGCGGTGGCGGCGCCACGGCGATGACCGTGCTCAAGAGTCGGGCCGTGGCCGGCAACCCACCTGGCGTGGCCCAGATCAAGGGCCCGGATATCCAGGACTGGGCAGCCACCGGCCTGCTCGATGCTGACGTGCTCAAGGATGTGGCCAAGCAGGAGCAGTGGGACACACTGCTCGACAAGAAAGTCGCCGACACCGTGAAGTACGACGGTGACTACGTCGCCGTGCCGGTGAACATCCACCGCATCAACTGGCTGTGGATCAACCCCGAAGTGTTCAAGAAGGCCGGCATCGACAAGGCGCCGGCCACCCTCGACGAGTTCTACGCTGCCGCCGACAAGCTCAAGGCCGCAGGTTTCATCCCTCTAGCCCATGGTGGCCAACCCTGGCAGGACAGCACCGTGTTCGAAAGCGTGGTGCTGTCGGTGATGGGCGTGGACGGCTACAAGAAGGCGCTGGTTGACCTCGACAATGCGGCGCTGACGGGACCGGAGATGGTCAAGGCGCTGACCGAGCTGAAGAAGGTCGCCACCTACATGGACCCGGACGGCAAGGGCCAGGACTGGAACCTGGAAGCGGCCAAGGTCATCAACGGCAAGGCCGGTATGCAGATCATGGGCGACTGGGCCAAGAGCGAGTGGACCCTGGCCAAGAAGGTCGCCGGCAAGGACTACCAGTGCGTGGCGTTCCCCGGTACCGACCAGGCCTTCCTCTACAACATCGACTCGCTGGTGGTGTTCAAGCAAAAGGACCCGGGCACGGCCGCCGGCCAGCAGGACATCGCGCGCAAGGTCCTCGGCCAGGACTTCCAGAAAGTCTTCAGCACCAACAAGGGGTCGATCCCGGTGCGTAACGACATGCTCGCCGACATGGGCAAATACGGCTTCGATGCCTGCGCCCAGACCTCTGCCAAAGACTTCCTGGCCGACGCCAAGACCGGCGGCCTGCAGCCGAGCATGGCGCACAACATGGCCACCACGCTGGCCGTGCAGGGGGCGTTCTTCGATGTGGTGACCAACTACATCAACGACCCCAAGGCCGACCCGGCGGATGCGGCGAAGAAACTGGCGGCGGCGGTCAAGGCGGCCAAGTAGGCACTTCAGAGGCTGCGCCGCCCTTTGTGGGAGCGGGCTTGTCCCGCGAAGCAGGCACCGCGTTGCCTGGCACCGGCTGTGCCGGTGTTCGCGGGGCAAGCCCGCTCCCACAGGGATCGCGCACGCTCCTTGGTTTTCTGAGCAAGGTGACCCATGACTACAGCAACCGCCCAATTGCGGGCCTCACCCCTGGACGCGCTTCAGCGCTGGCTACCGAAACTGGTGCTGGCGCCGAGCATGTTCATCGTCCTGGTGGGGTTCTACGGCTACATCCTGTGGACCTTCGTCCTGTCCTTCACCACCTCGACCTTCCTGCCGACCTACAAGTGGGCGGGGCTGGCGCAATACGCCCGGCTGTTCGACAACGACCGCTGGTGGGTGGCGAGCAAGAACCTGTTGCTGTTCGGCGGCCTGTTCATCGCCATCAGCCTGGCCATCGGCGTGCTGCTGGCGGTGCTGCTCGACCAGCGCATCCGCCGCGAAGGCTTCATTCGCACCATTTACCTCTACCCCATGGCACTGTCGATGATTGTCACCGGCACTGCCTGGAAGTGGCTGCTCAACCCCGGCATGGGCCTGGACAAGCTGCTGCGCGACTGGGGCTGGGAGGGCTTTCGCCTGGACTGGCTGATCGACCCCGACCGGGTGGTGTACTGCCTGGTGATCGCTGCCGTGTGGCAGGCCTCGGGCTTCATCATGGCGATGTTCCTCGCCGGCTTGCGTGGCGTTGACCCGTCGATCATCCGCGCCGCGCAGATCGACGGTGCGAGCCTGCCGCGCATCTACTGGACCGTGGTGCTGCCAAGCCTGCGCCCGGTGTTCTTCAGCGCACTGATGATCCTCTCGCACATCGCCATCAAGAGCTTCGACCTGGTGGCGGCGATGACCGCTGGCGGGCCGGGGTATTCGTCCGACCTGCCGGCGATGTTCATGTACTCGTTCACCTTCAGCCGCGGCCAGATGGGCATGGGCTCGGCCAGCGCCATCCTCATGCTCGGGGCGATCCTGGCGATCCTCGTGCCTTACCTGTACTCGGAGTTGCGGAGCAAACGCCATGCATAGCCCCGCCGCGAAAATGAGCCTGAGCCGCCTCGCCATCCACGCCGTGTTGCTGGGCGCCGTGCTGCTGTACCTGGTGCCGCTGGTGGTGATGCTGCTGACCAGCTTCAAGACCCCGGAGGACATCGGCAGCGGCAACTTGCTGAGCTGGCCGGTGGTGGTCACCGGCATCGGCTGGGTCAAGGCCTGGGAGACGGTGAGCGGGTACTTCTGGAACTCGATCATGATCACCGTGCCGGCGGTGCTGATTTCCACCGCCATCGGCGCGCTCAACGGCTATGTGCTGTCGATGTGGCGCTTCCGCGGTTCGCAGCTGTTCTTCGGCCTGCTGCTGTTCGGCTGCTTCCTGCCGTTCCAGACCGTGCTGCTGCCGGCTTCGTTCACCCTCGGCAAGCTGGGCCTGGCCAGTACCACTGGCGGCCTGGTGCTGGTGCATGTGGTCTACGGCCTGGCGTTCACCACGCTGTTCTTCCGCAACTTCTACGTCAGTGTGCCCGATGCGTTGGTCAAGGCGGCGCGCCTGGACGGCGCCGGCTTCTTCACCATCTTGCGCCGCATCATCCTGCCGATGTCGACGCCGATCATCATGGTCTGCCTGATCTGGCAGTTCACCCAGATCTGGAACGACTTCCTGTTCGGCGTGGTGTTTTCCAGCGGCGACTCGCAACCGATCACCGTGGCCCTGAACAACCTGGTCAACACCAACACCGGGGCCAAGGAATACAACGTCGACATGGCGGCGGCGATGATCGCCGGCCTGCCAACCCTGCTGGTCTACGTGGTGGCAGGCAAGTATTTCGTCCGCGGGCTCACAGCCGGCGCCGTCAAGGGGTAAGTCATGGCAACGCTTGAACTTCGCAATGTGAACAAGACCTACGGCAGTGGCCTGCCGGACACGCTCAAGGACATCCAGCTGTCGATCCGGGACGGCGAGTTCCTGATCCTGGTCGGCCCTTCGGGCTGTGGTAAATCGACCCTGATGAACTGCATCGCCGGCCTGGAGAACATCACTGGCGGCGCGATCCTCATCGACGACCAGGACGTCAGCGGCATGAGCCCCAAGGATCGCGACATCGCCATGGTGTTCCAGTCCTACGCGCTGTACCCGACCATGAGCGTGCGCGAGAACATCGAGTTCGGCCTGAAGATCCGCAAGATGCCCCAGGCGGCCATCGACGAAGAAGTGGCGCGGGTGGCCAAGCTGTTGCAGATCGAGCACCTGCTGGCGCGCAAGCCGGCGCAGCTGTCCGGGGGCCAGCAGCAGCGGGTGGCCATGGGACGGGCGCTGGCGCGGCGACCGAAGCTCTACCTGTTCGACGAACCGCTGTCGAACCTCGACGCCAAGCTACGGGTCGAGATGCGTACCGAAATGAAGCTGATGCACCAGCGCCTGAAGACCACCACGGTGTACGTCACCCACGACCAGATCGAGGCGATGACCCTGGGCGACAAGGTGGCGGTGATGAAGGACGGCATCATCCAGCAATTCGGCACCCCGCAGCAGATCTACAACGACCCGGCCAACCAGTTCGTCGCCAGCTTCATCGG
>NZ_AKJC01000331.1 GCF_000282535.1 Pseudomonas sp. GM84 | reverse complement strand
GACAGTTGCTCCCACAGGTACACCACCGTTCTTGAAACCTGTGGTGTTCCTGTGGGAGCCGGCTTGCCGGCGATTGGGCCGCAAAGCGGCCCCAGGGTCCTGCTTACTGCGCGATGGTCTTCACCGAAACCCCACGCTCGACCGGCGTCGAAGTCCGTCCATACACATCCTCGAAGCGCTCGATGTCATCCTCGCCCAGGTAGCTCCCGGACTGCACTTCGATGATCTCCAGCGGGATCTTGCCCGGGTTGCGCAGGCGGTGGACCGAGGCAATCGGAATGTAGGTCGACTGGTTCTCGGTGAGCAGGAACACGTTCTCGTCACAGGTCACCTCGGCAGTGCCGGACACCACGATCCAGTGCTCGGCACGGTGGTGGTGCATCTGCAGCGATAGGCTGGCGCCGGGCTTGACGGTGATGTGCTTGACCTGGAAGCGGCCGCCCATGTCCACCGAATCATACGAGCCCCACGGGCGGTACACTTCCAGGTGGTTCTGGGTCTCGCTGCGGCCCCGGTCGTCGAGGGTCTTGACCATCTGCTTGACGCCCTGGACCTTGTCCTTGTGGGCAATCATCATCGCGTCCTTGGTCTCGACCACGACGATGTTCTCGAGGCCGATCACCGACACCAGCTTGCCGTTGCCATGGATCATGCAGTTGCGGCTGTCCTGCACCACCACATCGCCCTTGGTGACGTTGCCGTCGGCGTCCTTGTCGTGCACTTCCCACAGCGACGACCAGCAACCCACGTCGCTCCAGCCGGCCGACATCGGCACCACGCAGGCGCGCTGGGTCTTCTCCATCACCGCGTAGTCGATGGAGTTGTCCGGGCAGCAGGCGAAGGTGGCTTCGTCGATGCTCAGCACATCGTCTTCTTCCTTGCTGCGCTCCAGGGCCAGCAGGCAGGTGTCGTAGATGTCGGCGTCGTGCTTTTTCAGCTCTTCGAGGAAGCGGCTGGCGCGGAACAGGAACATGCCGCTGTTCCAGAAGTAGCCGCCGGCGGCGACGAATTCGGCGGCGCGTTTCTCGTCGGGCTTCTCGACGAACTGGGCGACCCGCGCCACGCCTTCGGGCAGCAGCGCATCCTGGCTGGAGCGGATGTAGCCGTAGCCGGTCTCCGGCTTGGTGGCCGGCACGCCGAACAGCACCATCTCGCCACGCTCGGCGGCCACGGTGGCCAGGGCCAGGGCGCGTTGCAGGGCTTTCTGGTCATCGATCACGTGGTCGGCGGGCAGCACCAGCATCAGCTCGTCGCGGCCTTCGTTGACCAGTTTCATGGCGGTCATGGCCACGGCCGGCGCGGTGTTGCGGCCGAACGGCTCCATCAGGATGGCCTGGGTCTCCAGCTTCAGGCTGGCCAGCTGCTCCTGGACGATGAACTTGTGGTCCTTGTTGCACACCACGATGGGTGCATCCATGCCTTCGAACACCAGGCGTTCCAGGGTTTGCTGGAACAGCGTGTGCTCACCGGTCAGGGCCAGGAACTGCTTGGGGAACTGCTTGCGCGACAGAGGCCACAGACGGGAACCGCTACCACCAGAAAGAATTACCGGGATCATCATGTTTCTCCAATAAGGTCGTTAAAAGGGCAGGGGATCAGTTAGTGGACACTGGGCGAGTGACCCAGACCGGCGACAGGTTGCTGCCGGAGCCAGTGACGTACAGCACGGCGGCTTCGCCGCGCTCCAGGGCGACCGGTTTCAGGTCGCCGACTTTCTTGTCGCCTTCGAACAGGGCCAGGTTGACCTTGACCGGATTGATCTCGCGCTCGCCACGGCCCTTGGCGGCCACCGACTGGACCACTTCGGTCTTGCCGTCGGCGGTTTTCAGGGTCAGGGCCTGGTCAGTCAGGTTCTGCACGCGCACCAGGGCTTTCTGCTTGTTCTTGAACGGTGGTTCTTCGATCAGCTGCGGGTTGCCGCCGTTGTTGTTGACCAGGGTGTAGTACTTGTCTGCAGCCAGCTTGACCGGGACGCTCTTGCCGCCGACCTGGGCGGTGTAGTCACCCCCTGGCAGGAAGCTGAAGTCGCTGCTGGCCTGGGCGCCGACCTGCTTGATCTGGGTGTTGCCGACGCTGGCAGCGGCCGGTGCGCTGGCGGCGTTGTACAGGCGCACGAAGGTCGAGCCTTTCGGTGCGGTCGGGCCATACAGCGCGGCGTCGGCGCCGGCGAAGGCCTGCAGGGAGGCGAGAGACAGGCCGGCCGCGAGGGTGAGGGCTTTGGCAATGGAAGTCTTGGTAGTCATGTGCGTGTTCCTCTCTATCTATCAGTGGTCCGTCCGGGTGGACGACAAGGCCAGGTTTTCTTCGGATTTACGGGAGTTCTTCAGCTGCGCGATCCACTGCGGATCGAAGCTGCTGAGGTCGTTCTTCATTGGCAGATAACGTTCGGGGAATTCCCACACCACCACTTGTGGCGCGGCGTTCTTGAAGGCATCGCTTTGCAGGTACTTGAGCATCGGCAGCAGCGGCCCGTGGCCGTCTTCGGCGTAGTTGGCGACGTCGCTGTGCAGGGCCTGCTGCAGCGCACCGAGGAAGTTCCAGTGCGGGTTGGCGCTGTAGCTGGTGCCCACCAGGGCGACCGGGATCTGGCTGTCGGCGAACAGGGCGTCGCCGGCATCAGCCTGAGCCTCGGCGGGGCGGGTCGTGCGTTGCTGCAGGTTGTCCGGGCTCGGCAACAGGTTGCTGAACAGGGGGTCGAGCGGCAGGAAGTTGGTCAGGTCGCCCTTATACGGCGCGGTGTCGCCGGCTTCGGTGATGAAGGTCTGCGGGTCGCCGTTGAGCAGGCTCTGGCGGCTGACCGCCTCGGCCAGGGCCTGGGCGGCAACTTCGGCACCCATCGGTGTCCAGTGGGTGTCGGTGCGCAGGAACACCTGGCCGCGGGCCTTGGCCTGCTCCATCGCTGCCTGCAGGTCCGGGGCGAACACGTTGGCCTGGCGGACCTGGGCATGGAACTGGTTGTACAGGTCGTCATGCAGGCTGGCCGGCTGCTCCTTGCCCACGTATTCCGAGTAGATGCGCGCCTTGGCCGGCACGATCGCCAGCACCAGCTGGCTGCCGTGCTGCTGCAGGGTGTCGCGCACGCCACGGATCAGCGCCAGGTTTTCCTGCATCAGTTGTTCGGCACCGGCAGTGGGCTTGAATTCTTCATCGCTGAACAGCCACTGGTCGCGGCCCAGCACCACGCCGGGGCGGCCTTCGTTGAACAGCTTGAAGTCCAGCGCGGCCCAGAGGTTGGTGCCCAGGCGCTTGATCGGAAACTGCTCGTCGTAGTGGGTCTCGGCGGCCTTGGCCAGCTTGCCGTTGAGCAGGGTCATCTGCTCGGTGCGCTGGAAGCTTTGCAGGCCACCGGTGGACCACACGCCCATGCCCACCAGCAGGCCGAGGAACGACAGGGAGTAAGTGATGCGTAATGTCCGGGTCATGGTCGTCAACCTCAGAACTGGAAGTAGAGGAACGGCGAGTAGCTCTGCGCCGAAAGCTTGAGGATCGAGGCTGCGAACAGCATCAGGATCAGGGCGCGCGACATGACGCGCGTCCAGTCCAGGCCGAGCGAGCCGTCGGCATTGACTTGCACGGGGGTGGCCTTGGCCGTCGGCTTGGCGTTGCGGTAGAAGTCACGCAGGCCGAAGAACGCCAGGGTGAGGTAGGCGATGACCAGCGTCGCCACCTGCAGCCCGGTGAGCTGGGCGCGGTTGAGCTCCGACAGCTGCCATTCGCCGAAGCTGAACATGGCGCCATACATGCGGCCGGCCACGGCCAGGTTTTCGGCGCGGAAGATCACCCAGCCGACCACCACCAGCAGGAAGGTGAACGCCCACTTGACCGGGTTGAAACGCTGCGGGTTGGTGTCGAGGCCCAGTGCCCGTTCGATCGCCAGCCACATGCCGTGCCAGGCGCCCCAGATGATGTAGGTGAAGTTGGCACCGTGCCACAGGCCGCCCAGCAGCATGGTCAGGAACAGGTTGCGGTAGGTGTTGAAGGTGCCTTTGCGGTTGCCGCCCAGGGTGATGTACAGGTAATCGCGCAGCCAGGTCGACAGGCTGATGTGCCAGCGGCGCCAGAACTCGGTGATCGACTGGCTGATGTACGGCTGCTTGAAGTTCTCCATGAAGCGGAAGCCCATCATCAGGCCCAGGCCGATGGCCATGTCGCTGTAGCCGGAGAAGTCGAAGTACAGCTGCGCGGTGTAGGCCAGGGCGCCGAGCCAGGCATCGCCCGTGGTCGGGTTCTGCAGGGCGAAGCAATGGTCGGCCACCACCGCGAGGGTGTCGGCGATGAACACTTTCTTGATGAAGCCCTGCATGAAGCGGGTGCAGCCTTCGGAGAACTTGTCCAGGGTGTGGGTGCGGTTGTTGAACTGGTCGACCAGGTCCTTGAAGCGCAGCACGGGGCCGGCGATCAGGTGCGGGAAGATCGCCACGAACGCGGCGAAGTCGATCAGGTTGCGGGTGGCCGGGGTGTCGCCGCGGTACACGTCGATGATGTAGCTGATCGACTCGAAGATGTAGAACGAGATACCGATTGGCAGCAGCACGTGGGTCAGGATGAACGGTTCCAGGCCGAACGAGCTGACGATCGCGTTGAGGCTGTCGACGCCGAAGTTGGCGTACTTGAAGTAGCCGAGGATCGCCAGGTCGACGCCCACGCCCAGCAGCAGCCAGCGCTGTGCCGGCTTGGTGCGCACGCCGGCGGCGCCGACTTTCAGGCCGATCCAGTAGTTCCACAAGGTCACCCCGGCGAACAGGGCGAGGAAGTCCACCCGCCACCAGGCGTAGAAGATGTAGCTGGCGACCAGCAGCAGCAGGTTGCGATAGCGTTGCCCGCTCAGGTAGTACAAGCCGAGGAAGATCGGCAAGAACAGGAACAGGAACACGTTGGACGAGAAGACCATCCCGGTTCTCCTAAGTTGTTCACAGCATCCAGGGCAAAGCGCCCCCCAAACCCCCCAGTCCATGACTGAAGAGCAATTCATTCCCGGTGGGAGCGGGCTTGTCCCGCGAACAAGGGCGAAGCCCTTGCCAGACACCGCAGTGTCCGCTTCGCGGGACAAGCCCGCTCCCACAGGGATCACTCCCACATCGGGGTGTTACTTCTTGGTATCCGCGCTCGGGTCGTAGACCCGGGTGAGGTTGCCGCCCAGCCTGAAACTGTCGAACGGCTGCATGCCGCGCTTGCGCTGCAGGGTGTCGCCATTGCAGGCGTAGAGGCTGCAATACGGCTCCATCCAGGCGTACTTGCTGTCGATCTTCAGGTCCTTCATGTCCTGCTTCTCGCCATTGCGGGTCTTGAACGCGCTCGGGTCCCTGGACCCGGCCAGCACGCGCTGGGCCAGGCGCTGCAGCGCGTTGTCGTTCTCGCCGCGCACATCCACGCCGTTGGCCTGGGCGAAGCTGGCGATCATCGCCAGCGGCGGCAGGGCATAGTTGTGGTAGGCCAATGCGCGCTGCTTGCGCTTGAGCTCGTTGGGCAAAAAGCCCTGCTCGTCGACCTGGTTGGCGCCGACCTTGTATTCCTTCACCGACCAGTCGAACAGGTCGCGGCGGTCAGTGGCCACGGCGGTGGCCATCACCGACCAGGCCGCCCAGTAGCTGTGGTTGTTGATCTTCTCCAGCGGCAGGTTGCTCCAGTCGCGCACGGTCTGCTCGGCGAGGCGGGCGAACCACTTCTCGATCAGCTCGGCCTCGGCCTGGTGCGCGGCCAGCGGCTGCGAGTTGGAGAACTTCAGGCGCAACCACGAGCCGCTCATGCTGCCCAGCGCCCATTTGCGCATCGACTTGCCGGTGTGGTTGTAGTCGCTGGACATCAGCGCATCGGCGCGCGCCCAGGTACCCAGCCAGGTCAGGGTGCAGTCGAGCTGCGCCGGGCGGCCGTCGCGCATGTACTGGTTGACCATCTTGGCCACGCCGCGCTCCAGGGTGGTGATGTCCTTGGTGGAGTCGCGGAAGGCTTCTTCGGAGTCCAGGTTCAGGGTGGCCCGCGCCTTGTCCGAGCCTTCGTACTTGCTGCGAAACTGCAGCGCGCCGGTGTAGGGCTTGGGCGCCGCTTCGCAGCGGAAGTTGCCGTCGCGGGTCTTGAGCTTCTCGATGCCCTCGTAGTAACCCTGGGGCGGCACCAGCGCGGCATGCGCGGCACCACCGAACATCGCCAGGGCGAGCAGGGCAGGGCTGAAGGTTCGCTTGAATGCAGTCATGGTCGCCTCACTGGCCGGCTTGCGCGGTTTGCGCGGGCACGGCGAAGTTGTTGCGTTTGCAGAGCTTGGCCTCGACCTTCTGGGTGCCTTTTTCCGGACCTTGGATCTCGAAAGCCAGCAGGTTCTGGCTGGCCCAGTCCTCGTCCTCGCGCATCTGGAAGACGAAGCGGCCGTCGGTGTCGGAGGTTTCCGGTTTTTCCAGCTTGATGTCCTCGTGGCGGCCGTTGAGGTACCAGAGGGTTGCCTGCAGCACCTTCACCGAAGGGTCTTCGAACTTGACGTCCATCTGCAGGTTGCGGTTGATCAGGTCCTTGATCACGCCGCCCTTGCCGTTGACCATCAGCTCGTTCTTGCCAGGCTTGAGCGTGGCGCTGGCGCTCATCAGCGCCGGGCGTGCATCGCAGCCGTCGTCGAGCAGGCCGAGGATCTGCCGCCAGATGGTTTCCTGGTCCAGGCGATACAGCGGCGAGAACTCCCAGACGAGGATCTTCGGCGGGTTGTTCTGGAACTCCTCGCTGCCCAGGTACTGGATCATCGAGCCTTCCAGGCCACCACCGGGGAAGGCGACGTTGAGCACGTCGGCGCCGATGTACTGCTCGAGGAAGCCCGAGAAGTTGTAGTTCTTGCCGCTGTGGCTGGTGCCGACCAGGGTGATCTGGGCGTTGCCGCCGTCACCGAACAGGTCGTCGCCGCCGCCGCTCGAACCTTTCGGCTCGGTGGCGAACTGGTCCATGTACTGCACCGCGTAGCTGGTGCCGCAGAGCTGGCCGGCCACGTTGTGCAGGGTGCCGGTCTTGCCCATGCGGCCCGACTTGTGGGTCTCGAATTCCTTGCGCGGGATGCCTTCGAAGGCCGGCATCTTGTGCACGGTATCGGCCACGATCTTCGCCGCGCGCTCGGCGCCATAAGGCGTCCAGTGCTGGTCGCCACGGAAGTAGAAGTCCTTGCCCTGGTCGGCGGCGGCCAGTTGCTCGTTGGTCAGCGGCGACAGGTCGGGCACGTTGTAGCCCATGCTGGCGAAGCGCTTGAGCATGGCCTGGTAGTTGCCCAGGGCCTTCTGGTAGTCGAAGGCGGCTTTCTCGGTCGGATTGAGCATGTTGCGGTTCACCAGGCCACGGGTCGGCTGGTAGACCACGACCAGTTCCACGCCGCGTTTCTTGAACGCGTCATGCACCTGCTGCAGGCGCTTGTAGCCGGCCGGGGTGGTGTTGAACTCGGTGCGCAGGTCTTCGCGGGTACGGAACAGCCAGTCGCCCTTGGCCTGCACCAGCGTGGTGAAGTTCTGCTGGTAGCGGGTGGTGTAGCGGCTGGCGTCATGCGCCTCGGGGCACAGCTGGCAGCAAGGCTCGGCGGTGAAGGTCGGGGCCTTCACTTCGTCGGCGCGCACGCCCTGGCTGATGGCCAGGAGGGCGGCGGACAGGCCCAGCAGTTTCATCAAGTGTGGGGTCATGGTCTGGGCTTCCTTAATCGATCATTTCGGTCTGGCGTTCGACCGGGTCGATCAGCACGGCCTTCTGCTGGCGCACCAGCAGGTCGAGGATTTCGTCCTGGCGCTCGCCGAGGATGCCGTTGAGGCTGATGCCGTTGGACTTGCGCGGGGCGAGCATGGAGACCTTGTACAACTCCACCGAAAGCGGCGAGTCGATCGACAGGGGGCCGGAACCGTTGGCCGCCAGTTCGCCGCCGACCACGATCAGCGACACCTTGGTGTCGAACGGGTCGAGGTCGATGTCGCGGTCGGTGTCGGACAGGTCCTTGATGTGCCCGTACACCCCGACCAGGCCGTTGGCCATGGCGACGTTTTCGTACAGGCGGATGTTCACGCTGTTGCGCACGCGGATGCCGTGGCGACGGTTGTTGATCAGCTTGTTGCCCCAGATCAGGTTGTCGCCGCTTTCGTACAGGGTGATGCCGTCGGTGTGGTTGCGGTAGATCTCGTTGTAGGCGATCAGGTTGTTGACGCTGTTACGGTCGATCACCACGCCCGAGAGCTTGTTGTCATAGCTCTTGTTGTTGATGATCCAGCTGTCGTTGACCTCACGCGAGACGATGATCCCGTGCTTCTTCTTGGTGCCGTACACGGTGTTGCCGGCGATGATCAGACGGTGCGAACGGTCGTGCGGGTCGATGCCATAGACGATGTTGTCGCGGTAGGTGTTGTCCTTGACCACGAAGTCCTGGGTCTCGTAGCAATAGAAGCCGTACCACATGTCGCTGAATTCCGAGCCGATGATCCAGCCGGTGGGCTCCGGGCGGCCCATGCGCTTGGACATGTTCGGCGTGTACTGCGAGATGCTCACGCCATACGACTTGGACTTGGCGTAGCCGAAGCTGGCCATCCTGGTATTGACGATGTAGGTCTCGGTGCCGCCCCACGACAGCAGGAACGGACGGAACTCGGTGGGCGAGCGGAACGTGGCGGGGCCGTTGTCCTTCTCGCGCCAGCCCGTCACCTGGGTGTCGCTGACGAACAGCTTGCCGTCGTTGACCAGGAACGACCCGCCTTCCTGGGACAGGCGCAGCTGCTTGACCTTGCCGTCGATTTCCAGGATGCCCTTCTGCCCGACCACGATCGGCAGGCGTGCCAGGTAAACGCCCGGCTCGACCTCGCTGAGGTATTGCTTGGGCACCTGTTTGCTCAGCTGCACCAGGTCGACATGGCCATCATCGACGAAGATCGCCTGGGGGATGCCGTGCTGGCGCTGCACCCACTCGGCCGCCTTGTTGTCACCGCCGATGAATTCCTTGAGCGACTCTTCCTGCAGCATGCGGCGCACGCTGACCTTGCCCTTGTGGCGGCGGTCGATCTTTTTCTGCACGGCCTCGGCCGTATAGCCGCTGAGGTCGGGCAGTTTCGGCGGGTCCATGTGCAGCGGCTCGGTCGGCGCGCTGGACACGGTGTAGGTCTTGGCCTGCTGCAGCTCCTTGGCGATCACCGCAGGTTCTGCGGCGACGGCCAGGCCGCTTGCCAGCAACAGGGCGCTGGCCAGGAGGCTGTGACGTAAGTGTGGGTGAAGGTTCATTGCAGGTCCTCTCCCGGCCTCAGAAGTGCCAGATCACGTCGACGAAGGCGCGGTGCATGTACGAGTCCGTTTCCTTGCCATAGGCATCGCCCGGCTTGAACACACCGGCGCGCAGGCGCACCAGCGCGGACGGCTCGTCGATGGCCTGGCTCATGGAGGCCGGCAGCAGGCCTTGCTTGAAGTACTTGGTCACGACCACGTCCATTTCCTGGCCGAGGTCTTTCTCGCCGTCGACCAGCGGGCGGCTGACGCCGTTGTCGTTGACGGCCGCGTTGATGCCGCTGGAGCCGATGTTCTGCGAGCCATCGACACGCCAGAACTTGTGGTAGATGAAGCTGGCGTCGTAGTCGTCGCGCAGCTGCCAGGAGGCGAACAGGGTGGCCGCCTGCAGGTTGCCCAGTTCGCCACGGAAGGCTTCGCCGAAGCGGTGTACGCGCGAGCGGGTACCGGTGAAGTTGGAGCGGTTGCTCTCAAGGCCGGTCTGCTCGAAGTTGTTCGAGCCGTCGTCGCCACCACCGCCGCTGCCGCGGGCGTAGGCCGCGCCGACCTGCCATTGCGGGTCCAGGCGCAGGCGGATGCCGAGGTCGGTGGCCCAGGCGTTGACATCGCCGCTCTGCTTGCCGGTGGCCACTTGCTCGTCGCCTACCTGCTGGCTGCTGAGGGTGTCGCGATCGCCGGTCAGCCAGGTGACGCTGCCCCAGTAGTTGACGGTGTGGTCGTTGCGCCAGTTGTAGGCGTCGCTGTTGGCCTCGAGGCCCAGCCAGGTGAGGTCGCCGGTGCGGGTCTTGTCCAGCGCGTCGATGGTCTCGCCAGGGTTCTTCAGGCTGCCGCTGTCATGGGTGTGGTGAGCACGCACGCCGACCCAATGACCGGGTGTCCACTGCGTGGCGACGTTGCCGTACACATGCGTGCGGTCCTTGTCTTCCGGGGCCAGCTCGGTCAGGTCGGTGCGGTATTCGCTGAAGCGCTGGGCCACACCCAGGTCGGCCTTGAGCAGGGTGGTGTCGAAGGTCCAGTTCAGTGCTTCGATGTTGGTGTCGCGCCACATGCCGTCGTCGCTGCGCAGGCGCTGGCGGCCCAGGCGCAGTTGCTCGCCGGGGTAGGCGGTGAGGCCGCTGTAGCCGACCCAGAATTCACGCATGGCCAGGTAGCTCTTGTCGGGCTTGCGGCTGTCGTCGCCGGTGTCGGTGGTGCTGCCGTCGTCGTTCTGGCGCAGGGTGTCGGTTTCGATGGTGTCGGTGGCGGCGACGGCCTGGCCCATGGCATAGGCGCTCCAGTTGCCGCGCTCGCCGTACACCCACGGGCGCAGGTCAAGGCCCAGGCCGTTGACGTCACCACCGGGGCGGGTGCCCAGGTCACGGTCGTCTTCCGACTGGCCGGTGATTTTCACGTCCAGGCCGAAGTTCTTCTGGGCCGTCATGTCGGCCAGGGTCGGGCAGGACCACAGCAGGGCGAAGCTCAGGCCGATGCCAGCTTTCACAAAGGGATTGAGCGTCATAGCGAGTCCTCACCGTCTACTTCTTTTTCGTCGTCTTGCAGGGCTTCGAGGGCCAGGGTGCTGTTGCCGCCCTGGACCATGCTGCCGCGTGCCTGCTTCTCTTGCTCCAGCAGGCGTTGGGCCTGGCTGCGCTGGTCAGGCGTGAGCTGCTGGTCGAGCTGCTGCAGCAGTTCGGTCGATTGCGGCGTCGGGTTGACCTGGGACAGCTGGGCGAACACCCAGGCGTTGTCCGGTTGCGGGCGGATGCCATGGCCTTCGCTGAACAGCTGCGCCAGGGCGTAGTCGGCGCTGTTCTGGCCGCCGCGGGCGGCGCTGAGCAGGTGGTCGACGGCCTTCTGCGGTTCGACCTCGCCCAGGTAGCCGCGGCGGTACAGCTGGCCGAGGTAGTAGTGGGCGCTGACTTCGCCGGCATCGGCGGCGGCCTGCAGGTGTTGTTCGGCTTTTCCGGCATCGGCCGGCAGCGTCTTGCCTTCGTAGTACAGGCGGCCCAGCAGCAGCTCGGCGCGCGGTTGTTCGGCCTCGCGGCCCTTGTCGATGTAGGCCATCAGCTGGTCGGTGTCGCCCAGCTCGGGGAAGTCGTAGACCAGTTGCGCCAGGCTGACCCAGGAGGCCGGGTTGGCCGGGGCGACCTGTTCGAGCAGGTCCTTGGCGGTTTTCTCGTCGGTCTGGCCGAGGCTGCGGTCGGCCAGCACGCGGGCAACGCTGTCGACCCGGGTGGCCGGCACCGCGCCACGGGCATAGGCGGCCTTGAGCTGGCCGAGCAGGGCGGCTTGCTGGTCGGCTTGTGCACGCTTCTGGTACACGGTGGCCAGCTCGACGTAGCAGATGTCGGTGGTGGCGAGCGCGGCCTTGCAGATCTGTTCGACTTCACCCAGGTGCTGGTCGTAGGTGCCCTGGGTGCGGTACAGCAGCACCTGGGCCAGGCCCGCTTCGGGGTTGCCGGCGGCGCGCCACTGGTCGATCTGCTGCTGGGCGTTGATGTTGGGGAAGCTCTGCGGGTAGGTCAGGTAGAGCATCGCCAGCGGGATCAGGGTGTTGGCTTCGCCCTGGCGGGCAGCGCCCTTGAGCAGCTTCTCGGCTTCTTCGCGTTCCGCCTGGCTGCTGTCGGGCTTGGCCACCAGCAGGCGGCCAAGGCGTGCCTGGGCCCGCGGCGACGTTGCCGCCGCGGCGCGGTAGGTGGCTTCGGCTTCCTTGAGCTGCGACGGGTCGCGGGTGGCCACCTTGATGTCGGCCAGGCCCACTTGCGCTTCGCTGTAGCCGAGGTCTGCCAGGGCCTTGTAGTTGCGCTCGGCCAGCGCGGTGTCGCCGCGCTTGAGGGCTTCGTTGGCCAGGCGCTGGTCGGGCAGGCCGGCACAGCCGGCCAGGACCATTGCCGCAGTCAAGGCGCAAAGGACCTTGTGGGAGCCGGCTTGCCGGCGATTGGCCAGCGCAGGCGACGCATCTGCCGGGCGAGTGCTGCGCACTCGATCGCTGGCAAGCCAGCGCCTACAGGTATCGAGTTGTCTGCTGGTCATCGGCTTGTCCTCTTAAAGACCACGGGCCACGGCTTTATCGATCAGCCAGTTGAGCGATGGGCCACGGTCGCTGTTGACCGACGCCGGGCGCCCGGCAAGTTCTGCGGGCAGGCCGCTGTCTGGCTTGATCTGAACGCGAATGTCGGACGCCAGGTTTTCGCTGTTGAGGCTGGTGCTGCTGACGATCTGGCCAGTACGTACTTCGTCTTCGCCGGCGACCTGGAAGTTGACCCGGGTCCCTGGCTTGACCTCGTCGAACTGGCGGTAGCTGAAGCGCGCTTCGACCATCGGCGTGGTGGTGCGTGGCACCAGCTGGAAGATCGGCTGGCCCTTGGCGGCGTACTGGCCGTCGTCCACCAGCTGGCGGGCAACCACACAGTCGCAGGGGCTGGTGAGGGTGCCGGAAAGCTGCTTGCCGAACAGTTCCTCGACCTTGGTCGGCTCCAGCTGCGAGTCGTCCAGGTGGCCTTTGAGCATGTCCAGCATGCTGGTGCTGAAGCTGGCCAGCGGCGCGCCCTTGACCACCTGGCCACCGCTTTCGACCAGGCTGCTCACGGTGCCGTCGCGCGGCATGGTGACGGTGGTGGTCGGCACGGCGACCACGCCGGCTTCGGCGTGGCTGACGAAGTACATGCCGTATAGCGACTTGGCGACGAAGCCGAAGGCGGCGACACCGACCACGAACACGCCGAGGGTGACGGTCACGGCCTTGAGCCGGCCGAAGGCGGACAGCCCGGAGCCGCCGTCCTTCTGCTTGCGCGCCTTGGTGAAGTTGTCGCGCTGCAGGGTGCTGAGCACATCGCCGATGCTGATCAGTTCACCCGACAGGTGGCTGGTGATGATGTGGCGCAGGGTGGCGATATCGCGGGGTTCAAGTTTCTGGAACTGCGCACCGGTGCGACCGCTGTCGGCGATGTAGGAGCGCACCTGGAATTCGATATCCATCGACAGGCCAAGGTTGTCGACCACGAACTGCAGGCGCCCGCGCAGGACTTCACCCACCGACAGCACTTTTTTGGTGTGGAAGCTCAGGCCACCGGCGGACAGGTCGTCGACCTTCACATCGTGGGCTTGGCGTTCATTGTCCAAAAAGCGCAGCTTGGCCGGGATGCGCACCCGGGCGTGTTGGCGCTGGGCTTCGGACTCATGCACGACATTGACGTTCACGGCGGTATTCATGGTGGTTTGTTCCTGTTAGATCCGATCCGGGTTGGGCTCACACGACCATGAACAGCACAGCGACGAAGATGCTGGCAGCCGAGAAGGTCATGGTCCGCGAGGACCAGGTGTTGAACCATTGTTGAAAGCTGGCGAGGTCGCGCTTGAGGGCAGTCGGCTGGCGGGTCCAGGACTGCTTGTCGAGACGGAAGAACACGTAGATCTTCATCAGCGCGCCGACGATCTGGTTGTAATAGAGAATCAGCGGGTAGGCGGGGCCGACGTTGTGGCCCGAGCACAGCAGCATGATGGTCAGGATCAGGCGGGTGATGCCGATCCACAGCAGGTACACCAGCAGGTACGCCATGCCGAACTTGAGGCTGGCGATCACCGCCACGGTCAGGCCCAGCAGGCTGGTCCACATCGACACGCGCTGGTCGAACAGCACGATGCTGGTGAACGCTCCCAGGCGGCCTACACCCAGGCCCAGCGCGCGGGAGTTCTGCCGCAGGTTGTTGCCGTACCAGCGGTACATGAGCTTGCGGCTGGCCTTGAGGAAGCTTTTTTCCGGCGGGTGCTCGACCGTGTTGATGGCGGCGTCCGGCACGTAGAAGGTGTCGTAGCCAAGGCGCATCAGGCTGAACCAGCTGGACTTGTCGTCACCGGTGAGGAACTTGAAGCGGCCCAGGCGCCAGTGCATCAGCGAGTCGCTTTCGACGTCGGCGATGAACTCGGGGTTGGTCACTACGCTTGCGCGGAACATCGACATGCGACCGGTCATGGTCAGCACGCGCTTGCTCAGTGCCATCGAGCACATGTTGATGTGGCGCTGGGCGAAGCGCAGCTTGTGCCACTCGCTCATGATGTAGCCACCGCGCACTTCGCAGAATTCGTTGGTGGTCAGGCCACCGACGTTGGGGAACAGCTTGAACCACGGCACGGTCTTGCGTACCACGCCTTCGCCCAGCACGGTGTCACCGTCGATCACCGCTACAACGGCGTTCTCGTCCGGGAGCATCCGCGAGATGGCGCGGAAGCCATAGGCCAGGCCGTCGCGCTTGCCGGTGCCGGCGATGCGCACGATGTCCAGCTTGACGTGGGCGGGCGGGTTGTACTTGGCCCACAGGCTTTTCACCAGCAGTTCATCGGACATCTCCACCAGCGAGCAGACCACGGTGGTGGGGTAGCCGCAGTCGATCGCCTCGCGAATCACCGAGCTGTACACCTGGGCGGTGGTCAGGGCTTCGATACGGAAGCTGGTGACCATCAGGTAGACGTGCGAGGGCGCTGCGGCGTCGCCCATTTTCTGCACCTTGCGGCGCAGGTAGGGGTAGACGCCGTAGAGGAAGATCATGCCGCGAATGAAATGGGTGGCGCCCATGGAATAGCGCCAGATGCCGACTGCGCCGACCAGGAAGATGAAGTGCTTCGACTGCGAGTCGAAGATATCGGCCGGCAGGGCCAGGGCGATCAACATGAGCAGGCTCATGTAGAGCAGCCAACCGGCGCACTGCAACAGCACTGTCTGGAGCCTTTGCATGTTCAGCATCCGTGGAGAATTCTTGTGAAGAAAAGGGCGACGCAGTGGGGAGGCTGCGTCGCCCGGCCGAGGGCTTACCAGCAGATGCCTTCGGTACGGCTGGTGGTGCAGGTCGGCTTGCTCATGAAGCCGACCAGGTCGATCACCTGCTTGCCTTCCGGCGCTTGCTGGGCAAGGGCGCGGAACTGCTCGTCACGGTTGCCCAGGACGATGATGTCGGCGTTGTCGATGACCTTCTGGAAGTTGGCGTTGAGCAGCGAGGACACGTGGGGAATCTTCGACTCGATGTACTCTTTGTTCGCCCCGTGAACGCGGGCGTACTCGACGTTCTCGTCGTAGATGTCCAGTTGGTAGCCCTTGCCGATCAGGCGCTCGGCCAGTTCCACCAGCGGGCTTTCACGCAGGTCGTCGGTGCCGGCCTTGAAGCTCAGGCCGAGCAGGGCGACCTTGCGCTTGTCGTAGGCTTCGATCAGTTCGAAGGCGTTCTGCACCTGCGACTCGTTGCTGCGCATCAGCGAGTCGAGCAGCGGGGCACGCACGTCGAGGCTGGCAGCGCGGTAGGTGAGGGCGCGTACGTCCTTGGGCAGGCACGAGCCGCCGAAGGCGAAGCCAGGGCGCATGTAGTACTGCGACAGGTTCAGCACCTTGTCCTGGCAGACCACGTCCATCACGTCGCGGCCATCGACACCGACGGCCTTGGCGATGTTGCCGATTTCGTTGGCGAAGGTGACCTTGGTGGCGTGCCAGACGTTGCAGGTGTACTTGATCATCTCGGCCACTTCGATCGGCTTGCGGATGACCGGCGCGTCGAGTTCTTCGTACAGGCTCTGCAGCACGTCGCCGCTGGCGCTGTCCAGTTCGCCGATGACGGTCATCGGTGGGTGGTCGTAGTCCTTGATCGCGGTGCTTTCACGCAGGAACTCAGGGTTGACCGCGACGCCGAAGTCGACACCGGCTTTCTTGCCCGAGCAGTCTTCGAGAATCGGGATGACCACGTTCTTGACGGTGCCAGGCAGCACGGTGCTGCGCACCACGATGGTGTGGCGGCGGGTGGTGTCACGCAGCACGTAGCCGATTTCGCGGCACACTGCCTCGATGTATTCCAGGCCCAGGTCGCCGTTTTTCTTGCTCGGGGTGCCCACGCAGATCATCGACACGTCGCTGGCGCGGATGGCCTCGGCGAAGTCGGTGGTTCCACGCAGGCGGCCGTTGGCGATGCCTTGTTGCAGCAGTGCTTCCAGGCCAGGTTCGACGATGGGCGACTTGCCCTGATTGATCAGGTCGATCTTGGTGCTGGACACATCCACACCGATCACGTCATGGCCTCGCGCCGTCAGGCAGCCTGCACAGACTGCACCCACATAACCCAAACCAAAGATGCTGATACGCATCGCTATCACCTCATGTGTTTATCACGCCAGCTCCTTCGCAAAGAGCCGGACTGGGTGGATTAACAACAATTTCAAGGCGCACGGATCCATGGCAAATGCACACTTCGCCGAGCGCAGGCATGAATAAGTCCGGAGCGCACAAAGTTGTGCACTCAAAGTTGGCAGTAATAGGCCAGTAATTAAAAGGCGTGCCCTGTAATGCAGCCGTCTTTATTGCAAAGCGCTACTTGGCGCGTTGCTGTGCTTGTTTTTTCAAGTGGATAAATCCTTTGAAATCAACCACTAGGACGATTTGTAAGGGGCGCGTCTCCTCCATGGACAGTGCAATCAGGGTAATCCGTTGCGCCTGTCGATGTACTCGGGGCGGGCAGTGGATTACTGCCAGTTGTCATCTGTAAGTCATCTCTCACACCGGGGGCATGAAATTCGTTACGGCACTATGAGCGATAGGTCGCAGGAGAAGTTCCAGGCTGGGTTGCGGGTGCATGAAAGATTTCTAAATATTTTTTCAGTGGCAAATACTTTCACTTTGATAGCACAGGCAGGGTTCACCCCTGTATATAAAGGGCGAGACTGAAGGGGGATGTTTTTATGCCAGCATGCAAAAAATTTTTTCAAAATTCGTCAAAAAACTACGAACGGTCTTATGGCGTTTGGCGATAAAGGGATGGGTGGTGGTTTTTTGGCGTCACGAATATGACGTGGTGGCGATTTGAAGTGTGCCCTGTTGCGGGGCGGGGAAGGTAGGTGTAACTGCTGGCCTCTTCGCGGGACAAGCCCGCTCCCACAGGTATCCCACCTTTTTCAGGTTGAGTAGAGAGTCTGTGGGAGCGGGCTTGTCCCGCGAAGAGGCCCTTGCAGGATCACTCGGCGGTGGGATGATCGCGCAGGAACACCAGGTGATCAGGCTTGGACTGCTCGGCACTGTAGAAGTAGCCCTGCACATCGAACTGCTTGAGCTGCTCCGGGTCGCCGATGCGCTCCTGAATGACGAAACGGCTCATCATCCCGCGAGCTTTCTTGGCGTAGAAACTGATGATCTTGTACTGGCCGTTCTTCAAGTCCTTGAAGTCGACGTTGATCACCCGACCCTTGAGGGCGCTGCGTTTCACCGCGCTGAAGTACTCATTGCTGGCCAGGTTCAACAGCAGGTCATCGCCCTGGTCGGCCAGTGCCTGGTTCAGCCATTCGCTGATGCGCGTGCCCCAGAAGGCGTAAAGGTCCTTGCCGCGGGCGTTGGCCAGCTTGGTGCCCATCTCCAGGCGATAGGGCTGCATCAGGTCGAGCGGACGCAGCAGGCCGTACAGACCCGAGAGCATGCGCAGATGCGCCTGGGCGTAGCTGAAGTCGGCGTCGCTGAGGGTCTCGGCATCAAGCCCGGTATACACGTCGCCCTTGAACGCCAGCAGCGCCTGCTTGGCATTGGCCGGGGTGAAATCCGGTGTCCAGCTGCCGAAGCGCGCAGCGTTCAGGCCGGCGAGCTTGTCGGACAGGTGCATCAGTTCGCTGATCTGTGCCGGCGACAGTTCGCGCAGTTGCTGGATCAGTACCTGCGAGTCATCCAGGTATTGCGGCAAGGTGAAGCGGTCGGTGACCGGCTTGGTGTCGTAGTCGAGGGTCTTGGCGGGGGAAATCACCGTCAGCATCGGGTCGGCTCCTGGAATCGTTGCCGGGGATTCTACGGACTGGGACCGGCCACGCCAAACTATGGCGACAATAGACACAGACCATCGGCAAAGCAGGCGCTATAGTGCGCGTTTTCGCTGTCACGGAGAGACCGATCGTGCGCATTGCCGGTGCCTTGCTGGCCTCGCTGTTGAGCCTGGCCGCCCAGGCCGCCCCCATTCACCCGGCCAGCCTGGACCGCAGCCTGTGGCCCGAGCAATTGGACAGCCCGGCGCTGTTCGACGTCGCTTCGCGTGCCGAGATCCTGTCCTTCGCCCGGGTGCTGCATGAAAGCGAACTGCTCGACGACGGCGCACTGGCCGCACGCCTGGGGCTGCGGCAGGTCAACCTGCAGAAGATTCGTGCGGTACGCGCGCGGATGTGGCAGCGCTTGTGGCAAGGTTATCAACAGGCCCAGCGCAGTTGCACGGAGGATGCCTCGTTCTGCTATCCCGTGCAGTCGATGGCGGAGTTGCGCACTCAGGCGGCCACGTTCGCTACAGATGTAGGCACGTTCTATACCGGATGGATCGAGCCGAGCCACCAGTTCCATGTGCGTTACCTGGATGAACAGCTGCGCAAGGCGGCCCTGTTGCCGCAGACGAGCAGCGAGGTGGAGCGTCTGTCCAGCCGTGAGCGAAGTGGCGATGAACTGAACGACCGCATGTTCCTGCTGACCTTCGTCGGCGGGCCCGGCTCCGAAGGGGGGAGCACGGACGGGCTGGCTGACTACCTGCGCAAACAGAAAATGCAGGGCACCTTCTTTATATTGGGCAACCGCTTGCAGCAGCGTCGTGATGCCGGTGCGGCGGGCTCCCTTGGCCAGCTCTACCAGGGGCAATGCGTGGGCATTCAGGGCTGGGAGTATCGTTCCCATGCGCAGTGGAACGGCTGGCAAGACTCGATCAAGCGCGCCCAGGCACGCGTCCAGGCCGACCTGGTGGACCAGTATGTGCCGCTGTTCCGCCCGCCCTATGGCCAGCGTCGTGCCGATGGCGAAGCATTCATGGCCAGCCAGCAGTTGCGCGTTTCGTTATGGGACATCGATGCCCAGGACGACACGGCGCTCACCGCCGAGGCCTCGGCCCAGCGGGTGGTGACCTTGATGTTGCTGTGGCGCAAGGGCGTGATCCAGTTCCATGACACCCTGCCCAAGGCGCAAAGTGCAGTGGACTGGCTGCTGCACAATACGGCGCAGAGCGGCATTGGCTGGGAAGATTGCCGAGAATACGGCGATCAGAAGTAGTGGGTCCGAACTCTGACTGTAGTCCTGTCTGCCGCCACCGCCAAGGCCTGTTCGTCATTCGGAAAAATAAACTTCACCGGTACGTAAAAAAGCTTTTTTCGGTCATCGTTTTTGCGGTATGAAGAAAGCAGACAGCCGATTCCTGCAGCACAGGTGGCGTCATCCAGGCCCACCTTGCCAGGTTCACTTCCCGCCCGTAGCAACGCGGATACGGGAGGACCGGCAGTCACTCTGCGGCGTAACAGAAAGCGCCGTGTGGCTTCGACATAAGGTGACCGAGTATGGATGACCAAGGACGCAACCCTTCCTCCAGCAAGCCAATCCTCTATGTGCTCGATACCAACGTCCTGATTCACGACCCCAACGCATTGCTCAACTTCGAGGAGCACCACGTCGCCATACCGATGACGGTGCTGGAGGAACTCGACAAGCTCAAGACCGGGAAACAGACCATCGCCGCCGAATGTCGCCAGGCCATTCGCCTGATCGACCAGACCCTCGGTGACGCTTCGCCCAGCGATGTCGAGCAGGGCGTGCCGATCCAGCGTGGCAAGAGCGGGCCCAAGGGTTACCTGTCGATCCTGATGAGCCCGCGCAACGAACCCAGCAAGCTGCTGCCGGAAAACCTCAACGACAACATCATCATCAACACCCTGCTCGAAGTACGCAGCCGGCGCGCCGACCTGGACGTGGTGCTGGTTACCAAAGACATCAACATGCGCCTGAAGGCGCGCGCCTGCGGGATCGCGGCCGAGGACTACAGCACCGACCAGCTGGTCGATGACGTGTCGTTGCTGTCCAAGGGCTACCACTCGGTCACCGGCTCGTTCTGGGACCGGGTCAGCAAGGTCGATACCCGCCAGGAGCGCGGCCGCACCTGGCATCGGGTGCAAATGATCGACAACCTGCCAGCCGTGCACGTCAACGAGTTCATCATCGACGAGCAGGGTTTCGTCGGCTGGATCAAGGGCATCCGCAACGACGAACTGCTGCTGCTCGACCTGCACCAGGAGCCGCTGCTGCACCAGGAAGCCTGGGGCCTCAAGCCACGAGACATCCATCAGAGCCTGGCGCTGTTCGCGCTGCTCGACCCGGATATCCACCTGGTCAACCTGACCGGCCCCGCCGGTTCCGGCAAGACCATCCTGGCACTGGCCGCGGCCATCGAGCAGACCATGGTCAGCAAGCGCTACCGGCGCATCATCGCCACCCGCAGCGTGCAGGGGCTGGACCAGGAGATCGGCTTCCTGCCGGGTACCGAGGCGGAGAAGATGGAGCCTTGGCTGGGCGCTATCACCGACAACCTCGAAGCCTTGCACATGGATGACGAAAGCACCCATGGCAGCGTCGAGTACATCCTCGAAAGGGTGCCGTTGCAGTTCAAGTCGCTGAACTACATTCGCGGTCGCAGCTTCCAGCAGAGCCTGATCCTGATCGACGAGTGCCAGAACCTGACCCCGCACCAGATCAAAACCATCATCACCCGTGCCGGTTCCGGCTCCAAGGTGGTCTGCCTGGGCAACCTGGCGCAGATCGATACCCCTTACCTGTCCGCGACCAGCTCGGGCCTGACCTACCTGACCGAGCGCTTCAAGGACTTCCCCCATGGTGTGCACCTCACCCTGCAAGGGGTGCCACGCTCGGTCCTGGCCGAGTACGCCGAGTCGCATCTGTAACCCCACTCGCCGGGCGGTGCGCCGCCCGGCCTCTTCGCGGGACAAGCCCGCTCCCACAGGACATCCACAGCTCTCAAGAATTGTGGTGTACCTGTGGGAGCTGGCTTGCCAGCGACAGGGCCTGTCCTGCCTACACATTCCGCTGCTCAAACCTGACCCACAGGTTTAAACTCTGAGTTCCCTTCACAGGAGCAGAGCAGTGCTGACACATCTTGATTCCCAGGGGCGCGCCAACATGGTCGACGTCACTGAAAAGGCCGTGACCGCGCGCGAGGCGATTGCCGAGGCGCGCGTGCGGATGTTGCCGCAGACCTTGCAGATGATCGTCGAGGGCGAGCATCCCAAGGGCGATGTGTTCGCCGTGGCGCGCATCGCCGGCATCCAGGCGGCGAAGAAGACCAGCGACCTGATCCCGCTGTGCCACCCGCTGATGCTGACCAGCGTCAAGGTCGAGCTGAGCGCCGAAGGCGAGGACGTGGTGCACATCGTCGCGCGCTGCAAGCTGGCCGGGCAGACCGGCGTGGAGATGGAAGCCCTGACCGCCGCCAGCGTCGCCGCGCTGACGATCTACGACATGTGCAAGGCCGTGGACAAGGGCATGGTCATCGAGCAAGTGCGCCTTTTGGAGAAGCTCGGCGGCAAGAGCGGCCACTACAAGGTGGAGGCGTGATGAAGGTCAAGGTGATGTATTTCGCCCGTTACCGGGAGCTGCTGGGCCTTGATGCCGAGCGTCTGGAAGGGGACTTCAAGGTGCTCGACGATGTGCGTCAGGCGCTGGTGGCCAAGGGCGGGCAGTACGCGGTGCTGGCCGAGCAGAACCTGATGTGCGCGCGCAACGAAGAGCTGTGCAGGCTTGATGAAGCGTTGGAAGAGGGCGATGAGGTGGCGTTCTTTCCACCGGTGACGGGAGGCTGAACATGTCGGTACGTGTGCAGGAAGGGGCGTTCGACCCCGGTGCCGAGGTCAATGCCATGCACGATGCCAATGTCGGCGTCGGCGCGGTGGTCGGCTTCGTCGGCTATGTGCGTGATTTCAATGATGGCCGGGAAGTGGCGGGGATGTTCCTCGAACATTACCCAGGCATGACCGAGAAGGCCCTGGCCAAGATCGTGGTCGAGGCCGAGCAGCGCTGGCCGTTGCTCAAGGTCGAGGTGTTGCACCGGATCGGTGCGCTGGAGCCGGGCGAGCCGATCGTCTTCGTCGGCGTGGCCAGTGCCCATCGGCAGGCGGCGTTCGATGCCTGCAACTTTGTCATGGATTACCTGAAGACCCGGGCGCCGTTCTGGAAGAAGGAGAATACCCAGGAGGGGCCGCGCTGGGTGGAAGGGAAGCAGAGTGACCAGGATGCGGCGGAGCGCTGGTAGGTCAGAAGGGGATGGCCGGGGCTAAGCCCCGGTTCGCGGGGCAAGCCCGCTCCCACAGGTGTCCCGCTGCCCTCGGGTTCAGTAGAGAACCTGTGGGAGCGGGCTTGTCCCGCGAAGGGGCCAGCATTGATCAATGATGCTTGCGCGGCACCGGCTTCAATAGCTCGTCAGGCGGCATTTCACACTTGATCTTGCGCCCCAGCAGCTCTTCGATCGCCGGCAACTGGTAGGAGTCATCCTCACCGGCAAAGCTGATCGACACACCACTGCTGCCTGCACGGCCCGTACGGCCAATGCGGTGCACGTAGTCATCCGGGTCTTCCGGCAGGGTGAAGTTGATCACATGGCTGATGCCATCGATGTGAATCCCGCGCCCTGCCACGTCAGTGGCCACCAGCACGGTGATACGGCCTTCGCGGAAGTTCTCCAGGGTACGGATGCGCTTGTGCTGCGGCACGTCGCCGGACAGTTGCGCGGCATTGATGCCGTCGCGGACCAGCTTCTCTTCGATGCGCCGCACTTCGTCCTTGCGGTTGGCGAATACCATCACCCGTTCCCACTTGTTCTGGGTCACCAGGTTGTACAGCAGCTTGTACTTGTCGCTGCCGGCCACCGCGTAGACGTGCTGTTCGACGGTTTCGCTGGCGACGTTTTCCGGTTCGATCTCGACGATGGCCGGGTTGGTGGTCCACTGCTTGGCCAGGTTCATCACGTCTTCGGTGAACGTAGCGGAGAACAGCAGGGTCTGGCGTTCGCTCTTCGGCGGGGTCTGGCGGATGATCTGCCGTACCTGGGGGATGAAGCCCATGTCGAGCATGCGGTCGGCTTCGTCCAGCACCATCACCTCGACCATGTCCAGGTGCACCTCACCGCGCTGGTTGAAGTCCAGCAGGCGGCCCGGGGTAGCCACCAGGATGTCGCAATGGCGGGCTTCCAGGGCCTTGAGCTGCTTGTCGAAGTCCATGCCGCCGACGAAGCTCATGACGTTCAGGCCGGTGTACTTGGTCAGGGCGACGGCGTCCTTGGCGATCTGCACCACCAGCTCGCGGGTCGGGGCGATGATCAGCGCGCGCGGTTCGCCCATGAAGCGTTCCTTGGGCGGCGGCGTCTGCTGCAACTGCGAGATGATCGAAATGAGGAACGCGGCAGTCTTGCCGGTGCCGGTCTGGGCGCGGCCGATGGCGTCCTGGCCACGCAGGGTGTAACCCAGCACCTGGGCCTGGATCGGCGTGCAGTACGGGAAACCGAGGTCGTGGATGGCGTGCATCAGCTCGTTGGAGAGCTTGAAGTCATGGAAGCGGGTCTTGCCTTCCTGCGGCTCGACCACGAAGTCTTCCGGCTTCCACAAGCTGGCCTGGGGTTTGGGCTTGCGTTCGCGGCGCGGTTTGTCCTTGGCCGGTTTCTCGGCGGCCGGCGCGGTAGCGGGCGTTTCGGCCTGGGCGCTGGTGGTAGTGCCGTGGGGAGGCTTGCGCTGCGGCTCGGGCTGAGCCTCGGGTGCCGCGACGGGGGCCGGCGGCGTGACGCTGGCAGCAGGAGCGACGGCCTGGGGCGCGGCGTCTCCCTTGCCGAATATTTTCTTGAGTGCCTTGAGCACGATCGTCTCGTCAACTGGTTAAGGAATGTACGCCCGGCAGTGTAAAGCAAGAACCGGGCGCGGCGTAGCGGAATACTCCCACAACTACAGGCGAGCCTTGCTTATTGCAACTGCTTGCTCAACCAGTCGTGGATATCGCTCAGCTCCTCGACGGCCACTTCATGTTCCATCGGGTACTCGTGCCAGCGGGCGGCGACGCCCCAGGTATTCAGGTATTCGAAGGCGGTACGGCCCATGGCCGGGATCACTACCGAATCGTGCACGCCGTGCAGGCACAGGGCCGGGGTGCGCTGCTGGCAGGCGCTCAGCTGGTGGCTGTCGGTGAAGGTCGGGGCGTAGGTGGACAGGGCGATCACCCCACCCAGCGCTTCCTGCCACCTTATATAGGCGGTGTGCAGCACCACGGCGCCGCCCTGGGAGAACCCCGCCAGGAAGATCCGCGACAAACTGATGCCCTTGGCCTGTTCAGCCTTGATCAGGTCGATCACCTGGTCGGCCGAAGCTTCGAGCTGCACTTCGTCGATGGCACGGGCCGGGGTCATGGCCTTGATGTCGTACCAGCTGGGCATGGCGTAGCCGCCGTTGATGGTCACCGGACGGGTCGGTGCCTGGGGCATGACGAAACGTGTGCTGAGCAGGCGCTCCTGCATGAATTCGGCAACGGGTAGGAAGTCGTAACGGTCGGCACCCAGGCCGTGCAACCAGATCACACAGGCGTCTGCGGTTTTCTGCGGTTCGAGAATGAGCGGGTGGGTCATGACTGCTCCGAAAGTGTGCGTGCTTTGTTATTAAGTGCGTAAAAAAGAGGCGCAGGAATTAATTGTCGGAAAAAGAATGTCGCAACGATACAAGTTTCACTACTTGACGATTGCTTAATCGCTCCAGCCTTCGAGTGTGGTACGCGCTTTGCTATGAAACCCTTGATACGAAGGGGCAAACCCAGACGGTAACACCCTTTGTACGCGAAGGCTGTCATAGAACGGCCCATTGCGCCAATTGACCCAATAACAAGCCAACTCGGGTCGGATGCGCCTCAAAAGGGTGCGGTGCAATTCCGGCTCGGTACAACAAGAGCGATTTGGAGGTTGTGAATGAAGATGCTGAAAACCACCCTGGCAGTCCTGACCGCTGCCGCCGCGCTGGGCGCCGTGAGCACTGCCCAGGCCGGCGCCACGCTCGATGCGGTAAAGAAGAAGGGCTTCGTCCAGTGTGGCGTGAGCGACGGTCTTCCAGGCTTCTCGGTACCTGATGCGCAGGGCAAGATCGTCGGTATCGACGCCGACGTCTGCCGCGCCGTGGCCGCCGCTGTGTTCGGCGACGCCACCAAGGTCAAGTTCAGCCAGCTCAACGCCAAGGAGCGCTTCACCGCCTTGCAGTCCGGCGAAGTCGACGTGCTGTCGCGCAACACCACCTGGACCAGCTCGCGCGATGCCGGCATGGGCCTGGTGTTCGCCGGCGTCACCTACTATGACGGCGTTGGCTTCCTGGTCAACAAGAAGCTCGGCGTCTCCAGCGCCAAGGAACTGGATGGCGCGACCATCTGCATCCAGGCCGGTACCACCACTGAACTGAACGTGTCCGACTTCTTCCGCGCCAATGGCCTGAAATACACCCCGATCACCTTCGACACCTCCGACGAAAGCGCCAAGTCGCTGGAATCGGGCCGTTGCGACGTGCTGACCTCGGACAAGTCGCAGCTGTTCGCCCAGCGCTCCAAGTTGGCTGCGCCGACCGACTACGTGGTGCTGCCGGAGACCATCTCCAAGGAACCGCTGGGCCCGGTGGTGCGCAAGGGCGACGAGGAGTGGTTCAGCATCGTCAAGTGGACCCTGTTCGCCATGCTCAACGCCGAAGAGGCGGGCATCACCACCAAGAACGTCGAGGCCGAAGCCAAGTCCACCAAGAACCCGGACGTGGCCCGCTTGCTCGGCGCGGATGGCGAGTACGGCAAGGACCTCAAGCTGCCCAAGGACTGGGTAGTGCAGATCGTCAAGCAAGTCGGCAACTATGGCGAAGTGTTCGAGAAGAACCTGGGCCAGAGCACTGACCTGAAGATCGACCGTGGCATGAACGCCCTGTGGAACAACGGCGGCATCCAGTACGCGCCACCTGTGCGCTGATGGCTGCACCCTGCGGCGGCATCCCGCCGCCGCAGGCTGTTCGAATCCCTACTGTCCGGGGCACTTCATGCAAAATCGAATCGGCGCACAAAAGGGGCTTACCCTGAGCGATCCACGTGTGCGCGCGTGGCTGTTCCAGATCCTCACGATCATCTTCGTGGTCGGTCTGGGCTGGTACCTGTTCCACAACACCCAGACCAACCTGCAACATCGGGGCATCACCTCCGGTTTCGACTTCCTTGAGCGCAGTGCCGGCTTTGGTATTGCCCAGCATCTGATCCCCTATGTGGAGTCCGACAGCTATGCGCGGGTGTTCGTCATCGGCCTGCTCAATACCCTGCTGGTCACCTTCATCGGCGTCATCCTGGCGACCGTCCTGGGCTTCATCATCGGTGTGGCGCGGTTGTCACCGAACTGGATGATCAACAAGCTGGCGACGGTCTATGTAGAGACATTCCGTAACATTCCGCCGCTGCTGCAGATCCTGTTCTGGTATTTCGCCGTGTTCCTGACCCTACCGGGGCCACGGGGCAGCATCAATATCGACGACACCTTCTTTATCAGCAACCGTGGCCTGAACATGCCGGGTGCCTCCATGGCCGAAGGCTTCTGGCCGTTCGTGGTGGCACTGGCGCTGGCACTGGTGGCCATCGCGGCGATGCTGCGCTTTGCCAACAAGCGCTTCAACGAAACGGGCGAGCCCTTCCACAAGTTCTGGGTAGGGCTGGCGCTGTTGCTGGTCATTCCAGGTGCCTGCGTGCTGATGTTCGGCAGCCCGGTGCACTGGGAAGTCCCGCAACTGAAGGGCTTCAACTTCGTCGGTGGTTGGGTGCTGATTCCCGAGTTGCTGGCGCTGACCTTGGCGCTGACTATCTATACCGCGGCGTTCATCGCTGAAATCGTGCGTTCCGGTATCCGTTCGGTCAGCCATGGCCAGACCGAAGCCGCCCGTTCGCTTGGCCTGCGCGAGGGCCCGACGCTGCGCAAGGTGATCATCCCCCAGGCCCTGCGGGTGATCATTCCGCCACTGACCAGCCAATACCTGAACCTGGCGAAAAACTCATCGCTGGCCGCCGGTATCGGCTAACCCG
>NZ_AKJC01000330.1 GCF_000282535.1 Pseudomonas sp. GM84 | reverse complement strand
GGCACGTTGCAACAAATGTAGGAGCGGATTTATCCGCGATGCGCCGCGCGGGCGGCGCTCGATCTGACAGGCGCTAAAAACCTCCCGACATGCGCATAACGCCCCCCACAAACCACCTTGTCAGCCTCGCCACCTGGCGCCACACTATCCCCCATGAAAACCCTCGCCCCGAGCTATCTCAAGCATCAGTTCCTGATCGCCATGCCGCACATGGCCGATCCGAACTTCGCCCAGACCCTCACGTACATCGTCGAGCACAACGCCAATGGCGCCATGGGCCTGGTGGTCAATCGGCCCCAGGAGCTCAACCTGGCCGACATTCTGGAGCAGTTGCGCCCGGACGAGGAACCACCCGCCAGCACCCTGCAGGTGCCGATCTATCTGGGTGGCCCGGTGCAGACCGACCGCGGCTTCGTGCTGCACACCAGCGAATGCAGCTACCAGGCCACCGTCGAGCTGCAGGGCCTGTCGCTGTCGACCTCCCAGGACGTGCTGTTCGCCATCGCCGAAGGCGCAGGGCCGCAAAAAAGCCTGATCACCCTGGGCTACGCCGGCTGGGAAGCGGGCCAACTCGAGGCAGAGCTGGCCGACAACGCCTGGCTCAACTGCCCGTTCGACCCGGAAATCATCTTCGGCCTGGCCAGCGACCAACGCCTGGAAGCGGCGGCAGCCAGCCTGGGCATCAACCTCAGCCTGCTGACCAGCCAGGCGGGCCACGCCTGATGGCCGAGCTGCGCCTACTGCTGGGCTTCGACTACGGCAGCAAACAGATCGGTGTGGCCGTCGGCCAGGTGATCACCGGCCAGGCCCGCGAGCTGTGCACGCTGAAGGCACAGAACGGTGTACCGGACTGGGCCCAGGTGGAAAAACTGATCGCCGAATGGAAACCCGATGCCATCGTCGTCGGCCTGCCCCTGAACATGGACGGCACGCCCAGCGAGATGAGCGCCCGCGCCGAGAAGTTCGCCCGCCGCCTCAATGGCCGCTTCAACCTGCCGGTGCACACCCACGACGAGCGCCTGACCACCTTCGAGGCCAAGGGCGAACGCCTGGCCCGCGGCGGCCAGCGCGGCAGCTACCGTGACAACCCGGTCGATGCCATCGCCGCCGCCCTGCTGCTGCAAGGCTGGCTGGAGGCCAACACCTAACTTTCCGCCTCATCGTCGGGCCAACCCGGCGCCCTCAGGAGACACGCAATGAGCCTACCCAATCCCGCCGACCTGATCCGGCAGATGGCTGTCGACCTTCGCGCCCATCTGGCCCGCCGCGGCATCACCGAGCCACGCTTCATCGGCATCCGCACCGGCGGTGTCTGGGTAGCCCAGGCCCTGCAGGCGGAAATGGCCGATAGCAGCCCGCTGGGCACCCTTGACGTCTCCTTCTACCGCGACGACTTCAGCCAGAACGGCCTGCACCCGCAAGTGCGCCCCTCGGAGCTGCCATTCGAAGTCGAAGGCCAGCACCTGGTGCTGATCGATGACGTGCTGATGAGCGGTCGCACCATCCGCGCCGCGCTCAACGAACTGTTCGACTACGGGCGCCCGGCCAGCGTGACGCTGGTCTGCCTGCTCGACCTGGATGCCGGCGAATTGCCGATCCGCCCCAACGTGCTTGGCGCCACGCTGTCGCTGGCTGCCCATGAACGGGTAAAATTGACCGGACCCGCACCGCTCGCCCTCGAGCGCCAGGACCTCGCCACCGCTTCCGCCCTTTAAGAGTCCCCTCGCGATGACGCCAATCGACGCCAAGCGCCCGCTGCAGCTCAATGACCAGGGCCAGCTGCGCCACTTCCTCTCGCTCGACGGTTTGCCCCGCGAACTGCTCACCGAGATCCTCGACACCGCCGACTCGTTCCTCGAAGTCGGCGCCCGGGCCGTGAAGAAAGTCCCGTTGCTGCGCGGCAAGACCGTGTGCAACGTGTTCTTCGAGAACTCGACCCGTACCCGTACCACCTTCGAACTGGCCGCCCAGCGCCTGTCGGCCGACGTGATCAGCCTGAACGTGTCGACCTCCTCGACCAGCAAGGGCGAGACCCTGTTCGACACCCTGCGCAACCTCGAAGCCATGGCCGCCGACATGTTCGTCGTGCGCCACTCCGACTCCGGTGCCGCGCACTTCATCGCCGAGCACGTGTGCCCGGACGTCGCGGTGATCAACGGCGGTGACGGCCGCCATGCGCACCCGACCCAGGGCATGCTCGACATGCTGACCATCCGCCGCCACAAGGGCAGCTTCGAAAACCTGTCGGTCGCGATCGTCGGCGATATCCTGCATTCGCGCGTGGCCCGCTCCGACATGCTGGCGCTCAAGGCGCTGGGTTGCCCGGACATCCGCGTGATCGGCCCGAAAACCCTGATTCCGATCGGTATCGAGCAGTATGGCGTGAAGGTCTACACCGACCTCGCCGAAGGCCTGAAGGACGTCGACGTGGTGATCATGCTGCGCCTGCAGCGTGAGCGCATGGCCGGCGGCCTGCTGCCCAGCGAAGGCGAGTTCTACCGCCTGTTCGGCCTGACCACCGCGCGCCTGGCCGGCGCCAAGCCCGACGCCATCGTCATGCACCCTGGGCCGATCAACCGCGGCGTGGAGATCGAGTCGGCCGTGGCCGACGGCAAACACTCGGTGATCCTCAACCAGGTCACCTACGGTATCGCCGTGCGCATGGCCGTGCTGTCCATGGCCATGAGCGGACAGAACGCGCAACGTCAATTCGACCAGGAGAACGCCCAGTGACCCTCAGCATTCTTGGCGCCCGGGTCATCGACCCCAAGACCGGCCTGGACCAGATCACCGACCTGCACCTGGATGGCGGTCGCATTGCCGCCATCGGCGCGGCCCCGGCGGGTTTCAGCGCCAGCCGCACGCTCCAGGCCGACGGCCTGATCGCCGCACCGGGCCTGGTCGACGTTGGCGTATCCCTGCGCGAGCCGGGCTACAGCCGCAAGGGCACCATCTCCAGCGAAACCCGCGCGGCCGTGGCCGGTGGCGTCACCAGCCTGTGCTGCCCACCGCAGACCAAGCCGGTGCTGGACACCTCGGCAGTGGCCGAGCTGATCCTCGACCGCGCCCGTGAAGCCGGCAACAGCAAGGTCTACCCGATCGGCGCCCTGACCAAGGGCCTGGAAGGCGAGCAACTGGCGGAGCTGGTGGCCCTGCGCGACACCGGTTGCGTGGCCTTCGGCAACGGCCTCAAGGAAATCCCCAACAACCGTACCCTGGCACGCGCCCTGGAATACGCCGCCACCTTCGACCTGACCGTGGTGTTCCACTCCCAGGACCGCGACCTGGCCCAGGGCGGCCTGGCCCACGAAGGCGCCATGGCCAGCTTCCTCGGCCTGCCTGGCATCCCCGAAACCGCCGAAACCGTGGCCCTGGCGCGCAACCTGCTGCTGGTCGAACAGAGCGGCGTGCGCGCCCACTTCAGCCAGATCACCAGCGCCCGTGGCGCACGGATGATTGCCCAGGCCCAGGAACTGGGGCTGCCGGTGACCGCCGATGTGGCCCTGTACCAGCTGATCCTCACCGACGAGTCGTTGCGTGAGTTCTCGAGCCTCTACCACGTACAGCCGCCACTGCGCACCGCCGCCGACCGCGATGGCCTGCGCGAAGCGGTCAAGTCGGGCGTGATCCAGGCGATTTCCAGCCATCACCAGCCCCACGAGCGCGATGCCAAGCTGGCCCCGTTCGGCGCCACGGAACCTGGCATCAGCAGTGTCGAGCTGCTGCTGCCGCTGGCCATGACCCTGGTCGACGACGGCCTGCTCGACCTGCCTACGCTGCTGGCGCGTTTGACCAGTGGCCCGGCTGCGGCCCTGCGCCTGCCGGCGGGTGAGCTGAAGGTGGGTGGCGCGGCCGACCTGGTGCTGTTCGATGCCAAGGCCTCGACGGTGGCGGGCGAGCAGTGGTTCTCGCGCGGCGACAACTGCCCGTTCATCGGTCACTGCCTGCCGGGTGCGGTGCGTTATACCTTGGTCGATGGGCATGTCTGCCACGAGGGCTGAGTAAGCCTTTCGGGCCTCATCGCCGGCAAGCCGGCTCCCACAGGGAAACCACCGCTTTCAAGGGCTGTGACAATCCTGTGGGAGCCGGCTTGCCGGCGATGAGGCCAGTGCAGGCAGACAACAACCATTCATCCCTCCCGGTTGAAATCCTTCCCCCCACCCCCATATGAGTCTGCATCAGGCATTTTCGCCCCGCTGCGTGGAGACTCTCCCCTTGACCACCATCGTTTCTGTCCGCCGTCACGGCAAAGTCGTCATGGGCGGCGACGGCCAGGTATCCCTCGGCAACACCGTCATGAAAGGCAACGCCAAGAAGGTCCGTCGCCTGTACAACGGTGAAGTCATCGCCGGTTTCGCCGGTGCCACCGCCGACGCGTTCACCCTGTTCGAGCGCTTCGAAGCGCAACTGCAGAAACACTCCGGCCACCTGGTGCGCGCCGCCGTCGAGCTGGCCAAGGAATGGCGTACCGACCGTTCCCTGAGCCGCCTGGAAGCCATGCTGGCAGTCGCCAACAAGGACGCCTCCTTGATCATCACCGGCAACGGCGATGTGGTCGAGCCGGAAGACGGCCTGATCGCCATGGGTTCCGGTGGCGCCTACGCCCAGGCCGCAGCCCGCGCCCTGCTGAACAAGACCGACCTGTCGGCGCGTGAAATCGCCGAGACTGCCCTGAACATCGCCGGCGATATCTGCGTGTTCACCAACCACAACCTGACCATCGAGGAGCAGGACCTGGCCGAGTGACCAGCTGTTTTGGCGCCTCATCCCGGTGATGGGGCTTTTCCACGCTGACACCACTCCGTCCAAGGACCATTTTTGATCATGTCCATGACCCCCCGCGAGATCGTCCACGAACTCAACCGCCACATCATCGGCCAGGACGACGCCAAGCGCGCCGTGGCCATTGCCCTGCGCAACCGCTGGCGGCGCATGCAGCTGCCTGCCGAGCTGCGTGTCGAGGTAACCCCGAAGAACATCCTGATGATCGGCCCCACCGGCGTCGGCAAGACCGAAATCGCCCGTCGCCTGGCCAAGCTGGCCAATGCGCCGTTCATCAAGGTCGAAGCGACCAAGTTCACCGAAGTGGGCTATGTCGGCCGCGATGTCGAATCGATCATCCGCGACCTGGCCGACGCCGCGATGAAGATGCTGCGTGAGCAGGAAATCGTCCGCGTGCGCCACCGCGCCGAAGATGCCGCCGAAGACCGCATCCTCGACGCGCTGCTGCCGCAGGCACGGGTGACCAGCTTCAGCGAGGAAGCCGCGCAGACCAGCAGCGACTCCAACACCCGCCAGCTGTTCCGCAAGCGCCTGCGTGAAGGCCAGCTGGACGACAAGGAAATCGAGATCGAAGTCGCCGAGAACATGGGCGTCGAGATCGCCGCGCCACCCGGCATGGAAGAGATGACCAACCAGCTGCAGAGCCTGTTCGCCAACATGGGCAAGGGCAAGCGCAAGGCCCGCAAGCTCAAGGTCAAGGACGCGCTGAAGATGGTTCGCGACGAAGAAGCGAGCCGTCTGGTCAATGAGGAAGAGCTCAAGGCCAAGGCCCTGGAAGCTGTCGAGCAACACGGCATCGTGTTCATCGACGAAATCGACAAGGTGGCCAAGCGTGGCAACGTTGGCGGCGCCGATGTGTCCCGCGAAGGCGTGCAGCGCGACCTGCTGCCGCTGATCGAAGGCTGCACCGTCAATACCAAGCTGGGCATGGTCAAGACCGACCACATCCTGTTCATCGCCTCCGGTGCGTTCCACCTGAGCAAGCCGAGCGACCTGGTGCCTGAACTGCAGGGCCGTCTGCCTATCCGCGTCGAACTCAAGGCGCTGACCCCGGAAGACTTCGAGCGCATTCTGCAGGAGCCGCATGCTTCGCTGACCGAACAGTACCGCGAGCTGCTCAAGACCGAAGGGCTGAACATCGAGTTCCAGGCCGACGGCATCAAGCGCCTGGCCGAGATCGCCTACCAGGTCAACGAGAAGACCGAAAACATTGGTGCCCGCCGCCTGCACACCCTGCTGGAGCGACTGCTCGAAGAGGTGTCGTTCAGTGCCGGTGACCTGGCCAGTGCCCATGATGAAACGCCGATTCAGATCGATGCGGCCTATGTGAACGGCCACCTTGGTGAGCTGGCGCAGAACGAAGACCTGTCGCGTTACATCCTGTAAGACCGGCGTCGCGTTCTTCGCGGGACAAGCCCGCTCCCACATGACCTTCACAAGACTCAAGAATTGTGCAGGACCTGTGGGAGCGGGCTTGTCCCGCGAATAGGCCCTTGAATCCGAACATCAGAACCTCGAAGCTTGCACCATCAGCTCCCGAGAGATTCAGACCATGGCCCGCCTGCCCACCGCCATCAATTTGCACAAAGCTTCTAAAACCCTCAGCCTCACCTACGCCCCCGGCGAGGTCTACCACCTGCCCGCCGAATTCCTCCGCGTGCACTCCCCCTCCGCCGAGGTCCAGGGCCACGGCAATCCCATCCTGCAATTCGGCAAGATCAACGTCGGCCTCACCGGCCTGGAACCTGCCGGCCAATACGCACTAAAACTGATCTTCGACGACGGCCATGACAGTGGTTTGTTCACCTGGGAGTACCTGGAACAACTGTGCCTGCGCCAGGAACAGCTCTGGGACGAGTATCTCGACGAGCTGCACAAGGCCGGCAAATCCCGCGACCCCGCCGAAGCCGTCGTCAAACTGATGCTCTAGCGCGGGCCTTTCAGCGTTTAGAGCGCATTTTCTAATCTCATCTGTTTGAATGCCCTATAGACAGCCCGAAAATGGGCTGTCTTGCGCATTACTTGAAAGTCGGGTAACCAATGGTGCTGGCAAGTTCCCTGCATCGTTATCAAGGCAATCAGGGCACGGCCGGTTTGTACAAGTCGCGAGCGAAAGCAGGCAGTCTTCACACGCAGATTCCCCCGCAGCTCATCGCCGAATGCATCCGGCCCGCAGCACCGCTGTTTCTTATCACTGGTCACCCGAGTAGCAGTACCGGGCTGTCGACTGTGCACGTGCCACAGCAAACCGGTACTCGTCTCAGGACAACGGAGCGTCGTAGATGAGTAGCAAGAACAACGATGAGTTGCAGCGGCAAGCCTCGGATAACACCTTGGGGCTTAACCCGGTCATCGGCATTCGCCGCAAGGATCTGCTGAGCTCAGCGCGGACCGTACTGCGTCAGGCCATGCGCCAGCCGCTGCACAGTGCCAAGCACGTGGCGCACTTCGGCCTGGAGCTGAAGAACGTGCTGCTGGGCAAATCCACCCTGGCCCCCGCAAGCGAGGATCGTCGCTTCAACGACCCGGCCTGGAGCAAGAACCCGCTTTACCGCCGCTACCTGCAGACCTACCTGGCCTGGCGCCATGAGCTGCAGGACTGGATCGGCAACAGCGACCTGTCGCCTCAGGACATCAGCCGCGGCCAGTTCGTCATCAACCTGCTCACCGAAGCCATGGCACCGACCAACACCCTGTCCAACCCGGCAGCGGTCAAGCGCTTCTTCGAAACCGGCGGCAAGAGCCTGCTCGACGGCCTGTCCAACCTGGCCAAGGACCTGGTCAACAACGGCGGCATGCCCAGCCAGGTCAACATGGAAGCCTTCGAAGTGGGCAAGAACCTCGGCACCACGGAAGGTGCTGTGGTGTACCGCAACGATGTGCTGGAACTGATCCAGTACAGCCCCATCACCGAACAGGTGCATGCCCGCCCGCTGCTGGTGGTTCCACCGCAGATCAACAAGTTCTACGTCTTCGACCTCAGCCCGGAGAAAAGCCTGGCGCGCTTCGCCCTCCGCTCGCAGCAGCAGACCTTCATCATCAGCTGGCGCAACCCGACCAAGGCCCAGCGCGAATGGGGCCTGTCGACCTACATCGATGCGCTCAAGGAAGCGGTCGACGCGGTGCTGGCGATCACCGGCAGCAAGGACCTGAACATCCTCGGTGCCTGCTCCGGCGGCATCACCTGCACAGCGCTGGCCGGTCACTACGCCGCCCTGGGCGAAAACAAGGTCAACACCCTGACCCTGCTGGTCAGCGTGCTCGACACCACCATGAACACCGATGTCTCTCTGTTCGTCGACGAGCAGACCCTCGAGTCGGCCAAGCGCCACTCCTACCAGGCCGGCGTGCTCGAAGGCAGCGACATGGCCCGGGTGTTCGCCTGGATGCGCCCCAACGACCTGATCTGGAACTACTGGGTCAACAACTACCTGCTCGGCAATGAACCACCGGTGTTCGACATCCTGTTCTGGAACAACGACACCACGCGCTTGCCGGCCGCCTTCCACGGCGACCTGATCGAGCTGTTCAAGAACAACCCACTGACCCGCGCCAATGCCCTGGAAGTGTGCGGCACCGCCATCGACCTGCAGAACGTCAAGTGCGACATCTTCAGCGTTGCCGGCACCACCGACCACATCACCCCATGGCAATCGTGCTACCGCTCGGCGCACCTGTTCGGCGGCAAGATCGAGTTCGTGCTGTCCAACAGCGGCCACATCCAGAGCATCCTCAACCCACCCGGCAACCCCAAGGCACGTTACATGACCGGTGCCGACCGCCCGGGCGATCCCGTCGCCTGGCAGGAAAACGCCGACAAGCACGCCGATTCCTGGTGGCTGTACTGGCAGACCTGGCTGGGCGAACGTGCTGGCGACCTGAAAAAAGCGCCGACCCGCCTGGGCAACCGCGCCTACGCCGCTGGCGAGGCCGCGCCGGGAACCTACGTTCACGAACGTTGAGTAGTAACGCCGTGGCCGCCCAACGGCGGGCCACGGTGCTTATGGACATCACAGAGCCACGCGCATGCCGCAACCCTACAAATTCAGGACCGTCGAGCTGGGTGATCAATCCATCCGCACCGCCGTGCGCCCGGGCAAGCCGCACCTGACACCCTTGCTGATCTTCAACGGCATCGGCGCCAACCTGGAGCTGGTGTTTCCGTTCATCGAAGCGCTGGACCCGGACCTGGAAGTGATTGCCTTCGATGTACCAGGCGTGGGCGGCTCTTCGACCCCGCGCCACCCCTATCGCTTCCCCGGTCTGGCCAAGCTGACCGCGCGCATGCTCGACTATCTGGACTACGGCCAGGTCAACGTCATCGGTGTTTCCTGGGGCGGCGCCCTGGCCCAGCAGTTCGCCCATGACTACCCCGAGCGCTGCAAGAAGCTGGTGCTGGCGGCCACGGCGGCCGGCGCGGTGATGGTGCCGGGCAAGCCCAAGGTGCTGTGGCTGATGGCCAGCCCCAGGCGCTATATCCAGCCGTCCCATGTCATCCGCATCGCCCCGCTGATCTATGGCGGTGGCTTTCGCCGCGACCCGGAGCTTGCCATGCACCACGCGGCCAAGGTGCGCTCTGGCGGCAAGCTGGGCTACTACTGGCAGCTGTTCGCCGGCCTGGGCTGGACCAGCATCCACTGGCTGCACAGGATCCAGCAGCCCACGCTGGTGCTGGCCGGCGACGACGACCCGCTGATCCCGCTGATCAACATGCGCCTGCTGGCCTGGCGAATTCCCAATGCCCAGCTACATATTATCGACGACGGCCACCTGTTCCTGATCACCCGGGCCGAAGCCGTCGCGCCGATCATCATGAAGTTTCTCCAGGAAGAACGTCAGCGCGCGGTCATGCATCCGCGCCCCGCCTCCGGCGGTTGATAGTCGCTGCCCGCGAATCTGGTAAGACGAGGGAGTGTTGCCATGAAAGAAAAACCGGACCGAGGAACGACAACGCTTCCCGCCACCAGCATGAACGTGCAGAACGCCATTCTCGGCCTGCGCGGCCGCGACCTGATTTCGACACTGCGCAGTGTCGGCCGCCAGAGCTTGCGCAACCCGCTGCTCACGGCGCGGCATCTGCTGGCCCTGAGCGGTCAGCTGGGTCGCGTGATGCTGGGTGACACACCCTATCAACCGAACCCGCGTGACAGCCGTTTCGACGACCCTACGTGGAGCCAGAACCCGTTCTACCGGCGTAGCCTGCAGGCGTACATGGCCTGGCAGAAGCAGACCCGCCTGTGGATCGAGGACAGCCACCTGAACGACGACGACCGGGCCCGTGCGCATTTCCTGTTCAACCTGATCAACGATGCCCTGGCGCCCAGCAACTCGCTGCTCAACCCGCTGGCGGTCAAGGAGCTGTTCAACACCGGAGGGCAGAGCCTGGTGCGCGGGGTGGCCCACCTGCTCGACGATTTGCGACACAACGACGGCTTGCCGCGTCAGGTCGATGAAGGCGCCTTCGAGGTTGGCGGCAATCTGGCAGCCACCCCAGGCGCTGTGGTGTTTCGCAACGAGCTGCTGGAACTGATCCAGTACAAACCGATGAGCGAAAAGCAGCACGCCCGGCCCTTGCTGGTGGTGCCGCCGCAAATCAACAAGTTCTACATCTTCGACATGCAGCCGACCAACAGCTTCGTCCAGTACATGCTCAAGAACGGCTTGCAGGTGTTCATGGTCAGCTGGCGCAACCCGGACCCACGTCACCGCGAATGGGGTTTGTCGAGCTATGTGGAGGCCCTGGAAGAGGCACTCAACGCCTGCCGCAGCATCAGCGGCAACCGTGATCCCAACCTGATGGGCGCCTGTGCGGGTGGCCTGACCATGGCCGCGCTGCAAGGCCACCTGCAGGCCAAGCACCAGCTGCGCCGAGTGCGCAGCGCCACCTACCTGGTGAGCCTGCTCGACAGTCAGTTCGAAAGCCCTGCCAGCCTGTTCGCCGACGAGCAGACCATCGAAGCCGCCAAGCGCCGCTCCTATCAGCGCGGTGTGCTCGATGGCGCCGAGGTGGCGCGGATCTTCGCCTGGATGCGGCCCAACGACCTGATCTGGAACTACTGGGTGAACAACTACCTGCTGGGCAAGGCGCCACCGGCGTTCGACATCCTCTACTGGAATGCCGACAGCACACGCCTGCCGGCCGCCCTGCATGGCGATCTGCTGGATTTCTTCAAGCACAACCCGTTGGCCCACCCGACCGGACTGGAAGTGTGCGGCACGCCCATCGACCTCAAGCAGGTCGACCTGGACAGCTTCACCGTGGCCGGCAGCAACGACCACATCACGCCGTGGGATGCGGTGTACCGCTCGGCCTTGCTGCTGGGCGGCGAGCGGCGTTTCGTGCTGTCCAACAGCGGCCACATCCAGAGCATCATCAACCCGCCCGGCAACCCCAAGTCCTATTACCTGGACAACCCCAAGCTGTCAGGCGACCCGCGTGCCTGGTTCCACGATGCCAAGCGCAGCGACGGCAGCTGGTGGCCCTTGTGGCTGGAGTGGATCACACCGCGCTCCGGCCCGCTCAAGGCGCCGCGCCTGGAGCTGGGCAACGCAACCTATCCACCGCTGGGCCCCGCGCCAGGCACCTACGTCCTGACTCGATGAGCACCACGCCCGGATGAAAACCCGCGACCGTATCCTTGAATGCGCCCTGCAGCTGTTCAACCAGCAGGGCGAACCCAATGTCTCGACCCTTGAGATTGCCAACGAACTGGGAATCAGCCCTGGCAACCTCTACTACCACTTCCACGGCAAGGAGCCGCTGGTAAACGGCCTGTTCGAGCGTTTCGAAGAATCGCTCATGCCATTGCTCGACCCGCCCCTGGGGGTGCGCCTGAGTGCCGAAGATTACTGGCTGTTCCTGCACCTGATCGTCGAACACATGGCGCAGTACCGCTTTTTGTTCCAGGACTTGTCGAACCTCACCGGGCGTTTGCCCAAGCTGGCCCGAGGCATGCGCAGCCTGATCAATGGGCTCAAGCGGACCTTGGCGGCGCTACTGGCCAGCCTCAAGGCCCAGGGGCAGGTGGTCAGCGAAACGCAGGCATTGGGACAGCTTGTGGAACAGATCACCCTGACGCTGATGTTCTCGCTGGACTATCAACGCGTGCTGGGGCGTGAGGCCGATGTGGGGGTGGTGGTGTATCAGGTGATGATGCTGGTGGCGCCGCATCTGCAGGAAAAGCCGAGGGAGGCGGCGCAAGCGCTGGCGCAGCGGTATCTGGAAGGTTAGGTAGTCAAGTTTGAGGGGGCTGCGGCTGGCCCCATCGCCGGCAAGCCGGCTCCCACAGGAATCGCGTCAACTTTTAGAAATTGAGCAAGACAGTTGCTCGCACAGGTACTGCGCTGACATTGAAGCCAGCGCAGTACCTGTGGGAGCCGGCTTGTCGTGGCGACGAACCGCGGCGATGGGAGCGACGCGCTATCAGATCAGCGTGGCCGTAACCGGTGCCGAAGGTGCGCTGCTGGCCGGAGCCGCGCTTGGCGCCGGTGCTGCGGTAGCAGCCGGGGCGGCGCTGGCGGCAGGGGCTGCCGGTTT
>NZ_AKJC01000329.1 GCF_000282535.1 Pseudomonas sp. GM84 | reverse complement strand
GCCGGCTCCCACAGATACCCCGCCGTATCTGTAGGAGCCGGCTTGCCGGCGATAGGGCCAGTAGCAGCTACACATGAATCCGACCTCTGCCGTCGGATTTGGTCAAAATTTGTGCTATATTCCGCGCCCGCGATTTCCCTGCACACCAGAACCGGTCACTGACATGCAAGCAGCCAAACCTCTCTACGACTATCCCAAGTACTGGGCCGAATGCTTCGGGCCAGCACCTTTCCTGCCAATGAGCAGGGAGGAGATGGATCTTCTCGGCTGGGATTCCTGCGACATCATCATCGTGACCGGTGATGCCTACGTCGACCATCCGTCCTTCGGCATGGCCATCATCGGCCGCCTGCTGGAAGCCCAGGGCTTTCGCGTTGGCATCATCGCCCAGCCGAACTGGCAGTCGAAAGACGACTTCATGAAGCTCGGCGAGCCGAACCTGTTCTTCGGCGTCGCGGCCGGCAACATGGACTCGATGATCAACCGCTACACCGCGGACAAGAAGATCCGTTCCGATGACGCCTACACCCCAGGTGGCCTGGCCGGCAGCCGTCCGGACCGCGCCAGCCTGGTGTACAGCCAGCGCTGCAAGGAAGCCTACAAGCACGTGCCGATCGTGCTCGGCGGCATCGAGGCCTCGCTGCGTCGCATCGCCCACTACGACTACTGGCAGGACAAGGTTCGCCACTCGATCCTGATCGACGCCAGCGCCGACATCCTGCTGTTCGGCAACGCCGAGCGCGCGGTGGTCGAGGTGGCCCAGCGCCTGTCCAACGGCGAGAAGATCGAGTCCATCACCGACGTGCGCGGCACCGCGTTCGTGCGCCGTGACACGCCGCAAGGCTGGTACGAGATCGACTCCACCCGTATCGACCGCCCGGGCCGCGTCGAGAAGATCCTCAACCCGTACGTCAACACCCAGGACACCCAGGCCTGCGCCATCGAGCAAGCCAAAGGTGACCAGGAAGACCCGAACGAAGCCAAGGTCGTGCAGATCCTCGACAGCCCGAGCGTGACCCGGGAAAAGTCGGTGATTCGCCTGCCGTCGTTCGAGAAGGTGCGCAACGACCCGGTGCTCTATGCCCACGCCAACCGCGTGCTGCACCTGGAAACCAACCCGGGCAACGCCCGCGCCCTGGTGCAGAAGCATGGCGAAGTGGATGTGTGGTTCAACCCGCCACCCATTCCCATGAGCACCGAAGAGATGGACTACGTGTTCGGCATGCCCTACGCCCGTGTGCCGCACCCGGCCTACGGCAAGGAGCGCATCCCGGCCTACGAGATGATCCGTTTCTCGGTGAATATCATGCGTGGCTGCTTCGGCGGTTGCACCTTCTGCTCGATCACCGAGCACGAAGGCCGGATCATCCAGAACCGTTCGCACGAGTCGATCCTGAACGAGATCGAGGAGATGCGCGACAAGGTGCCGGGCTTCACCGGCGTGGTCTCCGACCTCGGCGGCCCGACCGCCAACATGTACCGGATCGCCTGCAAGAGCCCCGAGATCGAGAAGCACTGCCGCAAGCCGTCGTGCGTGTTCCCCGGCATCTGCGAGAACCTCAACACCGACCACAGCTCGCTCATCGAGCTGTACCGCAAGGCCCGTGCCTTGCCGGGTGTGAAGAAGATCCTGATCGCCTCGGGCCTGCGCTACGACCTGGCGGTGGAATCGCCGGAGTACGTGAAGGAGCTGGTTACCCACCACGTTGGCGGCTACCTGAAGATTGCCCCGGAGCACACCGAGCGTGGCCCTCTGGACAAGATGATGAAGCCTGGCATCGGTTCCTACGACCGCTTCAAGCGCATGTTCGAGAAGTTCTCGAAAGAGGCGGGCAAGGAGCAGTACCTGATTCCGTACTTCATCGCCGCGCACCCCGGCACCACCGATGAAGACATGATGAACCTGGCCCTGTGGCTCAAGGGCAACGGCTTCCGCGCCGACCAGGTGCAGGCGTTCTACCCATCGCCCATGGCCTCGGCCACGGCCATGTACCATTCGGGCAAGAACCCGCTGCGCAAGGTGACCTACAAGAGCGAAGGGGTCGAAATCGTCAAGAGCGACGAGCAGCGCCGCTTGCACAAGGCGTTCCTGCGCTACCACGATCCGAAGGGCTGGCCGATGCTGCGTGAAGCGCTGCAGCGCATGGGCCGCGCCGACCTGATCGGGCCGGGCAAGCACCAGCTGATCCCGCTGCACCAGCCGCAGACCGACTCTTACCAGAGTGCCCGGCGCAAGAACTCGACGCCGGCTGGCAGCCACAAGGTGGCCAAGGAGCAGAAGATCCTGACCCAGCATACCGGCCTGCCACCGCGTGGCAGCGATGGCAGCAATCCGTGGGACAAGCGTGAGAAGGCCAAGGCCGAGGCATTTGCCCGTAACCAGCAGGCGGCCAAGGAGCGCAAGGAAGCCGCCAAGGGTGGCAAGGGCAACAAGAAACCGCGCCAGCCCGTTCTCCCGCGCTGATCGAAAGGCTGCCCAAGGTCCTGTGGGAGCGGGCTTGTCCCGCGAATGCAATGGTGGTCTCACTGGCGCATTCGCGGGACAAGCCCGCTCCCACAGGTTCGATGTACAGCCAGAAGAAACTAGTCAGGCTTCTTGTCGACCCACTTCGGCAACACCGGTGACTCGAACCGCTCCATCCCATCCAGCAGCGCATCCGCCTGCTGTTCCAGCAACAACATCGCCCGATGTTGCGGCCGCACGAACCCTTCCTCGACGATATGGTCGAGAAACCCGCCGAGCTTTTCATAAAAACCGTTCACATCGAGCAGCCCCAGCGGCTTGGCGTGATAGCCCAGCTGCCCCCAGGTCCACACCTCGAACAACTCCTCCAGCGTACCCAGCCCACCCGGCAGGGCGATGAAGGCATCGCTCAGCTCGGCCATGCGCGCCTTGCGCGCGTGCATGCCGTCGACCACTTCCAGCCGGGTCAGGCCCTTGTGGCCGATTTCGGCGTTCATCAGGCTTTCGGGGATGATCCCGATGACCTCGCCACCCGCCGCCATGGCCGCGTCGGCGACGGTGCCCATCAGGCCGACGGCGCCACCGCCGTAGACCAGGGTCAGGCCACGGCGAGCGATGGCCTGGCCAAGGGCGATGGCTGCATCACGGTAAGCAGGGTTGGCACCGATGCTGGCGCCGCAGAACACACAAACGGAACGTACGGGCATTGCTCATCTCCAATCACTTGGCGTGATAGGGTAAAGCGCAGACCTGCCGCTTCCAAGGTCACTTTCACTCGGGCCGAGAGAATTCACAGGTGACGCCAGTGGCACCCTGGGCGTAGGCGGCGAGCAGGCTGTTCATGAAATTCGAGAGGGACATTGGCATTGCTCCTAAATGAGAGGTTGTCCCATCGTCCAGTAAAAGGGCATGATGTGCTCTTAGATTGGTTGTATACAATCCATCGAACAATTCTACTGACTGTCCACTTGACACCCACTTTGATTCATATCAGCAAGGGGATGAACGGTTTCGGGCAGTCTCGCAATTGATAAAACCCTGCCAAGGAGATTCATGATGTTTGCGAAAGCTGTAGCGGTATCCCTGCTGACCCTCGCCAGCGCCTCTGTCTTCGCAGCCGAGTGCTCGGTGACGGTCGAATCGACGGACCAAATGTCCTACACCACCAAGGAATTCACCGTCGACAAGAGCTGCAAAGAGTTCACCGTCAAGCTGACCCACTCGGGCAACCTGCCGAAGAATGTCATGGGCCACAACCTGGTGATCAGCAAGACCGCCGACATGCAAGGCATCGCCACTGAAGGCATGAGCCAGGGCATCGAGAAGGGCTATCTGAAGGAGGACAACGCCAACATCATCGCCCACACCGCGATGATCGGCGCGCCTGAGAAAGAAACCGAAGTGAAGTTCGACACTTCCAAGCTGGAAGCCGGTGGCGACTACAGCTTCTTCTGCACCTTCCCGGGCCACATTTCGATGATGAAAGGCAAAGTCATCGTCAAGTAATGAGCTGATGCAGGGGAGGGCTTTGCCCTCCATTCGCGGGACAAGTCCGCTCCCACAGGTTACCCACCGGTTTCGAATCCAGTGGCGTACCTGTGGGAGCGGGCTTGTCCCGCGAAGCTTTTACGGGGCGAACGGCAGCTCGCGCTTGTGCTGGGTCTTGCGGTAGGTGGCGACGATGATATCGAACGCTTCCTGGGCAACCGGCTGTCCATGCAGGAACGCATCGATCTGCTGGTAGGTCACCCCATGCGAAGCCTCGTCCGGCTTGCCCGGCTCCAGGTCTTCCAGGTCCGCGGTCGGCACTTTCTCCACCAGTGATTCCGGTGCGCCGAAGCTGCGCGCAATCGCCCGTACCTGGTTTTTCACCAGGCCACTCAGTGGCGCCAGGTCGCACGCACCGTCACCAAACTTGGTGAAGAAGCCCATCACTGCCTCGGCGGCGTGGTCGGTGCCAATCACCAGGCCCGCACGGGCGCCGGCGATGGTGTACTGCGCCACCATGCGCGTGCGCGCCTTGACGTTGCCGACAACGAAGTCCACCAGGCTTGGCGAGCCACCTTCCAGTGCTTTCACTTCCTTTGCCAGTGCGCGCACCGCCGGGGCGATGTCGACCGTGTGCACTTCATCGGCCTTGATCACGTCCAGGCAGGCCTGGGCATCGTGCTCGTCGTGCTGCACTTGATACGGCAGGCGCACGGCGATGAAGCGGTAGGCCTGGTCGCCGGTTTCGGCGCGCAGCTCGTTGATGGCGCGCTGGGCGAGCAGGGCGGCAGTCAGCGAGTCGACGCCACCGCTGATGCCCAGCACCAGGGTCTTGAGCCGGGCGTTGGCCAGGCAGCCCTTGATGAACGCCACGCGCCGGGCGACCTCGGCCTCGAGCGCTGCGGCGCCTTCGAACGGCGGCTGCACCTTGAGCGCCTGGGCAATCTCTTGCTGAACGGCTTGCATGGGTTACTCCTTGCTGGGGACTTTGAATACGTGACGCATGTAGGCGACGAAGTTCGCGTCGCGGCACTGGGTCTTGGCGGCTTCGTCAGAGATCTTCGCCACCGGCGAGCCGTTGCAGTCGGTCATTTTAAGCACGATGTTCATCGGCGCCACACCCGGGATATCGCAGGTCAGGTTGGTGCCGATGCCGAAGCTGACGTTGATGCGACCGCGCAGGGCGCGGAAGATTTCCAGCGAGCGGGTCAGGTTCAGGCCGTCGGAGAACACCAGGGTCTTGGTCATCGGGTCGATGCCCAGTTTCTGGTAGTGGGCGATGGCCTTTTCCGCCCAGGCCACCGGTTCGCCCGAGTCGTGGCGCAGGCCGTCGAACAGCTTGGCGAAGTACAGGTCGAAATCGCGCAGAAACGCATCCATGGTGATGCAGTCGGTCAGGGCGATACCGAGCAGGCCGCGGTATTCGCGTACCCAGCAGTCGAGGGCGGCGATCTGGCTGTCGATCAACCGCGGGCCGAGCTGCTGGTGGGCCATGAACCACTCGTGGGCCATGGTGCCCAGCGGCTTGATATCCAGTTTCCATGCCAGGTCGACGTTGCTGGTGCCGACGAAACGGCCTGGGAAGTCGTCGCGCAGTACCCGCACCACTTCAGCCTGTACACGGCTGGAGAAGCGCCGGCGGGTGCCGAAGTCGGCCACTTGCAGCGCGGCCAGTTCGTCGTCGCTGGCGTGGGCGCGCAGCCAGTCGAACTTGCGGTACAGCTGGTCGCGGGCTTCGGCCAGGCGCATGTGCGGATGCAGGTGGCGGTTGCGGACTTCGCTGATGATGGCCAGCAGCGGCACTTCGAAAAGGAGCACATGCAGCCACGGGCCTTTCAGGCGCAGGAACAGCTGGTCGTTTTCGACGCCGAGTTGCACATAGCGCAGGTTGAAGCGGAACAGGCGCAGAAAGCGCAGGAAGTCGGGCTTGAGGAAGCTGATGCGTTCGAGGAACGCGAGCTGGCCGTCATCCAGGGTGAGGTCGCTGAGCAGTTCGAGCTGGTTGCGGATCTCGCCGAGGTAGGGACGCAAGTCCTCGCCATTGCGGCAACGGAATTCCCATTCCACATCGGCGTCCGGGTAGTTGTGCAGCACGCCCTGCATCATGGTGAACTTGTAGAAGTCGGTGTCGAGCAGGTTGTGCACGATGCGCTCGGCGAATGCGCTCTCGCTCATCAAGGGGGCTCCAGAAGCGGCGAATGGCGGTCATTGTGCCAGTCTTTTCAATTTTGTTGTGTCTGTACCGGCCCTATCG
>NZ_AKJC01000328.1 GCF_000282535.1 Pseudomonas sp. GM84 | reverse complement strand
GCGAAACAGGCAGCGCGGAGCATGGCACCGGCTTCGCCGGTGTTCGCGGGACAAGCCCGCTCCCACAGGAATCGCATCAACTTTTGGAAGTTGAGCAGAACAGTTGCTCCCACAGGGAAACCAGTGCTTTCAATGGCGGGTTCGTCATAACCCGCCCGTCAACGGCCACTCGACGGCCAGGCGGACCTGGTCGCCATCCAGCTCCGCCTGCGCCGTGTTCCCCCGATGCAGGTTATGCCGCAGCGAGAAGACCGTGCCCTTGGCCTTGCCGCTCTGCACCACATAGCGTGCCTCCAGGTCCCGCTCCCAGTGCTTGCCGCCCTGGCCATAGCCCAGGTAGGCGTAGCCGCCACTGGGGTCGACATGGCTGCCATCGATATCGAACCCGCGCACATACAGCGCCGTCAGGTTCAACCCGGGCACCCCGTACCCTCCCATGTCCAGGTCATAGCGCGCCTGCCATGACTTCTCGTTCGGTGCGTTGAAGTCGGACATCTGCACCGCGTTGGCCAGATAGATCGCCCCACGGGTCACGTAGTCGAACGGGGTATCGCCGTGTACCTGCTGCCAACCGAGACTGACGCTGTGCGGCCCCTGGCTGTAGCGCGAGACCAGGCTCCAGGTGGTGTTGTCGATGCGTCCGGACAGGGCCTTGCCCGTGTCGGTGGTGCGGTACAGGTTCAGGTCCAGGCTCAGGCTGCGGCGGTCGTCCAGTGCGTGGGTCAGGGTGCTGCCGAGGTAGTGCTGGTTCCAGGTGTCTTCATAGCGGGAGGTATACAGGCTGCCGGTGAATGCGGCGCCGGGGTTCCACACCAGGCCGGCCAGGTCGAAGCTATTGCCCTGGCGGCCATCGGAGTAGTTGACCACGAAGCCCTGATCATGGCTTGAGGCGTTGCGGTCGGTGCTTTCGTTGAAGTGCCCCGCGACCAGCTTCAGCGTGTCGATTTCGTTGCTGGAGAAGAACAACCCGGTTGCCGTTTCCGGCAGCAGGCGGCTGTCGGATGAGCTGAATACCGGCGTCTTCACCCGCTGCTCGCCATAGGAAAGCACGGTGTTGGACAGGCGCACCTTGACCGCCGCGCCGCCCCGGCTGTACGCATTCTTCGGGTGGCCGTCATTGTCCACCCCGAGCAGGCGCGCCTTGCCGGCCCGGCCGCCGCCGCTGTCGAGCTGCACGCCCAGGTAGGCATGGGCATCGACGCCCACGCCTATCAAGCCTTGGGTAAACCCGGACTGCAACGTCCCCATCAAACCGTAGGCCCATTCTTCAGCCAGGCCATTGCGCTCGCCGCGCGGCTTGTAGGCATTGCGGGCGGCACTGTTGCGCCCGCCATGCTTGTAGTCACGCTGGTCGTACACGGTACGGTTGAGCAAGCTCCAGTTGCTGTCTTCGACCAGCCCACGGCTTTGCGATTGCGCCGATTCGGCCAGCGCGGCAACGGGCAGTAGAGCGCTGGCGAGCAGCAGGGCGGTGGAGCGCAACGGCATGGCGGCAACTTCCTGGTTCAGGGGACGCGAAAACGCAGGAAGCGCGCGCCGTCGATGGGGTCGGTGAGGTAGTGGCCGTGCACGCCAAAGGTGCTCAGCAGGCGTTCGGGGGTAAGCACATCCAACGGCTTGCCCAGGGCAACCAGGCGGCCCTGGTCGAGCACAGCCACGCGGTCGCAGGTCAGCGCCTGGTTGAGATCGTGCAGGGCAACCAGGGTGGTGACCGGCAATGCCTGGACGCGGTGCAGCAGGCTCAGCTGATGCTGGATATCGAGGTGGTTGGTCGGCTCATCGAGCAGCAACACCTGAGGCTGCTGGGCCAGGGCGCGGGCGATGTGCACGCGTTGGCGTTCGCCACCGGACAGCGAGCCCCAGAGGCGTGTGCGCAGGTGCGTGGCATCGAGGTCGGCCAAGGCCTGCTCGACGATGGCGCGGTCCTCGCGGGAAAACGGTGCCAAGGCCGACAACCACGGCGTGCGCCCCAGGGCCACGGCATCGAATACGCGAATGGCATCGAGGGTGTCGGCCTGCTGCTCGACCAGCGCCAGGGCCTGGGCGATACGCCGGCGGGGCAGGCGTGCGATGGGCTCGCCCAGTAGCTCGACGCTGCCGCTGTGCGGGGTGCGCAGCCCGGCCAGCAGCTTGAGCAACGACGACTTGCCGGAGCCGTTGGGGCCGACGATACCGAGGGTTTCGCCTGGCACTACGCTCAGGTCGATGTCGCGCAGTACAAGGTTACCCGCCAACTGAAAGCTCAAGCCCTGACAGGCGAGCGGGGCGAGGTTCAGCGCTGTCATGGCCGTCATGGGCGCCCCCGGCGGCTGACCAGAATCAGCGCGAACACCGGTGCGCCGATCAGCGCGGTGACCACACCTACCGGAATCACCTGACCAGGAATCAGTGTGCGCGACAGCACGTCAGCGGCAATCATAAACAGCGCGCCGCCCAGTGCGCTGGCTGGCAACAGGCGGTTGTGGCCGGGGCCGAGCAACAGGCGCAAGGCGTGCGGAATGACCAGCCCGACGAAACCGATGGCGCCGACGATGGACACCATCACCGCCGTCACCAACGCCGCGCAGCAGATCAGCAGCCACTGCGTGCGGCGCACGGCAACGCCCAGCGAGGCCGCCGAATCGGCGCCGAAGGTGAAAGCGTCCAGGGCGCGGCGCTGCCACAGGCACACCAGCAAGCCGACTGACGCTGCCGGCAGCGCTAGCCACACCGACGGCCAACGCACGCCGCTGAGGTTGCCCAGCAGCCAGAACAGAATGCCGCGCGCCTGTTCGGCGGTGGCCGACTTGGTGATGAGGAACGCGGTGAGGGCGTTGAACAGCTGCGAGCCGGCGATGCCCGCCAGGATCACCTGGGCATTATGGCTGCTCGGGCCGGCTGCACGGGCCAGCACCAGCACCAGGGCGAAGGCCGTCAGCGCACCGATGAACGCACCGGCGGACAGGCTCAGGGCCGCACTGCCCAGGCCCAGCAGGCCGACCAGTACCGCACCGGTCGAGGCGCCTGCCGACAAGCCCAGCAGGTACGGCTCGGCCAGTGGGTTGCGCAGCAGCGCCTGGAGGATCACCCCGCAGGTCGCCAACCCGGCGCCGCAGGCGGCGGCGACCAGGGTGCGGGTCAAGCGGTAGTTCCAGACGATGCCGGCGTCGATCGGGTCGACCGGGTAATCGGCTTGCCACAGGTGGTTGGCCAGCACCTGGCAGACCAGCCGCAGCGACAACTGGGTTTCGCCAATGGCCGTGCCGGCCAGCACGGCCACCAGCAGGGTCAGCAGGGCGAGGCCTGCGAGCAGGATGGCGAAACGGGGCTGCATGCTGGGGCGATCTCCTATCGGACAGTTCACGGAAGGAACCCACGGACAGGCATCGCCGAGCCTGCGCACGCAGCGCAGGCAGCACCAATGGCCAATCCCGGACACCCCGCCGGTTGGTGAATGTTGGCCGGCAGGTCTCCTGACTGGTGCGTCATCGCCCGGCTCCGGCCTTCCCGGGTCGGTTGACCCAGTGGCATCGATGGAGCGGGCTCGGCACTTACAGTTGCGGGGGCAGTTCCGTTTGGCACGCCTTGGGCGGGCCTGGGATTCCCTGTTAGTTCCATGGTGGAAACCGGCGGGCGGCATGGTAGACCATCAGGCCGCCGGGTGAAACGCTAAATCACAGGTACTTGAGCCAGGTGATATCGCGCCGGCGTGCCTTGAGCCGGGCAAATCCGCGCACCGGCAGGTACAGCGCCACGGCCAGCAGCACGGCGGTGAGCCAAACCGCGGCAATGCCGTCGAAGCCGAAGTAGTCGCCGTGGTTGCGCCCGAACAGGGCGACGCTGGCCAGGTACAGCAGCTTCAGCACGTACAGGTGCAGCAGGTAGAAGAACATCGGCGCCGCGCCGAACACTGCCAGGGCGCTGATCCAGCGGGCCTGGCCGGCGCGCTCGAAGGTACGCAGCAACAGCAGGCCGCAGCCCAGGGTCAGGGTGAGGAACAGCAGCGACGGTGGGTACTTGGTGATGTTGAAGAAACTCATCAGGGTCTGGGTCACGGTCGGGTAGCCGCTCCAGGGGGCTTCGCCGTAGCCGTTCTGGATGCGCAGCACCATGAAGCCGAGCAGGGCGATGACCCCGGCCAGCAGCAGGTGGTACTGGCGTTGTTGCGCATCGCTACCCCGGGCGAACCAGGGGCCGAGGCCATAGCCCAGGGCGATCACGCCGATCCATGGCAGCACCGGGTAGGAGGTGCGCAGGCGCAGGTTTTCGGAGAGCTCCAGCCAGCCACGGTCATGCAGGATCGCCCAGGGCACGTGCAGGGCGGACTCGACGCCGAAGTGCAGGCCATCGAGCAGGTTGTGCCCGGCCACGATCACGGCCCCCACGGTCAGCACCACCGGGCGCGGCAGCCACACCAGCAGCGACAGGGCGAGCATGCTGATGCCGATGGCCCAGATCACTTGCAGGTAGATGACGCTGGGCGGCAGCTGGAACGTCCAGGCGAAGTTGACCAGGGTGAACTCCAGCACCACCAGGAACAGCCCGCGCTTGAACAGGAAGGCCGAGACATCGCTGCGGCCCTGGTATTTCTCGCCGTACAGCCAGGCCGACAGGCCCGTGAGCAGGACGAACACCGGCGCGCACAGGTGGGCCAGGGTGCGGCTGGCGAACAGCGACGGGTCGGTGGCGTCGATGGCCATCGGGTCGCTGACCTGGCGGTGCAGGAAGAAAGTTTCGCGCACATGGTCGAGGAGCATGAACAGGATCACCAGGCCGCGCAGGGCGTCGATGCTCTGCAGGCGCTGGGTGAGCTGGGTGGGAGTGGCGGCGGCACTGGTCATGGAAGGGGTCGCAGGCAGGAATGAATGTCAAATGAAACGTTATCTTATAACTATTCTGTGCAAGCATGGAAGTTGTTCTTGCACTGTTCATGCTGGCCTCTTCGCGGGACAAGCCCGCTCCCACAGGTACGCCACCGATATCGAGATCAGTGTTGAACCTGTGGGAGCGGGCTTGTCCCGCGAAGAGGCCAGCTCAGCCAACTCAAATCAGAAGCTGTAATCCACCGTCGCAAAATACGACCGCGGCGCCCCCATCACCCACTGCGTGCCGCTGAACGCCGAAGCCACATACTCCCGGTCGAACAGGTTGTTCACCTGCAACCCCAACCGCACATCCGGCAGCACCTGCCAGCCGATATTGGCATCGACCACGGTGTACCCCGGCGCACGCTGGGTGTTGGCAGTGTCGGCATAACGCTCGTCCACATAGCGCGCGCCCATACCCACTTCCACTCGCTGGCCGAAGCCCTTGCTCAGCCACAGGTTGGCACTACGTCGCGGCACGTTGGTCGGGCGATTGCCAGCACGGTCCTGGGGCACGCCGCCGACCATCTCGTCGAATTCGTCATACTTGGCGCGCACCACCGCGGCATTTGCCGAAACCTGCCACTGCTGCGGCAAACTCAGCTCCAGCGTCGCCTCCAGGCCATCGGACGTCTGTTGCCCAGCCTGTTGCGGCTCATGGGTGAACGGGTCATCCACCAGCAGCTTCTTCTTGACGATGTGGTAGGCCGCCAGCGTCCACTCGCCCCGACCTTCCCAGAACCGCTGCTTGAGCCCCAGCTCGGTCTGCTTCGCCTCGGTCAGGTCGTAGTGCATCTGGCTCGGGCTCAGGCTGACCAGGTTGTTCACCCCGTCCTCGCTGGTGGAGTACTGGCCATACAGCGACAGGTCGTCGGTGACCGCGAACACCAACCCCGCGCGCCAGTTGCCACCCTGCAGGCTACGGTCACTGCGGGTGCCGTCGGTGAGGTCGTCGCGGTCGATATGGTTCTGGTCGCGGCGCACACCGGTCACCAGCGACAGGCGCTCGGTCAGCTGCAGGCGGTTCTCGGCGAACAGGGCGAAGGTGTGGGTGGTGGACAAGGTTTGCGGGCGCGTGGGCGAATCGCTGTGGAACCAACCCGGTGCCGGCTGCCACGGGTCGATGTAGTCGCCACCCACGTCGTTGTACGGCGCGTTGCTGTCGACGTTGAAACGCACCTTGTTGTACTCGGCACCGACCAGCGTCCTGCTGGTCAGGCCGAACAGCGAATGGTCGAAGGTGAAGGTCTGGCGGTCGCCGATCTGCTCCTGGTTGTGCTTGATCTCCAGGTAGCTCTGGCGCAGCAGCTGCTCGCGATCGACGTCCCAGCTGTAGTTCTCGGCGTTGCGCCAGTGGCGGCGGCTCTTGATGTAGTAGAGCTGGTTGCTGGCACTGACCTGGTCGCTGAGGGTCCAGTCGGTGGTGAAGCGGGTCCACTCGTCGTGGTAGCGCTGCACGTCGTTCTGGATGTTGTAGTTCTTCTTGCGCAGGCTGCTGCGGTAATGGCCGTCGATCAACGGCGTGCCGTAGTAGTTGGCAGGCTCGGCATCGCCACGCTCATGGGCCAGGGTAAAACTCAGGTCGTCGCTGGCGTCGAAACGCAGCGCGGCGCTCAGGGCCAGGCTGCGCGAATCGGTGCGGTCGACCCAGCCGTTGCCGGCTTGCTGGTTCAGGGTGAGGCGGTAGCTCAGCCGCTCGCTGAGGCTGCCGCCGCTGTCCAGGCCCAGTTGCTGGCGGTCCCAGGAGCCGTAGCCCAGGCGCAGGTGGTTGTGGATTTCACCGGCGAAGGGCTTTTTCGGGATGACGTTGATCACCGCGCCGGTGGCGCCCTCGCCATACAGCACCGAGGCCGGGCCACGGATCACCTCGATGCGCTCGACCATCCACGGGTCGACCGGGAAGGTCTGGGTGCCTGCGCCGGTGAACAGGTGCGCGCCGTCGAACAGGGTCATCACCGAGCCATGCCCGGTAAAGCCACGCGCCGACAGGCCGGTGCCGCCATCGCCCGGGTTGCCGATGAAGGTGATGCCCGGCGAGCGGGTTACCGCGTCCTGCACCGTGAGGTTGTTGCGCTGCTGAATCTGCTCGTCGGTAATGCTGCTGGTGCTGGCCGGGGTTTCCAGGGCGCTCAAATTCAGGCGCGAACCCGCCTCGGTCGGCGTGGCAAGGTCGACGTGCTGCTGATCGCGGGTATCGGTAATGGCCGTGGAGGGCAGTGCCAGCACCTGGCTGTCGTGCTCGTCGGCCAAGGCCGGGAAGGAGACGGCCAGGCAGGCCGCCAGAGGGTGAAGCTTGAAGAAACGGGACATGTCTTTCCACTACTGCAGGAATGAATGGATCCCGGTGGAAAACACGCAAAGGCGAACCGCGCACGCAGGCCGCGCACGCGGATACCGGCCTGCGCCCGCCCACCGCGGGTTGCCAAGTGAAGCTTCAGGCCGGTCTCCGGGCTTACGAGGGTCATGACGCCTTCACCTTCCCATGCATGCGCACAGTGGTGTGTCGAAGGCGTCGCTCGCTTACCGTTGCGGGGGCAGCGCCGGACTTGTCGTTTACCACGACGCACCGGCTTCCCGTTTCACCCTGCGCGCGGCGGCGCAGGACACCTGAAACTGGCGCGCATCTGACCATTGGTCGGGACGCGCGTCAATCCTTTAGCTGCGGCTGACGGTCAGTGGGCACCCGCCGCCTTGCTCAAATCGCTCTCTGCCCACTCGGTGTAGATGCAGGCATCGGCCACTGCCCAGCGCACTTTCACCGTGTCGCCCGGTTGCATCGGCATGCCGGCGGCGGACAGTGCTTTCACGGTCAGTTCGGTACCGCCTGGGGTCATCACGTGGCAGGTCTGGCTTTCGCCGAGGAACAACACTTCGCCGACCTTGGCAATCACCTCGTTCCAGCCCGCTGGCAGTGGTTCGCGCGCGGCCTGGTCGACGGTGAGGGCCAGGGCTTTTTCCGGGCGCACCATGATCAGTGCTTCCTGCCCCGCCGCCAGGCCAGGGGTCAGGCGTATGGCCACCGATTGCCCTTCGAAGCTGCCCGCGCCGTGGCTGCTGGCCTTGATCCGCAGGAAGTTCGAGTTGCCCAGAAACGAGGCGACGAAGGCATTGGGCGGGTTCTGGTAGAGGTCGTAGCCGGTGCCCAGGCCGACGATCTTGCCGTGGCTGAAGATGGCGATGCGCTGGGACAGGCGCATGGCTTCTTCCTGGTCGTGGGTGACGTAGACGATGGTGATGCCCAGGCGCCGGTGCAGCTGGCGCAACTCGTCCTGCAGGTCTTCGCGCAGCTTCTTGTCCAGCGCGCCGAGCGGTTCGTCCATCAGCAGGATGCGTGGCTCGTACACCAGCGCGCGGGCGATCGCCACGCGCTGCTGCTGGCCGCCGGACATCTGCGAAGGCTTGCGGTGGGCGAATTTCTCCAGCTGTACCAGCTTGAGCATGGCGTCGACCCGCTTGTTGATCTCGGCGGCGCCGAGCTTGCGGATGGCCAACGGGAAGGCGATGTTGTCGCGCACGTTCAGGTGCGGGAACAGCGAGTAGCGCTGGAACACCATGCCGATGTCACGCTTGTGCGGCGGCACGTTCACCAGCGACTGGCCCTCGACCAGGATCTCGCCGCTGCTGGGCGTTTCGAAACCGGCCAGCATCGACAGGGTGGTGGACTTGCCCGAACCGCTGGAGCCGAGGAAGGTGAGGAACTCGCCGTCCTGGATTTCGAGGTCCAGGTTGTCCACGGCGGTGAAGTCGCCGTAGTGCTTGTTCAGGCCGCGCAGGCTGACCAGGGTCTTGTTGTGCGCGTTGTCTTTGATCACTGCACTCATTGTTGTTGTCTCCGGGCACTCAGGCGTTGACTTCGGTGCGCCGGCGCAAGGCGGCGGCAATAACCATGACCATCAGCGACAGGCCGATCAGCAGCGTCGAAGCGACGGCAATCACCGGGCTCAGGTCCTGGCGCAGGGTGGTCCACATTTTCACCGGCAGGGTCTGCAGGTCGGGGCTGGCCATCATCACGCTGAGCACCACCTCGTCCCACGAGACCAGGAAGGCGAACAGGCCGCCGGCGATCATCCCCGGGCGAATGGCCGGGAAGGTCACCTTGAAGATCGCCTGCAGGCGCGACGCTCCGCAGATCACTGCGGCATCCTCGATCGACTGGTCGAACAGCTTCAGCGAGTTGATGATCGAGATGATGGTGAAGGGCAGGGCGACGATCACGTGGCTGACCACGAAGGCGAACAGCGTGCCGGTGTAGCCCAGCTTGAGGAACAGCGCGTACACCGCCACCGCGATGATCACCAGCGGCACGATCATCGGCATGGTGAACAGCCCGTAGAGCATTTCACGGCCGGGGAAGCGGCCGCGTACCAGGGCGAACGCGGTGGGCAGGCCCAGCAGCACGGCGAACACGGTGGTCAGTACGGCGACCTTGAGGCTGGCCAGTGCAGCGTCCATCCACTCCGGGTTGGCGAAGAACTGGGCGTACCACTTGAAGGTCCAGCCCGGTGGCGGGAACACCAGCCACTGGGAGGAGCCGAACGACAGCAGCACGATGAACACCACCGGCAACAGCAGGAACGCGGCGATGACCCCGGTGGTCAGGTACAGGCCCGTGCGCAGTGGGCGGCCCATGGCATTGGGTGACAGAAGCATGGCGGATTACCTCGCGTTGCCGACCGGGGATTCCGGCTGCAGCTTCAGGTACAGGTAGAAGAGCACCAGGGTGATCACCACCAGCAGTGCAGCGGCGGCGCTGGCCAGGCCCCAGTTGAGGAACGACTGCACCTGCTGGATGATGAATTCGGGCAGCATCATGTTCTGCGCACCGCCGAGCAGGGCCGGGGTGACGTAGTAACCGAGCGACATCACGAACACCATCAGCGCACCGGAGAACAACCCCGAGCGGCACAGCGGCAGGAACACCTTCCAGAAGTTGGTCCAGGGGCTGGCGCCGCAGATGGAGCCGGCCTGCAGCACCATCGGGTCGATGGCATGCATGGTCGCCTGCAGCGGCAGCACGATGAACGGAATCATGATGTAGCTCATGCCGATCACCACGCCGGTCAGGTTGTGCACCATCTCCAGCGGGGTATCGATGATGCCCAGCGCCATCAGCACCTTGTTGATCACCCCCGAGCTCTGCAGCAGCACCAGCCACGAGTAGGTGCGCGCCAGCAGGCTGGTCCACATCGACAGCAGCACGATGTTCAGCAGCCAGCGGCCCCAGCCCTTGGGCACCAGGGTGATCGCCCAGGCCAGCGGGAAGCCCAGCAGCACGCTGATCAGGGTGACCACGCCGGCCACCGAGAAGGTGTTGAACAGCACCCGCGCATAGGCCGAGTTGGCGAACAGCTGCTCGTAGTTGCCCAGCCCCGGCACCGGTTCCAGCACACCGCGCAGCAGCAGGCCGATCAGCGGGGCGAAGAAGAACAGGCCAAGGAACAACAGGGCGGGCAGCAGGTTGCGGCTGCCTTTCCAGCGGCGGTTCAGCGGTTCGCGGCGAGGGGCCGCTCCCGGGGCGCCGGCGCCCGTGGGGGCACCTTGCGCGTTGTGCAGGGCGTTGATGGCGACTTTCATTTCACCAGCCACTCATTCCAGCGCGCGGCGATGGCCTGGCCGTTCTTCGCCCAGTAGGCGAAGTCCAGGGTGACCTGGTCCTGGGCGTAGGCGGTCGGCAGGTTTTGCGCGAGGTCTTTGTCGAGCTTGGCCACGCTGTCGACGTTCACCGGGGCGTAAGCGGTCTTGTTGGCGAACTCGGCCTGGCCTTCGGCGCTGCTGGCATTGGCCAGGAACTTCATGGCCGCGTCCTTGTTCTTGGCGCCTTTGGGGATGACCAGGAAATCGGCCATGACCAGGTTCTGCTTCCAGCTCACGCCCACCGGCGCGCCGTCTTGCTGCAGGGCGTAGACGCGGCCATTCCAGAACTGGCCGAGCGAGGCTTCACCGGAGGCCAGCAGCTGCTGCGACTGGGCGCCACCGCCCCACCAGACGATGTCTTTCTTGATGGTGTCGAGCTTCTTGAAGGCGCGGTCCAGGTCCAGCGGATAGAGCTTGTCGGCCGGGACGCCGTCAGCCAGCAGGGCCAGTTCCAGCACGCCGGGGCTTGGCCACTTGTACAGGGCGCGCTTGCCGGGGTAGGTCTTGGTGTCGAACAGCGCGGTCCAGTCCACCGGCTTGTTGGCGCCGAGCTTGCCTTCGTTGTAGCCGAGCACGAAGGAGAAGAAGAACGAACCGACGCCATGGTCGGAGACGAAGCGCGGGTCGATCTTGTCGCGTTGGATGGTGTTGAAGTCCAGGGGCTCGAGCAGGCCTTCGCTGGCGGCGCGCAAGGCAAAGTCGGCTTCGACGTCGACCACGTCCCACTGCACGTTACCGCTCTCGACCATGGCCTTGAGCTTGCCGTAGTCGGTTGGGCCGTCCTGCACCACCTTGATGTCGGTCGCCTTGCTGAAGGGTACGGCCCATGCTTCTTTCTGGGCGTCCTGGGTGGTCCCGCCCCAGCTGACGAAGTTGAGGCTGTCGGCGGCCTGGGTGGCCTGACAAGCCAGGGTCAGCAGGCTGGCGGACAGCACTGCGGTTACACGTTTGCTCAACAGCATGGTTACGCCCTCGTTGCTTTTGTTATTCGAGGCGGGGCTGGGTGTGCGCCCGCCAACAGTATTCGGGGAGCAGCTCTGACAATGTGTGGGGTGGCCGTTTTTGAGTTTAGGCGGCGGCCTGAGAATTCAAGGTCTACGGGATATCATATTATGGTATTCCAAACTTTTCGCAAGAGGGGAAGGCGACCGGCCATCACTCCGTGGGCTATGGGCTTGCGCAGTCCCCTGTGGGAGCATCTCTTTTGCTTGTGGGAGCGGGCTTGCCCCGCGAACACCGGCGAAGCCGGTGCCATCCACCGCGCTGCCTGTTTCGCGGGACAAGCCCGCTCCCACAAGATCTCCGCCTGTTCAGGTAGCCAAGGACGGCTCGAACGGAATGCTCTGCACCACCTCCAGCTCATACCCCGCCAGCCCCGCATACTTGAGCGGCGGCCCCAGGTGGCGCAGCTTGCCCACGCCCAGGTCCTGCAGAATCTGCGCGCCAGTCCCGACCTCCGAATACACCTTCGACTGCCCACGCTGGTACGGCCGCACGGGCTGGGTCAGTTGCGGCACCCGCTCCAGCAGTGCCTGCGAGGACTCGTGGTTGGCCAGGATCACCACCACTCCAACGCCTTCGTCGGCCACCTTCTGCAGCGCCGCCCACAACGTCCAGTTGGCCGGCCCTGCATACTCGGCCCCGACCAGGTCGCGCAGCGGGTCGATCACATGCACGCGCACCAGCGTCGGCTGCTCGCGGCGGATATCGCCCATCACCATGGCCATGTGCACACCGCCTTCGATGCGGTCTTCATAAGTCACCAGGCGGAAGGTGCCATGCACGGTCGGCAGCTCGCGCTCGCCGATGCGCTTGATGGTCTGCTCGGTGCTCAGGCGGTAGTGGATCAGGTCGGCGATGGTGCCGATCTTGATGCCATGTTGGGCGGCGAACACTTCAAGGTCGGGGCGGCGGGCCATGGTGCCGTCGTCGTTGAGCACTTCGACGATCACCGAAGCCGGGGTAAAGCCGGCCAGGCGGGCCAGGTCGCAACCGGCCTCGGTGTGGCCGGCGCGGGTCAGCACGCCGCCTTCGCGGGCACGCAGGGGGAAGATGTGGCCGGGCTGCACCAGGTCTTCGGGTCGGGCATCGGCGGCCATCGCCGCGGCCACGGTGCGCGCCCGGTCGGCGGCGGAGATGCCGGTAGTGACGCCGCTGGCGGCTTCGATCGACACGGTGAAGGCAGTGCTGAACACGCTGCCGTTGGCCGGCACCATCTGCTCAAGGCCCAGGCGCTGGCAGTGTTCGTCGGTCAGGGTCAGGCAGATCAGCCCACGCGCTTCGCGGGCCATGAAGTTGATGGCCTGGGCGTCACAGCGCTCGGCGGCGATCAGCAGGTCGCCTTCGTTTTCTCGGTCTTCGTCGTCCACCAGCAGCACCATCTTGCCTTGCCGGTAGTCCTCGAGGAGTTCTTCGATGGTGTTGAAAGCCATGCTGCACGCTCACTGTGATGGGGGTGGTTTTATGGTATACCATCATACACAAATAGTTTTGCAACAGGAGAGCAGCGGATGAAAGCCTATTGGATCGCCCATGTGGACGTGACCGACCCTGAGCAGTACCAGCAGTACACCCAGCGTGCGCCCGCTGCCTTTGCGGCATTTGGCGGCAGGTTTCTGGCCCGGGGTGGGCGTAGCGAGGCGATGGAAGGGCGGCAGACCCCGCAGCGCAGCGTGGTGATCGAGTTCGATTCGTATGAGCAGGCGGTGGCCTGTTATCGGTCCGAGCTGTATCAGGAAGCCTGCAGCCACCGGCAAGGGGTGGCGAAGGCTGAGGTGATCATTGTGGAAGGGTTCGAGCCCTGAGCTGATCAATGCCGGCCTCTTCGCGGGACAAGCCCGCTCCCACAGGTTTGGTGCTGATTTCATCAGCAGCGTATGACCTGTGGGAGCGGGCTTGTCGCGCGAAGAGGCCGACACTGACGCCATTCAGCCCTCATGGCATCCCGGGCAACTCATGCGGTCGCAAGTCAAACACAAGCACCTCTGCATCCTTGCCATTGGCAAGCTCCAGCAGCCGCTCCTGCCGCATGCGCACCCCATCCCCCTCATTCAGCACCTGCCCATTGAGCTCGATGCTGCCCCGGGCCACATGCACATAGCCATGGCGGTTCTCCGGCAAGGTCAGGCTCGCCCGCTCCGCACCTTCGAACAGCCCGGCATACACCCGTGCATCCTGGCGCACCTGCAATGACCCCTCCGCGCCATCCGGGGAAATGATCAGCCGCAACCTGCCGCGCTTTTCTTCGGCACTGAAGTGCTGCTGCTGGTAACGCGGCGTCGCGCCCTTCACGTCAGGCACGATCCAGATCTGCAGAAAGTGCACCGGCTGGGTCTGGCTGTGGTTGAACTCGCTATGCGCCACCCCGTGCCCGGCGCTCATCAGTTGCACATCACCCGGGCGGATCACCGAGCCGGTGCCCAACGTGTCCTTGTGCTCCAGCGCCCCTTCGAGCACATACGAGAAGATTTCCATGTCCCGGTGCGGGTGCTCACCGAAACCCTTGCCGGCAATGACGCGGTCGTCGTTGATCACCAGCAGGTCGGAGAAACCCTGCTCGTCGGGGTTGCGGTAGTGGCCGAAGGAAAAGGTGTGGAAGGATTTCAGCCAGCCATGGAAAGCGAGGCCGCGGTCTTTAGCGTTGCGGACGGTGAGCATGGTGATTCTCCTTGAAAGCCAGGGCCGGGAGGGCGCTTGGGCTGTTGATGGGAGAAGTTTAACTGTCAGCGTGGGCGTTAAAAATCTGTGGTTTGGTGAAAGACTGTCTCTTTGAAAGTGACTATTGGAGAAGAGGCTTGTAGGACATTTCAGCGTGTTTTGTAGGATCGCTCTTGCTGTGTTTTGGGGTGATTTTCTTGCTCTTGTGGGTGCTAGCTTCCCGGCTTTCACTCGAGGAGATAGCGCATGGTACGTTTCAGGATCCAAGGCAGGAACCAGGCCTTGAATGGGGACCGCACCACTACAGGGGCCGTATGTCTGGCCAGCGGCACTGGATTTAAAGGGCATGGGCGTGAAGCGTTGCGGGTGCAGGACAAGACCACCCCATGCCCTGTCTGTGGTGAAGTCGGAACGCTCGTGGAGGGCGTACAAAACTTCGTGATCCAAGGCCGCCCGGCGGTGGTTGATGGGGCGTTGGTGGCGTGCAAATGCCCAGCGGGGAGAAACCGCGTCATAGCCTTGGGAGGGCCTGGCGAAGCGGCAAACCCCTCGGCGACACTACAGGCAAGCCAGACGGCAACATCAGATCAAGCCAGCTTGACCCCACCTATCAAACCTACGCTAGGAAAAATGAAGCCGAAGCCTGGTACTTGCCAAGACCCTGACATGATGGAGCAGGTAGCCAGCTATATCGCCGGGGAAATTAACCGCAACATCACACATCCATCCGTACTGAAAATGAAGAAGCTCATCAGCTTTGACGCGGCGGAGGAAAATGCAAGCTTCCAGAACCTTCCATGGTATGCACGCCTTCTACCTCCTGATTTTCGAGCAATGGAGCTTAGTAACACTGCCGCTGCGATGGCCCTTTGGGCCGAGAGGGTTGGTCAAAATAGGCCATGGGATCACAAGGTGACTATTGCACAACAGTTCGGCGGGCCTTGGCAGAAGCAAGGTCAAGTTGACTACTTCTACGACATCTGGTCGAACATCCACTACGGCTATGTAGGACGCGTTGGTGGCCTTTCTGAAAGCATCCTTCTGGACGGCGCTGGGCTTGAACAGATTGCCTCAGACGCCATTCGCAAAGTTCAGAAGTGGGACGAGCGAAAAGGACCTCACCGCTCAGCAGACATCAAAGGAATGCGGGCTTGGGACGATATAGGCGACCGAGTCTCCATCAGCATTGGAATCAAACTGTACAAGCAGCACCCAAACGGCGGAATTACGGCACAAATGCTTATGGACGAAGTTTTAGCATTACCACGTTCAAGCTGGGGAGATGGGACGCGTGACCACGTCTGCAAGTAAACCGAAACGGCATTTCTGGCGCTGGGTGGCGGTGTTATTACTCGCCCCCATCGTCTTTTGGTATGTCGCCACACCCCAAGTGAGTTTCCACTTCTCTGACAAGGGGCAAGGGCGTCTGGGTTACATTTTGAATGTTCAGCACGACATCTCAAAAGGTGAGATCTACCCGGGTGAAACTACGGGTGGCGCAGGACACATCTTTCCGAACGAGCAATTTTTTATGGAGTTCAATTGGAACAACGGAGGGAAATCGCGCTGCATTCGGGTTAAACCGAAATGGCCGAATACCGATGTCTACATCGGGGCAGATGGTGCTGTCGATAGCCGTACTGATGGCAAACGTATTGAAGCATGTGGGCCACTACCAAAATAGAAACTCCGAGAACCTAGCCCTTTGTGTGAGTAGGGTGCTGCAATGATGGGAAAAAGCCGCTATAAAGCGGCTGACTGTCACCAAGAGCAAGACAATGAACCCTTATGAAGACATGCGCATCTTTGCCCAAGTGATGGAGACCGGCAGCTTCACCGCCGCCGCCGACCGCCTGGGCATGTCCAAGCAATCGGTCAGCCGACGCCTGATGCAACTGGAAGAACGACTTGGCGTGCGCCTGCTCAACCGCTCCACCCGGCGGCTGGACGCTACGCCGCTGGGCCAGCACTACTACCAGTCGGCACTGCGCCTGCTGGGCGAGGTGCAGCAGGTGGAGCAGGACATCAGCGGTCAGACCCAGGCCTTGCGCGGCACCTTGCGACTGAGTGCACCGCTGTCGTTCGCCATGGCGCACCTGGGCTGCCTGTTGACCGAGTTTCTGCAACTGCACCCGCAGGTGGATGTGGAGGTGGACCTCAGTGACCGCGCCGTGGACCTGATCGGCGAGGGTTACGACCTGGCACTGCGCATTGGTGCGCTGGAGGATTCCAGCCTGATCGCGCGGCGGATCGCCAGTGTCGAGCGGGTGTACTGCGCGAGCCCTGGGTATCTTCAAACGCGCGGTGTGCCGAAGCGGCCCGAACAACTGTCCGGCCATGACTGCCTGCCTTACGGGCATTCACGGCAGGTGCAGTGGCAGTTCATTCGCGCTGGAAAGGCGCAGGCCATTGCCGTGACCGGACGGATGCGTGCCAACAATGGCGAGCTGCTCAGGGACGCGGCGATAGCCGGGATGGGGGTGACTTATCTGCCGACCTTTATCGTTGGCCAGGCATTGGCCGATGGGCGTCTGGTGACGGTGCTGGATGACTGGGCACCGCCGGCGTTGCAGCTGTCGGCGGTGTATCCGCAGCATCGGCAGGTGGCGAGGCCGGTACAGGGTTTTGTCGGGTTTCTGCGAGAGCGATTGGCGCAGCTTTAGTTGATCGTCAGCTGTAAGACAAGTCTGGACTGAGCCAAATGCCATTGAACTCAAGGACCCTATCGCTGGCAAGCCAGCTCCCACAGGTACCCCGCCGTTCTTGAAACCGGTGCTGTACCTGTGGGAGCCGGCTTGCCGGCGATAGGGCCAGTTCAGGCTATGCTTGCCCCATGAGCACACCTCCACCTCTACGCCAACCGTGCCCCCCTGGCGCCTGCGACTGCGGCCGAGAAAACCTGGCCGAGAGCCCGCCAGCGGCCCAACGCATCCTGCTGCTTACCCGGCAGGAAGAAAAACGCCTGGTCGAACGCCTGGAAAACGTGAAGGACCTGGAAGACCTGCAGCGCCTGCAGGTGCGGATGTTCGAGAACCTTGGCATTCGTGTGCGCATTGCTCCGGGGTTCAACGAAGTGCGGACCATGCGCGGGATTGTCATCGAACTCGATGCTCAGCCTGGGTTGTGCCGCAAGACCCGGCAGTCGATTCCGGCGGCGATTCGGCGAGGGTTGGAACGCAATCCTGAGGTCGCGTTTCGGTTGCTGGATGCGCATGACTTGCTGCGGGATGCGTGAGGGCTGGCGGGTGTTCGGCGGGCTTTTTGGGGTGGCGCTCGATCTCAACCCCACCGCAAGACTCAAATCGAGCCCCTAATTTTTCGGAATCTTCCTACGTCTACCTGAGAGCCCTCCCACGCCAAGCGCGTACCGGCATCCCTCATTCAAGGAGACAGGTAATGACTTCCGTATTCGACCGCGACGATATCCAGTTCCAGGTAGTGGTCAACCACGAAGAACAGTATTCCATCTGGCCCGACTACAAGGCGATTCCCAACGGCTGGCGCGCCGTGGGCAAGAAAGGCCTGAAGCAGGACTGCCTGGCCTACATCGACGAAGTCTGGACCGACATGCGCCCTCTGAGCCTGCGCCAGAAGATGGCCGAAGCCGCCGCCCAGTGACCCCCCTCAACCTGCTGTGCCTGCCGTATTCCGGTGCCAGCGCGATGGTCTACAGCCGCTGGCGGCGCAAGCTGCCGGCCTGGCTGCAGGTGCGCCCGGTCGAGCTGCCTGGGCGCGGTGCGCGCATGGCCGAACCGTTGCATACCGACCTGCAGGCCCTGGCCCGGCAACTGGCCGCCGAACAACGCCTGGCCACCGCCGCGCCCTATGCGCTGCTCGGCCACAGCCTGGGCGCGCTGCTGGCTTTCGAGCTGGCCCACGAACTGCGCGCGTTGGGTTGCCCGGAGCCGGTGGCGCTGTTCGCCTGTGGCACGGCGGCGCCAACCCGGCGTGAGGGCTATGACGGAAAGGACTGGCGCGAGGCGAAGAGCGATGACGCGCTGAAAAGCGAGTTGCGCGCGCTCAATGGCACCCCGGAAGAAGTGCTGGCCAACGATGAACTGATGAGCCTGACCCTGCCCATCCTGCGCGCCGACTTCCTGCTCTGTGGCCGTTATGCCTATCGTCAGCGGCCTGCGTTGTCCTGCCCGCTGTATGTCCTGGGCGCAGAGGCTGACCGCGCCAGTGAGGCGCAATTGTTGGCCTGGAGGCAGGAAAGCTGCGGCCATTTCTCGTTGCAAATGTTCCCCGGTGGCCATTTCTTCATTCATGAACAGGAAGACGCAATCCTTGAGACATTGACCTTGCGCTTGCAATCCGCCCTTCAAGCAGCCCCCCAACTTTCTGTCATCTGACCAGGATTGCAGCGACATACGTGTGTTCGCCACACCGACTTAATGGCACCTCACTTGATCTTGGCGAGGTACCTTCATGACGCTGCATCGCGCTGTTTCCCACCTTGGCTTGTTGAATGCTTCCTTGCCCCTGCCTGTTTGTTCGCCAAAAGGCTGTCGACTGCTGGCCATGGGTAACGTGCTGTATTGCTTCTATTTTGGTGAAGGCAATGAGGTGATGATGACCTCAAGGCTCGCGACGGGTGCCTGGAGCGTCCCTGTCGATCTGAAGTTCCCGAGTCTTTCGGGTTTGCCAGCAGTCTATGCCTACAACGGCCGCATTCATGTATTCACCAGTGCCGAAGCCAATAAGCCGATCACCAGTAGCAACGGCTCGAAGGTACTGCACTGGCAACCGGGCGCGGACATTCGGATTCATTTGGACATGAGCATGAATGTCTTTGGCTCCCCATCCGTAGCCGAGCTCAATGGCAAACTGTATCTATTCTCGCGAGAGCCTGGGTACGGCGAGTTACGGTGGGGCAGTTCGACGACGGGACTTGACTGGCTCCGTCAGGGGCATGTCCATCCGGAGGGGCAGAGCAGACTGGCACGCTCGCTCTGGGACCCAGTCGTTTGTACCTACCAGCGGCTCCTGCATGTTTTCTACCAGAGTGAACAGGGCTTGTCGGTGATCAGGTTCGACGGTGACAACGGCTGGAGCCGTGGGCAACTACTGGTCGACAAACCCTACCACTGCATGCCTGCCGTGTTTGTGCATGACGGCCTGCTGACGCTGGCATACGCCAACCTGCAATCCGCTGATCAAACCCTGTCGGTGAGCGCGCCAACCGAGCAAAGCATGGGCGATCTGCACGACGGTGACGTCGAGGGCACGCTAGACCTCTATCGCTATGACGGCAATGTCCTGGGCCGGGTCGACCGGAGCATTGGCCTGGTGGTCAAAGGCATCCCCGCCGCGGCAGTGGTGGACGGCGAACTGAACCTCATCTTCCCATCGGTCTGAGTCGATCACGCCTTTGAAAGCAGGAGTGGGTCATGCCAGTCAATTTTCGCATTCGAGGGGGCGCCGGGCTTTTACTGCGCTCGCTCGGCGACACCGAATTCAATGCCGAACTTGAGCGCCTTTTTCGTGAGTTGTTTCACCTGCTGACCACAGCCCCAGCCGATGCGCCTCATTCGGCGGCCTATGTCAGCTACCACATCTCCAGCGAGTTCATGCGCAGCAGCAACTGGAGTGAACAGGCAGATGCAGCACAAGGCCTGACGGCACTGTTGCAGCGTCTGTACAACGAGCCGGGCATCATTGCCGGCCTTCAGGCGGCACGTCGCGAGCAGAGCCTGGCGGTGTTGCTGCGGGTGTACAACATCCATCACGCATTGATCATGTCCGGGCTGCGCAGCGACCATGGGCCGCAGCGGCTTGATCCCAGCGATGCATTGCGCCTGTTGCGAATTGCAGTCACCGCTGCCTGGGGGCCTTGGCGTGCGAGCATCGAACTGCGGGGAAGCATTACCCGTTACCACCGGGCACGGCTGCACGACCCAGGCACCGGTGTGCAGGCGATAATCGGCTGGCAGCGCGGCAGAAACCCGCCTGTTCAATTGCGTGCGGCAACCTTCAACATGCAAGGCACCTCGGCAACGCAGACCGACAAGTTCCGCGCTCATTTGCTACATCGAATTCGCCAGCACCATGTGATCGCGTTGCAGGAAGCGGGCGCGCCGCCAATATCTGCCCGGCATGAGGCACAGCTCAGCGTCAGTGACCAGTTTGGTGGCGCGCATGAAGTCAATCGCTGGCGCTGGGAGGTCGGAACCTCCGGTCGCCCGGAGAACTACATGCTGTATTACCTGGAAGTCGGCAGGCAACGCGTGCGCGTGGCGATGATGGTGAACAGCGATGTGAGCGTGACGGGCGTGACGGTAATCGCCGACGGCGCCCAGTCACCCTCGGGGCTGCTGTCGCCGAGGCCGGTGCTGGGGCTGCGCATTCGCTTGCCAGGGATGCGTACCGATATGACCGTTTACAGTTTCCATGCTATTTCAGGTGGTGGCCCGAACAGCCCGAGAGTGCTGCGTGAAGTGGTCTGGCACACGGATACACCTTTCATCTTGCTGGGCGACTTCAACCGTGACCCTCGTGAGCCAACACCTGAGCATCCCGAGAGCAGGAACTGGATCGCTCCACAGGGTATTGCCGAGCTGGTGCTTGCCCAGGGCCCAACCCACCCGAGCAACCGACCGGTGTCCATGCTCAACTATTCGCTCACCTCTGACCTGGCGCAGGTACCTGAGCCTGGACAAGTGCTGGATCTGATGGACTCGGACCATCGCATGGTGTCATTCAACTTCATGCTCAGTGACTGATTGACGGCGTGCCCTGCCTGCGAGAGCCTTAGGCTTTTCGGGCAGGGTAGAGCATGTTGATCGATTATCAGAAGGCCACGCTGCTGGCCGTCGACATCCAGGAAAAACTCATCGGCGCCATGAGCGACCCCGAAGGCACCCGTGCACGCGCACGCTGGTTGCTGGCGGCTTGCGCCGACCTGGAACTGCCGACAGTGATTTCCGAACAGTACCCCAAAGGCCTGGGGCACACGCTGCCTGAGCTGCTCGCGGTGGCACCGAGCGCCGAAGTGGTGGAGAAAACCCATTTTTCCTGCGTGGCTGCCCAGTGCCTGCCCGACAGCCTGCTGGCGCGCGAGCAGGTGATCGTCTGCGGCATGGAAACCCATGTCTGTGTCCTGCAAACCGTGCTCGGCCTGCTGGGCCTGGGCAAGCAGGTGTTCGTGGTCGAGGACGCTTGCGACAGCCGCACCCCGGCCAACAAGGCCGCAGGGCTGGCGCGCATGGCCCAGGCGGGTGCGCAGTTGGTGACCCGTGAAATGGTCCTGTTCGAACTGCTGGGCAATGCCAGCCATCCCCAGTTCCGCCACATCAGCAAGACCTACATGGTCGGTGAGCAGCCCTGAACGCTCGGCTCCTCACCGCGGGCCTGATGGCCCTGGCGCTGTTGCAAGGCTGCGTCGGGCGGCGCGAAGAAGAAGTCGAGGCCGACCCTGCGAAAGTGCATGCCCAGCTGTTGCGCCTGCTGCCGGCCCAGGCCAAGGACCGCGAAGGCTGGGCCAGGGATATCCAGCAGGCGTTCGAGGCCCAGCGCATCGCACCGAGCAAGAGCAACCTGTGCGCGGTGCTGGCGGTCACCGAGCAGGAGTCGACCTTCAACGCCGACCCGCAGGTGCCCAACCTGGGCCGCATCGCCCGCGCGGAAATCGACCGCCGCGCCGCTGGGATGCATGTGCCGCGGCTGCTGGTCGACGGCGCGCTGAACACTACTTCAGGCAACGGGCAGACCTACCAGCAGCGCTTGCTCGCGGTACGCAGCGAGAAACAGCTGAGCGCGCTGTACGACGAAGTCACCGCCGGCTTGCCGCTGGGCAAGACCTTGCTCGGTGGACTCAACCCGGTGCACACGGGTGGGCCGATGCAAGTCAGCGTCGAGTTCGCCGAGCAACACGCCAAAGACTATCCCTACACCTATGAAGGCACGATTCGCCAGGAAGTGTTCACTCGCCGAGGTGGCATGTACTTCGGCATTGCTCACTTGTTGGGTTACCCCGCCTCCTATGAACGTCAGCTCTACCGCTTCGCCGATTTCAACGCGGGCTGGTACGCCAGCCGCAACGCCGCGTTTCAGGCGGCGTTGAGCAAGGCGACGGGGATCAAGCTGGCGCTCGATGGCGACCTGATCGCGCCGGGCTCGATCATGCCCGGCAGTACCGAGCAGGCGGCGCGCAAGCTGGGGGTGAAGCTGGGGCTGCGCAATACGCAGATCCGCAACCAGCTGGAACTGGGTGATCGCCTGGCGTTCGAGGACAGCAAGCTGTACAGCGGGGTGTTCGCCCTGGCCGATGCGGCAGCGGGCAAACCGGTGCCGCGGGCGGTGTTGCCGGGGATCGAGCTGAAGAGCCCGAAGATTACACGCAAGCTGACTACCGCGTGGTTTGCCGGCAGGGTGGATGAGCGTTATCAGCGCTGCATGAAGCGCTAGCAGTCTGTACAGGCCCTTTCGCGGGACAAGCCCGCTCCCACAGGTACACCACTGCTCTCCAGGGCTGTGGGGTCCCTGTGGGAGCGGGCTTGTCCCGCGAAAGGGCCGGTGAAGGCGACATCAACCCTCGCTCAATGCCCCAACCACTTGATCGACACTGGCCTTGAGCCCGCTCACGGCATCCTCCGGATCACTCTCCACCACCAGCAGCTTCGCTCCACTGGCCTTGATCACCTCGGCCACCGCCGCCTCCGGCTGCCGATGGTCCAGCACCAGCGCCACATCCTGCTCCTTCAAGTTGTCGCCGAATGCCTTGAGCGCCGCCTCATCCCACTTGCCATCGGCCGGCAACGGCTGTTCCACCACATCCAGGTTCATCCCGCTGGCCAGATACCCCAGACGCTCGGACAGGCTCACCACAGACAGGTTGTCGACCTGCGCCAACTGCGTCTGGCTGTCGGCCGTCAGCGCCAGCAACTGACGCTTGAGCCCCGCCAGATTGCCCTGGATTTTGACCTTTTCGGCCGGCGCCAGGCGCTCCAGGTCGTTGGCCAGCACATCGGCCATGCGCCCCAGGTTGGTCGGGTTCAGCCACGGGTACGCACTGTAGGCATCGTCGCCGGTCACCGCGATGCCCGGCAACGCACCGTCCACCGGGCGCGCGGCGTCGATTTCGACGATGCGGATGTTGCTGCGCCTGGCCATCGGGTAAAGCGGGTCATCGCGCCAGATCGAACGCACGCCGATCACCGCGTCGGCCTGCTGCGCGGCCTTGGCCAGGCTGGCGCCACCACGGCTGCTGAAGTACGCAGGCTGGCGGCTGGCCGGCAGGTTGGCCGGCGCGGCGCGGGTGAGCGCTACCGACGTGCCGGCGAGCAAGGCCGTGGCCAGGCTATGGGTGACGGGCAGGGTGGTCAGCACTTGCGTGGCAGCGGCCAGCGAGGGCAGGCCGGCCAAGGCCAGGGCCAGGGTCAGTCGTTTCAGGTTCATGCCGGGTTTCCTTGCAGGCGTGGAACGAGGGCGCGCGCCAGGGCGGCGAGGGCGAAGCAGATACCCGCAACCAGAATGATCGCGGCACCGGACGGCACCGGCAGGTCGAACATGATCGGCAGCAGAATGCCCAGCAGTGTGCTCAGGGTGGCGATCAGCACCGAGATGAAGAAAAAGCCCTTGAGCGACTGGCTGACCAGCCGTGCCGCCGCCGCCGGAATCACCAGCAAGGCACCGACCAGGATCGCCCCGATCACCTTCACCGAGGCCACGGTGACCAGGGTCACCAGTACCACGAACAGGTAGTCCAGGGTCTTCACCGCCACGCCGCGCACCGCCGCCAGCTGCGGGTTGAAGCTGGCCAGCATGATGCGGTTGTACAGCGGCAGGGACAGCGCCAGCACCAGCACCGCGACGATGCCCAGTACTACCAGGTCCTGGGCGCTGACGGTCAGTACCGAGCCGAACAGCACGTTCTCGAGGATGTGCACGTTGATCTTGCCGGCCAGCATCAGCAGCAGGCTGGCGCCCAGCGCCAGCGACACCGAAAGGAACACGCCGATCAGCGTATCGGGCGACAGCCCGGTGCGGTTGCGCAGGAAGTTGAGCAGGATGCCGAACAGCAGGCAGTAGCCGAACAGGCTGCCGTAGGGGCCGGTGTAGGGTTCGCCGAGCAGGATGCCGATGGCAACGCCCGTGAGCGCGGCATGGCCGACGGCTTCGGAGAAGAAGGCAAAGCGCTTGACCACCACCAGGGTGCCCAGGCCGCCCAGCACCGGGCCGATCATCAGCCCGGCCAGCAGCGCGTTGATCACGAAACCGTAGGCCAGCGCCTCCGGCAGGTAGCCAGCGCCGGCCCATTCCTGGACCAGTTGGCGGAATGCTTCATAACTCATGAGGCGAGGCTCTCGCTGCGCGGGTGGACGGAGAACAGGCCGAGCAGGCGCTCGGGGGTCAGGGCCTGGACGGGTGGGGCATCGAACAGCACCCGGCGGTTCAGCCCGGTGACCCGGTCGGCCAGGCGCAATACCGCTTCCAGGTCATGCTCGATCCACAACACGGTGGTGCCGGCCTGGCGCCAGCCATTGAGCAGCTGTTCGAACACTTGAATCCCGGCTTCGTCGAGCGCCGACATCGGCTCGTCGAGTACCAGCAATTGCGGCTCCGGGATCAAACCTTGGGCCAGCAGCACGCGCTGGCGCTCGCCGCCGGACAGCGCACCCATGCGCCGTTTGCGTTTGTCGAGCATGCCCACCCGCGCCAAGGCTGCGTCGACGGCCGGGCGAACATGCCGCGACAGGCCGAGAAAGGCCGGGCGCCGTTGGCACATGGCGGCCATGAAGTCGTCCACGGTCATCGGCAGGCCACGGTCGAACTCCAGTGCCTGGGGTACGTAGCCGACCACCTGGTGCTCGCCGGGCCAGTGCAGGGTCAGTTGGCCCTGGTGCGGCATCTGCCCGAGCAGGGTCTTGATCAGCGAACTCTTGCCCCCGCCATTGGGACCGACGATGGCATGCACGCTGCCGACGGCGACGCTGAAGCTGACCTCTTCGAGGATGCGCGTGCGGCCCAGGGTCAGGTCGATGCCGGCGAAGTCGATGCGCGGGCCGCCGGGCGTGACAAGGTTGGCGGCGGCGGTCATGCGCGGTTCTCCTGAATGGCGCGCACCACCGTGTCGAGGTTGCGCTTCATCTCCACTTCGTACTTTTCCTTGGTGTATTCGCCATAGGAAATGTGCGTCAGCGGGTACAGGCGCACGCCGGATTCGCGCTGGATGGTCTCGACGTAGGCGGACGGGAAGTCCATCTCCGAGAAGATCACCTTGACGTCCAGCGCCTTGAGCTGGTCGATGGTCTTTTTCAGCTGCGCCGGGCTCGGCTCGATCCCGTGGGCCGGCTCGACCACCGCGGTCACTTCCAGGCCGAAGTCACGCACCAGGTAGTCGTAGGCGGCATGGATGGTGGCCACGCGGAAGGTGGCATCCGGGGCTTCGGTGACCTTGGCCAGCGCCTCGGCGCGCAGCGCGCGCAGGCGCTTGGCATAGGCGCGGGCATTTTGCGTGTAGAACTTGGCGTTGTCCGGGTCGAGCTTGCCCAGCTCGCGGGCGATGTTGTTGACCTGGGCGATGGTGGTGCTGATCGACAGGAAGGTATGCGGGTTGACCACCTTGCCGGCGCCGCGGGCAGCGATGCCGGTGGCCGCCAGCAGCGGCACGTTCTGGTTGGCCTCGATGGTCTTGATGTCGGGTTTTTCGCTGGCGGCGATCATCCGGTCGGCGAAGTCGTCATGGCCGACGCCGTTGAGCACCACGACATCCAGGGTGCCGATGCGCTTGATGTCCTCGGCCCGTGGCTCATAGGCGTGGGGGTTGAAGCCCGCTGGAATCAGCGGCACCACCTCGGCCTTGTCGCCGACGATATTGCTCACGTAGCTGTAGTAAGGGTGCAGGGTGATACCGATGCGCAGGGGTTTGCCGGTGTCGGCCAGGGCCATCAGAGGGACGGCACAGGCCAGCAGCAGGGCGAAGGCGGAACGGAACATGGAGGAATTCCTTGGGTTCAGTGACGGTGCTCGCGGGTTACCCCGGCGTCGTAATGGCTGACCACTTGCTGCCAGCCCGCGGCGATCAACGCTGCCTGGCCGAGGTCGTCCGGAGCCAGTGCTGCGCTGTCGCGGCGTAGCCAGACATCGACCTGGCCGTTGCTGTCGTTCGGCAGGATCAGCAGAAAGCTGCCCGCTACCTGCGGCGCCTGGCTCTGGCCGAGATAGGCGCCGGTCGGCAACCACGACCACTGGTGGCCACCACGGCTCTGGCTGCCGGCGTCCACCACGAACGGTGGCAGGCCTTCCTCGGCCAGCATGTCCACGGGGGGAATGCTGGCGGTTTCTTCGCGCAGCAGCTGGATCTCGTCGAACGCCACCCGCAGGTCGGTGTAGATGCCTTGCTCGGCGGCGCTCAGGTCACGGCGTGCGTCGATCTGGTGGCTGGCGATGACCTGTTCGTCCTCGCGTTCGCCACGCAGCAGCACCACCGTGCTGGCGAGGGCGACGATCAGCAGGCTGACCAGCAGCACATAGAGGGTTTCATGCCCGGCACCGGCGGGGCGTACCACCTGGGTACGGCTCAGGGTCGGGCCGCTCATGGTTGCGCGATGTCGGCGTAGTCGACTTCCACCACGTGCCCAGGGCCTGCGTCGAACAGCACGTAGAACTCGCCGTCGGGGCGTTTGAAGGTCAGGGTCGAGTCCTGGCCGAGCTTGCCACCGACCAGCACCTGCTCGTCGTAGCCGATCACGTCCAGGGTCACCCCCGGTGCGCCGCTGCCATCGGAGAAGCCACCGGTGCATTTGACCTGGCCACCCGCGACCTCTTCACATTCGCACATCGGGTTGTGGGCCAGGGCCGGGCCTGCGGCCAGGGCCAGCAGCGGCAGGGCGAGCTTGCGCATCAGGTGCTTCATTTCTTGCCTCCTTGTTTTTCGAGCCAGGCCACGGTGGCGGGGGACGCCTTGGCCAGGGAGACCGACGCCTGGTGCATGCTGCCGTCCCAGCCTTCGAGGGTGATCCAGACCTCTGCATCAGGTCGGGTGCGTGGCGGTATCGGCAGGTTGGTGCCCATGCGGTACGGGGCGCCGAAGAAGATGGTGCCGGCGGCGCGCAGGCTGCGTGGCTTGCCGATGCGCAGGTAGACGGCCTTGACGTCGTTGATGCAGGCCGTGCACAGGGCGGCGTTGAAGGCCTTGAAGTGGCCTGCCGGGCCGTCGGCGCGAGGGGCTTCGTTGCGCAGTTCGGCAAGATCCAGGCTATACGGGCCGACCTGGATGTCGCTGATCGGGTTGACGCCCAGGCCGGCATCGCCGCGAAACAGCGCTGCATCGGCAAAGTACTTGGGCATGAAACCCAGCGGGATCAGGATCAGCAGGATGTTCAGGTGGAAGCGCCACTTCAGCCACCACTGTTTGAGCGGGCTGCTGGGCAGGGGCTGGGCGTGGCTCATTGGGGGATCTCCACGGTGGTTTCCTTACGGGCCTTGCGCGGCGCGCGTTCGCTGCGCTTGATGGCGGCGGCGGTGGCCTGGGCGGTGCGCTTGGTCCAGATCAGCAAGCCGCTGAACACCATCAGGGTCAGCACCAGGCCGAAGAAGAACCAGATCAGCTTGACCGGCAGGCCGCCGAAATCGCCGGTGTGCAGCGGGCGCATGGACTCGGTGACGAACTCCAGGGCGGAGCGGTCGCTGATCACGAACTTGCTGTCGACGTTGCGGGTATAGGGGTTGACGTCGGCGCTCTGGAACATCAGCGGATACCAGCCGGGTCCACCCAGGCTGATATGGCTGTAGGCGGTGGCCGGCAGCATGACGAAGTTGATCTCCAGGCCCGGTACCGCAAGGCCGGCCAGGCGCGCTGCTTGATCCACGTCGATGCGTGGGGCAGGGCTGCCATCGGCGGTTTGTGGTACATCTTCGCGGGCGATGACCGGCACGATCGGTTCGCTGGAAATGGAAATCTGGTTGTCGGACAGGATGGCCTGGATCAGGAACCAGGTGCCGGTGATGGAAATGACTGCGATGAACCAGATCGACCAGACCCCGGCCAGGCGGTGCAGGTCACCCCAGAAGATGCGTGAGCCGTGGCCGGTGCGCACCGGTTTGAAGAAGCCTTTCCAGAACTTCTTGTACACCACCAGCCCGGTCACCAGCGACGCCAGCATGGGCAGGCCGAGCAGCGACACCAGGTACCAGCCCCAGCTGAAGCCATTGGTGAAGGGCACCAGCCACCAGCCGTGCAGGGCGCGGGTGAACGCCTCGAAGTTGAAGTCCGGGACCTTGCCCTGGATCGCGCCGGTGTAAGGGTTCACATAGAGCGTGGGGCTGCTGCCGTCGGGGTAGGTCACGCCGGCATTGATGGCGAAGTGCGAACCGTCAGGCTGGCGCAACGAACGCACCACCATGTCCGGTTCGGCCTTGTGCAGCTCATCGAGCACTTGCTGGAAGCTCAGGCGTTCGGCGCTGTCGTCGGGCTTGCTGGCACGCACATCGGGGTTGGCCAGCCAGACGATTTCCTGGCTGACTACCGCGAGCATGCCGGTGAAGCAGACGATCAGGACGAAGAACCAGATCGGCAGGGCGAGCCAGCTATGGACCAGGAACCACAGCCTGGACTTGGATTTTTTCGGTGATTTGGCCATCGGTCGTCTTCTGAAAATGAGGGTCGAGCACAGGCCCAACCACTGGGGCTGCATTAATAAAGACGAATGAGAATGAAAATCCTGCGTAGTTAAATGAAAGCAAATGTTTCAAGAAGTACAAAAACCGGCCAAGCGCGAGGCGCCTGGCCGGTTTTTGCGGTGCGTCGAGGGGTCAGGCGCTGGTGAGCGCTACTGGCGCTTTCAGGCTGCCATGCTGGTGGGACAGGTCGTGGTAGAGGGCCTGGCCGATCTCGGCCGCGCGCGACGGCAGCACCGACAGCAAGGTGTCGCTCAGGCCGTGGCTGTTCTCGCAGAAACCTTGCAGGTAGACAGAGGCCTGCAGCTCGGGGCTGGCCAGTACCCGGTAGTTGCGGTCCACCGCGAAGTCCTCCAGGTAGCCGACCAACGGCGCCAGCAGGTCACGGTGCGAGCGGCGCTCGTAGCCGGTGGCAAGGATCACGGCGTCGTAACGGTGGGTTTGCTGCTGGCCGGTGGCGAGGTCGCGCAGGGTCAGCTCGATGCCCTCGCGGGTCGCCACCACGGCTTCCACCTGGCGGCGGCAGAGCACGTTGTGGCGGAACTGGTGGGCGACCTTCTGGCGGTAGAGGATGCCGTAGATACGCTCGATCAGGTCGAGGTCGACCACCGAGTAGTTGGTGTTGTGGTACTCGCCCAGCAGCTTGGCGCGCTGGTCAGCCGGCTCGTTGTAGACCAGGTCGGTGTAGTCCGGGGAGAAGATCTCGTTGACGAACGGGCTGTCGTCGGCCGGCTTGAGCGCCGAACCGCGCAGCACCATGTCGACCTTCACCGACGGGTAGCTGTCGTTGAGGTCGATGAACGCCTCGGCGGCGCTCTGGCCCGAACCGATCACGGCGATGCGCATCGGCTTGCCTTCGGTGCAGGGCAGTTTGTTCAGGCTGCTCAGGTACTGGGAGTGGTGGAAGACGCGCGGATCGTCCTTGAACGCACCGAATTTTTCGGGGATTTTCGGCGTGCCGCCGGTGCCCACTACAACCGAACGGGTCCGGCGGCTGACTTCACGGCCCTGGGCATTGCGCGACACCAGGCGCAGATGCTCCACGCGGCCCGCTTTCACTTCAGGTTCGATGCGCAGTACCTGCTCGCCGTACACGGCCTGGGTGGCGAAGTGCTCGGCGGCCCAGCGCAGGTAGTCGTTGTACTCCAGGCGGCAGGGGTAAAAGGTGCCGAGGTTGATGAAGTCGGCCAGGCGCTGCTTCTGGTGCAGGTAATTGACGAAGCTGTAGGGGCTGGTGGGGTTGCGCAGCGAGACCAGGTCCTTGAGGAAGGAGATCTGCAGCTCGCTCTGGGTGGCCAGGGTTTCACCGTGCCAGCGGTACTCCTGCTGCTTGTCGATGAACAGCGCGTCGAGGGCATGGCCCTGGGTCTGGGCGAGTTCTTCCAGGGCGATGGCCAAGGCCAGGTTGGACGGGCCGAAGCCCACGCCGATCAGATCTTTGATGGTTTCCGGGTTCGAAGACTGGCTCATGGCTGCGATTCCATAATGGTCGAATGTGGACGCCCGCCGGTACTCCGGCTCCTGCGTAGGTACATTGGTTGGAACGAGCCAAGGTGTGGGGAATTTACTGATCGGCCGTGTGCCGCTTGGCCGCCAGTGCTAAAGGTCTGCGTGGGGCGGCCGATAGGGAAGTCGACGCAAGGACCATTTCAGCACAGGGACAAACACATGGTAGGTATCGCAGCGGTCACCATCAGCGGGGCCACACCCGCCGCCACGGCTGCCGTCAGTAGCGAGGCCCAGAAGGTCGAAGGCGGGCAGGGTGCCAGCGTTCAGGCCGACACTTCCAAGTTGCGCAAAAGCGACCAGGCGCAAAGCGCACAGGGCAGCGAAGACAGCGGCGAGCCCGCGCACATCAAGCAATTGCGCGAAATGATCAAGAAACTGCAGAAGCAGTTGGCCGAGGAGCAGAAGCAACTGGCTGCACTGATGGCGCAGAAAATGGATGAGACGGCCAAGTTGGCGGCGGTGGGGGCCAAGCAGGCCAGTATCGCCACGCTCAACGGCCAGATCTTGCAGGCAACCGCGCAGTTGCTCGAAGCCTTGCAGACGACGGGCGGCAGCAGTGCCGGCGATAGGGCCCAGCGCGACCGCAGTTCTACTCAGCAGCCAGGCGAGTCTTGCTCTGTCGATCCGACTTGTACTGCATGGCGACTGCCGGCGCAGGCTTCGCGGCACCGGTTTCCAGCCACTGGCGCATGCGGCTGGCATCGGCGAAGTGGGTGTACTTGCCGAAGGCGTCGAGAATCACCATGGCCACCGGGCGGTTGTCCATGCGGGTCAGCAGCACCAGGCAATGCCCCGCTTCATTGGTGAAGCCGGTCTTGGTCAGCTTGATGTCCCAGTTGCTCTTGTTCACCAGGTGGTCGGTGTTGCGAAAGCCCAGCGTGTAGTTGGGCTTGCGGAAGGCCACGGTCTTTTCGCGGGTGGTCGACAGCTCGCTCAACAGCGGGTACTTGCGCGAGGCCATCAGCAGCTTGCCGAGGTCACGTGCGGTGGACACGTTCAGCGTCGACAGGCCGGTAGGCTCGACATAGCGGGTATGGCTCATGCCCAGGCTGCGGGCCTTGGCATTCATCGCCTTGATGAAGGCCGGATAGCCCCCCGGGTAATGGTTGGCCAGGGTGGTGGCGGCACGGTTTTCCGACGACATCAGGGTAATCAGCAAGGTTTCGCGGCGGTTCAGCTCGCTGCCCAGGCGTACTCGCGAGTAGACGCCTTTCATCTCCGGGTTGTTGGCGATGGTCATGGTGAGCATGTCATCCATGGGCTGCTTGGCATCCAGCACTACCATTGCGGTCATCAGCTTGGTGACCGAAGCAATGGGTACCACGCGGTCGGCGTGGCTCGAATACAGTTCTTGATTGGTATTCAGGTCGATCAGCAGGGCGCTGCCGGAAGCCAGGTGCAGCTTGGAGGGGTCGCGTTGAACCTGGGCTGGGGGTTGTGCAGCAGCGGTCGACGGAAGGGTCGCAGTTCCTGTGAGCAACAGCAGCAGGCTGAGGATGGACAGGGATGTTTTCACGTTGAGGCTCACTAAAGGTTGGTATGTCGTTGGCTGTGCAAGGGTTTTCCCCCAAAAAACGCTCGCATTCTGGAGTATGGCTCAGCGGCTGTCGATTGCTCGTTGCACCGGCCTATCGAAATGAAAAAAGCTTCATGCTGTAACGGTTATCCTGCGTCCGTTCGTCGGTTCGTGCGGGGCAAAAAAAAGACCCGCCAGAGGCGGGTCAGAAGAGGCGTAGGGAGCAACGCACAACAAATTCGTTCAAGCGAGCAGGCTATTGCCCTGGAGCTGTTCGGCCAGGGACTGGGCCGACGCGCGGGTGGTCAGCGGGCCACTCACGGCTTCGCCGTTGCGCATCAGGTACCAGCATGCCAGCAGCCCTTTCTCGCGCAGTGTAGACGGGACGGCGCTGCCGATGACGGACATGATCTGAATAGTGGCCATGGGGACCTCCTGTAAAACATGGCCCTACCTTACGCAGCAGCCAACGCGGTTTGAAATCAACTTGCTCAATAGTGCTCATCAGGTTTTTCAACGGTCACCAACGCGGCGGGCCGTAATACACCGGGGGCGGACCGTAGACGCGATACCCCGGTGGGGGTGGGCCCGGCACATAGTACGGCTGGTAGTAAACCGCTGGCGGTGGCGGCGCCTGCACATACACCGGAGGCGGGCCGTAGTAGACCGGTTGGCGCTCTACGTACACCGTGCGGTCGTGGCCAGCGGAAACCGTAGCCCCGACCACCGCCCCGACCACCGCTGCCCCGAGCAGCGGGCCTGGGCCATACCAGCCACCACCGCCACCGTGGGCGGATGCTTGCCCGCTGACGGCCAGGGCACCGACCAGCAGGGCGATTCCGGGGATGAGACGGTTCATGACGGTTCCTCGCAAGAAACCCCACGCGCGGGGTCCTACTACTATGAGCTGCGCTCTGTCAGCTGAGCACAGGGGAACGGTAAAGGTTGTGTAAGGGACGACCAGTGGTGGTCTCTGTTACGCTGAACAAACGTTTCAGTTATGAAAAAGGAGCAGTTTATGGCGACAACTCCCAGCAGAGACACGGTGCTGTGCATCTCCCTGGCCGGGCGGCCAGGCACGTTCGGCGTGCGCTTTCATAACCACCTCTACCAGCAGTTGGGCCTGGACTATTACTACAAGGCAATGACCACCAGCGACCTGCCGGCCGCCATCGCCGGCATACGCGCGCTGGGCATTCGCGGCTGTGGGGTGTCCATGCCGTACAAGGAGGCGTGCATGGCCCTGGTCGACGAGATCGACCCGTCGGCGGCCGCCATCGAGTCGGTCAATACCTTGGTCAACACCGCTGGCCGGCTGAAGGCGTACAACACCGACTACCTCGCGGTGCGGCAGCTGATCGAGCAGCATCAGGTCGACCCAGGTACTGCTTTCGCCCTGCGTGGCAGTGGCGGCATGGCCAAGGCGGTGGCCAGTGCCTTGCGCGACGCGGGGTTGCGCGAGGGGGTGATCGTGGCGCGCAACGAGCAGGCGGGGCGGCAGCTGGCGGATGTCTGCGGCTATCGCTGGGTGGCCGAGCTGGGCGACTTGTGCCCGCCCATGTTGGTGAATGTGACGCCGATCGGCATGGCGGGCGGGCCGGAGGCTGATCAGCTGGCGTTCAGCGAAAACGCCATTGACGCGGCCGAGCGGGTGTTCGATGTGGTGGCGATGCCGGCGCAAACGCCGTTGATCCGGCGTGCACAGGCGTTGGGCAAGCCGGTGATTACCGGGTTGGAGGTGATTGCGCTGCAGGCGCTGGAGCAGTTCGTGCTGTATACCGGGGTGCGGCCAACGCCGGAGCAGGTCGAGGCGGCGGTGGTTTACGCGCGGGGTAGCTAGAGGGCGCCTGCCATGGCCTTGTGGGAGCGGGCTTGTCCCGCGAACACGGGCGAAGCCCGTGCCAGGTAGCACCAGTGTCTGGGGCGGCCTCTTCGCGGG
>NZ_AKJC01000327.1 GCF_000282535.1 Pseudomonas sp. GM84 | reverse complement strand
GGGAGCCGGTTTGCCGGCGATAGGGCCGGTACAGAAAACATGAAATGTCCGTCATGAATGCCGGGCGAGTCCGCCCGCAATGCTACGCTCGCGGAAACACTCTGCACGGATACCCACCATGGACATGAACTGGCACCAGGCCCTGCAAGAGAGCCTGATCTGGCTCGCAATCGCCTCGTTCATCACCCTCATCGGCTTCACCGCCGCCGCTGCCCTGGCTGTGCGCTACACGCGCTGGGGCAGCCAGTTCTGGCAACTGGCCGGGCCCTATTTCACCTTCCGGCGCAGCTGGCGGCCCTTGCTGGTGTTCGCCTTGCTGCTGGTGCTGACACTGTTCTCGGTGCGCCTGAACGTGCTGTTCTCGTTCTGGTACAACGGCTTCTACAGCGCCCTGCAGGCCCTCGATCAAACCGCGTTCTGGTACCTGCTCGGGGTGTTCGCGGTGCTGGCGACCATCCATGTGCTGCGTTCGCTGTTCACCTTCTACGTGACCCAGGCCTTCAGCATCCAATGGCGTGTGTGGCTGACCGAACGCCTCACCCATGACTGGATGCAAGGCGATGCCTACTACCGCGGCCAGTTCCTCGAACATCCGGTGGACAACCCTGACCAACGTATCGAACTGGACATCAATTCCTACGTCACCAACTCGGTGTCGCTGGCCCTCGGCGCGGTCAGTGCGCTGGTGTCGCTGGTAGCCTTCACCGGTATCCTCTGGGGCCTGTCGGCACCGCTGGCGGTGGCCGGCTACGAAATTCCCCGGGCGATGGTGTTTGCCGTCTACCTGTACGTGCTGGTCGCCACCTGGATCGCCTTCCGCCTCGGCCAACCGTTGATCCGCCTGAACTTCCTCAACGAAAAACTCACCGCCAACTTCCGTTACGCGCTGATGCGCCTGCGCGAGAATGCCGAGAACATTGCCTTCTACCAAGGTGCGCCGGTGGAGCGGGCGACCCTGCTCGGGCGTTTCGGTGCACTGATCGTCAATGTCTGGGCGCTGGTGTTCCGAAACCTGAAGTTCAGCGGTTTCAACCTGGGCGTCAGCCAGGTTGCCGTGGTGTTCCCGTTCATTCTCCAGGCGCCACGGTTCTTCAGCGGCGCGATCAAGCTTGGCGATGTCATGCAGACCGCCCAGGCGTTCGGCCAGGTGCAGGATTCACTGTCGTTCTTCCGTGAGTCCTACGACACCTTCGCCCAGTACCGCGCCACCCTCGATCGTCTGACCGGTTTTCTCGACGCCAACCAGCAAGCCGCCGCGCTGCCGCGGGTACTCACCGAGGAGCAGGCACATACCCTGGATATCACCGGCCTGCAGGTGTTGCGCCCCGACGGCCATGCGCTGATCGCCGACCTCGACTTGCGCCTGCACGCTGGCCAGGCGCTGTTGATCAAGGGCCCCTCGGGCAGTGGCAAGACCACCTTGCTGCGCGCCCTGGCGGGCCTGTGGCCTTATGCCGAGGGTGAGGTCAGGCGACCCACGGGCACCCAGGCGTTGTTCCTGTCGCAGCGCCCGTACTTGCCGCTGGGCGACCTGCGTACCGCCATCGCCTACCCGGCGGGCAGCACGGCCGAGGACGCGCCGCGCATGCAGCAGGCCCTGCGCCAGGTCAACCTGGCGCACCTGGTGGATCGGCTGGAGGTGAGCTGCGACTGGTCGCACATTCTGTCGGTGGGTGAGCAGCAGCGCCTGGCGTTCGCCCGGGTGCTGTTCAACCGGCCGCAGGTGGTGTTCCTTGATGAATCGACGTCGGCGATGGATGAGGGGTTGGAGCACATGCTGTATTCGTTGTTGCGCAACGAGATGCCGCAGACCTTGCTGGTGAGCGTCGGGCATCGCAGTACGCTGGCGGACTTCCATACCCATCGGCTGGAAGTGGATGGGCAGGGTGGTTGGTTGTTCCTGGAGCAGCAGCCCGAGGTAGAGCTGCAGGTGTAAGGCGGCCTTTGCTGGCCTCTTCGCGGGACAAGCCCGCTCCCACAGGTACACCACAGCCATCGAGATTTGTGGTGTACCTGTGGGAGCGGGCTTGCCCCGCGAAAGGGCCGGTACAGGCAACCCACATTCAGGCCAGATGCTCACCATCGAGCATCACAATCAACTCCGCCCCTTCGTTACGCACATTCCCCACTTCCTTGCCCACCGCAAACCACTCAAAGGCCTCCACCGGCAAACACTGCTCCCGAGCCAGCCGCTCGGCTTCCTCGGCGGGCACCTCGGGGTCGATCCACGCCCGCGCATCCGCAGGCCCCAGCACCAGCGGCTGGCGATCATGGATGTCGACCATCCCCGCGTCACTCGCTGCCGTGATGATCACAAAGCCATCCCCTTCGTTCGGCTCCAACCCTGCACGCACCTCGGCCAGCGCCGCCATGAACATCGGCGCCTGGCTTTTCAGGCGAATGAAATAAGGCTGCTTGCGCTTGGGGTCATGCGGGTCGGTAACCCATTCGTACCAACCGTCGGCCATCACCAAGGCCCGCCCCTGAGGCCACAGGGCCTTGAAGAACTTGCCAGTGGTCACCGTCTCGACCCGCGCATTGATCGGCGCAGGCCGCTTGCCGGTGGCCCAGAACGGCGCCCAGCCCCAATGGCAGGGGTCGATACGCAGGCCATCGGCGGCATTGTGCAGGATCAGCACGCGGCTGCCGGGGGCCACGTTGTAGCGGCCGATGGGCGCATTGTCGTAACCGCTGATCACGTCCTGCTCGGCGTCCAGCTCACGCAGGTAATCGGCCAGCCCCTGGTACTGGGCGAAGCGTCCGCACATGGTATGCACCCCCATTTGTCGAAATTTCCTACGGGGGCAATTGACCGCACCGCAGGCATATCGTTACTGTATATGTATACAGTTATCATGCAAGGCTGCGACATGACTTCCATCCTGGGGCCGCTCACCTGCGGCGGCGCTGCGCTGCCGCGCTACCTGTTTCGCATTCCGGCGGGGTTCCCTTCGCCGGCGGCGGACCACATGGAGCAACCCATCTCGCTGGACGAGCTGTTCAACCTGCGGGCGCCGCACATGTACCTGGTCAGGATAGACGGCGACAGCATGCAGGGCGCCGGGATCTTCGACGGTGACCTGGTGCTGGTCGACCGCTCGATCGAAGCGCGCCATGGCCATATCGTGATTGCCGCCGTCAACGGCGAGCCCTTGTGCAAACGCCTGCACCGTATCGGTGGGCAGGTGGTGCTGCGTTCGGAAAACCCGGGCTTCGCGCCGCGCTACATCATGGAGGGTGACGAATTGACCATCTGGGGCGTGGTCACCTTCAGCGTGCGCAGCCACGACCCGCACTCATGAAGCCTTCATCGCTACCGCCGCCAAGGTAGCGCCGGCAAAGCCAGCTCCCACCAGGAAGGTCGCCTGGAAGCCCACCCCATCCCACAGCAGCCCTGCCACCACGCTGGCGGCCAGCAGCGCCAGCCCGGTCAGCAGGTTGAACAGGCCAAAGGCCGTGCCGCGCAGGTTGGCCGGCGCACTGTCGGCGGTCAGTGCGGCGAAGATGCCCTGGGTAAAGCCCAGGTGCAGCCCCCAGGTCGCCACGCCCAGCGCCAGCCCGGCCCAGCCCGGCATCAGCGCCAGCAGCAGGTCGGCAGCGATCAGCAAGCCGAGCCCCAGCATCAGCACCCCGCGGCGGCCGATACGGTCCGACAGCACACCGGCGGGGTAGGCCGACAGCGCGTAGGCCAGCGCCATCAGTACCAGCACGGCGGGCGCCCACAAGGGGGCCAGGCCCATGTCCTGGGCGCGCAGCAGCAGGAAGGCCTCGCTGAAACGGCCCAGGGTGAAGAGCATGGCCAGGCCGATCAGGCGCCAGTAGGCCGGGCCCAACCGCGCCAGTTCGTGCCACGCCAGCGGTGAGCGTGGCGGCTGCGCCGGTGTCGAGGCCGGGGGTTCGCGGACGAAGGCCACCAGGATGTACACGGCGAGAAACGCCGGGATCACCGCCACCCAGAACACCGTCTGGAAATGGCTCGCGGTCAGCCACATCAGCAGGATCGCCAGCAACGGCCCGAGGAACGCGCCAACCGTGTCCAGCGCCTGGCGCAGGCCGAACGCCGCTCCCCGCAGCTCGACCGGGGTCACATCGGCCACCAGCGCGTCCCGCGGCGCGCCGCGGATGCCCTTGCCGACACGGTCGACGAAACGCGCCCCGATCAGCCATTCCAGCCCCGACGCCATGGGAAACACCGGCTTGGTCAGCGCGCCCAGGCCGTACCCCAGCACCGTCAGCAGCTTGCGCTTGCCCAGCCGGTCGCTGAGGGCGCCGGAAAACACCTTGGTGATCGACGCGGTGGCCTCGGCGATGCCTTCGATGACGCCCACCGCCACCACCGAGGTGCCGAGCACGGTGACCATGTACAGCGGCAACAGGGCGTGGATCATCTCCGAGGAAATGTCCATGAACATCGACACGAACCCCAGTGCCCAGACGCTGCGTGGGATCTTCGGCAAGGCCGTGTGGGCGGTTTTCTCGACGCTTCGCATCGCAACCTCGGCTGTGGCGCTACGTTCGAAACTGTAGGAGCCAGGGCGCAGGATGCAAATCGGATGGGCGGGTAGCGGCCACGCGAGGGGATATGATTAACTGTATATAAATACAGTATGCGCGATGCCGTCCGATGAAGCCTTCCCCCGTATTCGCCCTGATCGATTGCAACAGCTTCTACGCCAGCTGCGAGCGCGTATTCCGCCCCGACCTGCTGCGCACCCCCATCGTCGTGCTCAGCAACAACGACGGCTGCGTGATTGCCCGGTCGTATGACGCCAAACCCTTCGTGAAGATGGGCGAGCCTTATTTCCAGGTGAAGGACAAGCTGCGCCGGCACGGCATCATGGCGTTTAGCAGCAACTATGCGCTGTACGGCGACATGAGCGAACGCATCATGACCTTGATTGAATCGATGGTGCCGGCGAGCGAGGTCTACAGCATCGACGAGTGCTTCGCAGACCTCACCGGCATTCAGGAAAACCTCACCCAGTTTGGCCGAACGGTGCGCTCAAGGGTCTTGCGGTGCACCGGCATCCCGGTAGGCGTGGGTATTGCCGGCACCAAGACCCTCGCCAAGCTGGCCAACCATACGGCAAAACGGTTGCTGGCGCAGACGGGTGGGGTAGTGGACATCACCGACCCGTTCAAACGTGATTGGGTGTTGCGCAATACCGAAGTGCAAGAGGTGTGGGGGATTGGCCGGCGGATGACGGCTCACCTTGAGGCGATGGGCATACGCACGGCGATGGACCTGGCCAAGGCCGACGCCTGGACGCTCCGGCAAAAATTCAGCGTGGTGGTGGAAAAGACCGCCCGCGAGCTGGCCGGCACGCCCTGCCTTGAACTGGACGAGGCCGCGCCGCCGAAGCAGGAGATCTGCTGCAGCCGAATGTTCGGCACCCGCCTGACCGAGCTCGCGCCGATCAAGCAGGCGGTCGCCACTTACGTGGAGCGTGCTGCGGAAAAGCTTCGGGCCCAGCGCTCCGTCTGCAAGCGCATGCGCGTGAGCATCCGTACCGGGATGTTCAATCCGGACGAGGCGCATCACGCCCAGGGCGTGATGGTCGAGTTGCCTTATCCCACCTGCGACACGCTGCTGATGACCCGGCTTGCGACCGAAGCGGTGGAGCGGCTATTCCGGCCGGGTTTCCGTTACAGCAAGGCCGAAGTGCTGCTCATGGACCTGCGACAGCCGGGTGAGTTTTCAGAGGACCTGTTCGCGCTCAAGCAGTCGGTGGCCTGTGACCGGCTGATGCAAGTGATGGATGACATCAACCAGCGTTGGGGTCGCGGGACCATGCGGGCTGCCAGCGTGCCCGTGGCGCCGGATTGGGGAATGAGGAGGGAGATGATGAGCCAGTCCTACACCACACGAATCGATCAGTTGTGGACGGTCAAATGTTGAGCGTCTCCGTCAAGGGGTAAGCCCCGCCTCCGGGAAGGAGGCGGGGCGATGGGTTACTGGATCAGCAACGGTGTCGTGCGCACGGTGCCAAGCGAGGATCGGATCGTGATCGTCGGGTTGGCGCTCGGCACCACCGTCGTGGTGGTGGTCGAGATCCGCCAGCGGCCGCTGATCGGGACTGTAGCGGTGCCCACCGTGACCAGCCCGTTGGCGGTTGTGACCTGAGCGGTGATGGTGTTGCCGACCACCGCCGAGGAAGTCCCGGACAGGTCCCAGGTGTAGCGGTCATTGGCGCGCGCCCGTGCCACGGCGCTGGTCACCACCAGGTTCTCCTGCGTGGCCTGCGGTGTGACCTGCACGGTGACGGTGGCCGGTGCCGAGAGTGTGCCGAACGCATCCCGGACCTGGTAGGTGAAGGTGGTGGTAAAGGCCGCGGTGACATTCTGCGGTGCGGTGTAGGTCACCACGGTGCCGTCGGTACTGACACTGCCCTGGCCAGCCGCCGGCTGGGTCAGGAGGAGTACGGTCAAGGGCGTGCTGCCGGCGTCGTTGAGCAACACATTGAGCGTCAGCGTTCCGCCTTGGCTGGCTGCGGTGTCGTTAGTGGCGACCGGTGCCGGGTTCGGGGTCACGTTGACCGTGACGGTTGCCGGTTCCGAATCGAGGCCTTTGCTGTCCCTGGCGATGTAACTGAAGGTCGCCTGCAGCGGGACATTGGTGGTCGGTGGTGTGTAGGTCAGGCTGGTGGTGCCATTGAGCGCCACCGTGCCCTGGCCGGCCGCCGGCGGTACGAAGCTGCCGATGGTCAGCGGCGTGTTGTTGTCGGGATCGCTGTCATTGGCCAGCACGTTGATGGTGATCGGTACACCCGCGTTGGTGCTGACGGTATCCGCCACGGCCAGCGGTTTCTGGTTTTCGGCAGGGACATCGACGATGCCGGCGACGGTCACCGGTTCGCTGTCCGAGCCGCCGGCAGCCGACTTGACCGTAACGCTTTCCGGTGGCTGGGTCAGGTCATTGACCACCAGCGTTCCGTCTGCTGGCAGCGGACCGTATCCCTGGGCGACGAGGCCAGGATTAAGGACTTTGTCACTGGAGCTCGCGGTGATGGTCAGGCGGTGATTGTCCGGCTCGTATCGAGCCGTACTGACCTTCACCACATCGACAGGCGTGCGTGATACCGAGGTGGGTTTGTGCGCGCCACCCAGTTCGCTGGCTGTCAGCACCACCACGGAGGGCGGCGCGGCGGGGGTGGCGAAGGTGGTGTAGAAGTAGCCGTTGTTGTCCGTCAGCAGATTCGCGTTGGGCAGGCACGGTCCCGGTGGTGTGCCGGTGAGGGTGAGGGTGGTGCGGTAGCACACCGTCGATGCAGCCGGGGTCTGTGCCTGGGTACCGCTGTTGGTACGGAACGAGTCGGCAAAGATTTCGACCTGCGAGCCACTGCTGTCACGCTGGTAGGTGATGCGCTCCACTTCCACCGGCGTCTGGGTGCGGTCGTCGTAGATCTTGCCGGAGATAGCGAACACATCGGTGCGCAGTGTGCCCGCAGGGCCGGAGATCTCCAGATAGTTCTGCGGGTTGCCTTGGGCATCGAGGATCGGGCTGCCGCGCACCACGTCCGCAAGGTTCGGGTCGCCGACGAACTTCTCCTGCAGGCCGGTTTCCGGGTTGGTCTCGGTGAAGTAGCGGGCGATTTCCAGGCCGGCTTCGTTGGTCAGGCTGTTGGGGGCAGTCGCGCTGTACAGGAACGGCCCGAGGGCGCCCTGCAGGGCGCCCGAATAGTTGAGCGTGGCGATGCCGATATCACTGGTGTCGTTGATCGCCCGCCGCCCTGGGGTGGCAACCACGTACACCTTGGTACCGTACGGATGGCGCACGGTGTACATGCCCGCCGTGGGCACTGCGGCGCGGATGCGGATGCGGGCGAAGTTGTGCTGTTCGCCATCGATGATCTCGCCTTCGCCGGCCACCGCTTCCAGGGCAGCAACGTACTGCTCGATGCCGAAGGTGCGGTCACCGACGCTGCCGTCAGCGGTGAACCAGAAGCTTTCACCTGGCCAGTTGTTGGGGAAGATGATGGGCTCGGCGGGGTTGAAGCCGCCTTCGGCCGGAATGGTGCACATGTAGCCGGGGGCAGCTACGGTGCCCGGCGCGCGGGAGCTGACTGTCTTGGACAGGCAGAGCTCCAGCTTCACATTGTTGAAGTCCTGATACCACATGGGGAACCGGCCGGTGGCGAGGGTGTAGGGCCCCGGGTCGAAACTCTGCAGCGCGGCGTTGGCACCGCCCACCATGGCGATGGACAGGCTCAGTGTGTTGAAGATGAAGCGTGGCCACTTGTTCATGTTAGCTCCTGGCGCTTGATCCGAATTCGGATGGGTCACTGGACGATGACCACTTCTTCTGTATCGCTGCCGCCGTTCGCCGACGTCACCCGAATGGTCGCCGGCGGGACTGTGCCGGCGTTAGGCGACAGGGACTTGTCGGCGCCGCCGGACAGTTCACCGATCAGCGCGCCACTGCGACCGGCGTAGGCGGTCAGGTTGGGCGGCGTGATGCGGTCGCTGGTCGAGGCCTCGATGGTCAGTCGCCCGCTGCTGCGGCTGTACTCGGCGCGGCGGATGGTGACCAGATCGGTCAGGTGCACCGGCACGGTGGTTGGCGCATGGAGGGTAGGGATCGCCAGGTGGTTGTCGACAGTCACCTGCAGGACCGCCGGCAGCGACGGGTCGACCGTCGACTGGCCATACCAGCTTCCGGTCGAGTTGGCTTCGGTCATGGTCACGGAAGTGCCCGCGCTGTCCAGGAAGTTGGCCGTACCGGGAGGCGGCGGGGCCATGGTGAAGACATCCTGGTGCGCGACCACGCCACCGGAGGTGCTTCCCCTTGAGTAGGTGGCACGCTGGACCAGTGCCGGGGCGGGGAGATCCACGGCGCTGAGCTTGCCGGAAACGGAGAATGTATCGCTGCGCGTATCGATGCCATTGGGGCCCTGGATACGCAGGTAGTTGGTATTGAAGGGGCTGCCAGTCACTTGCTCCTCCAGATTCGGGTCGCCGATGTATTGCTCCTGCTGGCCGGTTTCCGGGTTGGTCTCGGTATAGGGGCCATTGAGGCTGCGCAGGAACGGTCCGATGTCGCCCTTCAGCGCGCCGGAATAATCGCCGGATGGGCCGATGCCGATATCGCGGGTCATGTTGATTGCCCGGGTGCCGCCGGTGTCGGCGAACTCTTCCGGCGTGACGTTGAACACGTCGACGCCGTAAGGGTGGGTGACGGTGTAGACGCCGGCTGTGGGGACATCCACCCGAATGCGAATACGGGCGAAGCTCAGCTGGTGGCCGTCAGCGACCTCGCCGTTGAACGCGGCTTCGATGGCCGCGACGTAGGTCAGGTCGATGCCGCTGGCGGCGTCGGTAATGGCGCCGTCCGCGGCGTACCAGAAGGTTTCATCTGGATAGTTGGTAGGGAAGACGATGGGCTGGGTGTCATCGAACTCCCCAGGCGCCGGGTTGAGCACGCACATGTAGGCAGGCGCCCCGGGCGTGGGTGCTGTGCGCGAGCTGACGGCCTTGCTCAGGCACAGGTCAAGGGTTCGGCCATGGGTGTCCTGATACCAGGCGGCGTAACCTGTCTTGTTTCCACTGTCGAGGGGGTATGGGCGCTCTCCGGGGATACCCGGGTCTACGGCGTAGAGGCCTGCCTGCGCCGACCCGCCACTCAATGAAGCAAGCAGGATAGAACTTGCCAGTAGGGTCAATCTGTTTTGCATGATTCAGTCCTCTGGATATGACGCAGGCTGGGTGGTGCAGCTCGGTCGAAAGGTTCTGAATCGGCATCAGCAACGATCGTGCCTGTTTAATCCTCGAAAAGGTCGTGGGCGCGATATTGCCAACAAAATACTTGAATCGAAATTAGTGTCTGTGAGGTCTGTCTGGGCATGGGCACCGCTGTGTTAAAGCGGTTCGCGTTATTCAGTGAGCAATGAATATTCCTGGTGTTTCATGCTGCAGGCGTGTAGCTCGACCCTCCACTTATATTGAATAAAAGAGGGTTCGGCGGGTTCTCAAATGGAAGTTTGTGCTTGTCGAAACAGACGCTAATGGGGGAATTCGCCCAGTGGTGGGGAACTTTGCTCTTGGCGGGCAGTGGCGCCGTCAAGCCCCGCGAGCGTTTCACGGGTGATACTGCAGGCAGTACAATTCTGATTTTTTCTAATCGATGACGCTTCTGTGACAGTTATTCGCGCGCGCGTGCATTCCTGGTTTTCATACATAATTTGAAACAAGTTTGGGGGAGCAGGGAAGTTAGTGGGGCAAGTAGCCTTCCCCGTTATGGGCAGCAACTTCGCAACTGGTTGAATTCAAACTTGATTTATTTTGGCGCGATATTTGCGAGCTCGAAGGTCAGCCATGTTTGTGCTGCTGACTTGGAGGCCCGCCCAAATGACCTGCGCACACTTGCACGCTCAAATCGATCTTGATCGCATCCGTTGCTGGTTGAGGAGGCCGCAAGGATTGGCGTTGCTTGCCGGCGTATGGCTCGCGGGGGGTGAGCTGGCCGAAGCGGCGGTGCAGTGCCAGCGCACCTTGGTGGCCAACGTCGTGGCCATGGACCAGCCGTTGATGTTCAACCGGCTCGGTGCGCATAACCCCAACGGCATGATGTATGCGCTGCGCGGGGATGTGGTGGACACAAACGGGGTGTTGATCACCCAAGGCGGTAGCGCCACACCCGGTCAAGTCACCTTGCGCCCGGACAAGCGCCCGCGCCCATTGGTACTGCGGGTTGCCGCCGGAGACTGCTTGACGGTCAACCTGCAGAACCTGCTGGCTTTCCAGGCCAACCCCAATGGCCAGGGCAACGATCACGAGAACGCCGCCAACGGCGAGTTGCATGTCGACGCTCAAGTCGCCGACCGTCATGTGGGTTTCCAGGTCAACGGCTTACAGGCATTCGGATCGATCAACGATATTTCCGCCAACAGCGGACGTAACGACAACACCTTGCTGGCGCCCGGGCAAAGCCGTAGCTACACCCTCTACGCCGAACGCGAAGGGACTTTCGCGGCGACCAGCTACGGCGCCACCTTCGGCAGCGAGGGCTCGTCCGGCAACGTCGGCAACGGCCTGTTCGGCCAGGTGGTGGTGCTGCCCAAGGGTGGGCGGGCCTATCACAACACGGTCACCGAAGAAGAGATGCGCCTGGCCACGCGCGGGCGAACCCCGGCCGGCCAGCCCATCATCGACTACCAGGCGCGCTACCCGGTGCTTGAGCCCTGGATCGCAGAAGGCAAGGCCGGCAAACCGATCCTGAGCATGGTCGACGGCAGCGAGATCATTGCCAGCAACGCCGACGCCGTGATCATGGGGCCCAATGCCGATGGCAGTTTCCCACCGACCACCTATCCGCTTGAAAGCCAGGGCAAGCGTAACCCCAGCCTGCCCAATCGCCTGGAGCCCTTCCGCGATTTCGCGGCGGTGTTCCACGACCAGTCTGCGGTTGTCCAGGCGTTTCCAGGGTTCTGGGGCGACCCTGTGTTTGGCCAGATGCTCGATCCGGCGCGCGACGCCTTCATGGTCAACTACGGTTCCGGTGGCATGGGCGCCGAAGTCATCGCCAACCGGGTGGGTGTCGGCCCGATGCATGATTGCTTGTCCTGCGCCTATGAAGAATTCTTCCTCAGTGCACACACCACCGGCGATATCGCGATGCAGGTGGACGTGCCGGCCAACGTTGGACTCGAGATGCTGGCGCCCGGCCAAGTGCCGCCCGCCGACCGTGTCGGTATCAAGGCCAGCATGGCGCTGTATCCAGCCGAGCCTTCCAACGTCGCCCACAGCTACCTGGGCGATGCGGTGAAGTTTCGCAATATCAGCGTGGGTTACGAGCAACACGTGTTCCACCTGCACGGTCACCAGTGGTTGTTCAACCCCAACGATGACAACTCCGACTACATGGATGCCCAGGGCGTCGGCCCAGGCTCGGGTTATACCTACGAGATCGCCCATGGTGGGTCCGGCAACCGCAACCGGGTGGCCGGCGATGCGATCTATCACTGCCATTTCTACCCGCATTTCGCCCAAGGCATGTGGGCCATGTGGCGTATCCATGATGTGTTCGAAGAGGGCACGCGCCTGGCGGTCACCCAGGCGGGCAACAACAACTTCCATGCGCAGCCGTTTGCCCTGCGCAGTGGCTTGCCGGCCTCGGGCGCCCGGGCCTTGCCCGATGGCGAGATCGTCGCCGGCACGCCCATTCCGGCGATCGTGCCTTTGCCGGGCAAGGCCTTGCCGCCGATGCCGGGCAAGGTGGTAGTGATTCCTAAAATGGGGGGTGAAGCGCTGGCCGAAGGCCAGGAGCCGGGTGACGACAGCCAAGCGCCGGCTGCGCCGCGAGTCGTCGGCTCGCTGGCCCTGGTCGATCGCAGTGAAGCCAACCGCAACGCCGATGGCACCCTGAAAAATCCGGGCTTCCCGTTCTGGATCGGCGGCATTGAAAGCACCGTCGGCCAACGCCCGCCCACGCCACCTCTGGACATGCTCGACGCGCAAAAGGCCACGGCCTTGAAGGACAGCGGCAAGGCATTGTGGGCGGCGCTGGATCCGGCTCAGGCCGGTGGTTGGGATGGCGGCCTGCCACGTCATGGCCTGGATGGCTGGGCAGCGGGCGGTGAGGCGCACGTGACCACCAGTCTGCTGGACATGAGCAAGGGCCTGGGGCGCGCCAAACCTGTGTACTTCCCCGAGGAGGGCACCGAGGTCGAACAGTCGGCCATGGCCTTCCACGCCAAGCCAGCGCATGCCAGCTTCGCCGTGCTGCCCAATGGCCAAACGCTGCCGCGCGACTTCCTCACCAACGGAGCGCCGCCCGTGGCGGGTGCGCCGTTTTTCGAACCGTGCATGGACGACCGGCAAAAACGCCTGACCCGCAGTGCCGGCGCCGGCAATTTCAACAGTGGTGAGCGTCTCGACGCCCAGTCGTTCACCGGCGCCTCGCCGTTCAGTGCCGATCACCCACGGGTCTACAAAGGCGCCAATATCCAGTTCGACGCCGTGTTCAACAAGATCGGCTATCACTTCCCGCAAACCCGCATCCTCACCCTGTGGGAGGATGCGTGGCCGGTGATCAACAAGCAGCGCCCACCTGAACCGCTGGTGATGCGCATGAACACCTTCGACTGCACCATGTACCAGCACACCAACCTGGTGCCTTCAGTCTACGAACTGGACGATTACCAGGTGCGTACGCCCACCGACGTCATCGGCCAGCACATCCACTTGCCCAAGTGGGACCTGACGTCCGCCGACGGCTCGGCCAATGGATGGAACTACGAAGATGGCGTGCTCTCGCCGTCCACCGTGGTCGAACGCATCCACGCCATTCGCCGGTTCAACGATTGCCGGGACGGCGACCCACGCGAAGGCACCGAGGATTGCCCCGTGGCCAAGCAGCACCCTTACTTCGGGCGATTCAACCGCGCGGACTGGCTGGGTGCGCGCACCACCCTGCAACGCTGGTTCGCCGACCCTGTGGTGAACGTGCACAACATCGACCGTGGCCTGGGCAATATCTTCACCCACGACCACCTTGGCCCTTCGACCCATCAGCAAGTGGGCATGTACGCCACCGTGCTGGCCGAGCCTGCCGGTTCCAAGTGGTACCACGCCGAAACCGGCGAGGCCTTGTATAACGGCGGCGGGCGCCAGGACGGCGGCCCGACTTCCTGGCAGGCCGTGATCGAGACCGGTGATCTCAACGGTGACAACAAGAACGACAGCTACCGCGAGTTCTTCCTCGAGTTCAGCGACTTCCAGCACGCCTATGAAGCCGGTGTCTACGTCGGCGCGGGCCCCGATGGTATTCCCGATGCGCAAGCCTTCCCGGCCACGGCGGACAGCTTCCGCTACGCCATCAACCCGCCTGGGCGGAAGGCGGCCGCCAACCTGCTGGAGTCTGTCGTGGAAGTTGCCAGTGGCCAACTGCTGACGTGCCCGACGCGGCCGTGCCCGCAAGCGATCTCGGCGTCGGACCCTGGCATCTTCGTCGTCAACTACCGCCATGAGCCCCTCGGTCTGCGCGTCTACGACCCGAACAAGGTGGCGCCAGACGGCAAGCCGGGCATGCAGGCCGATGGTCTGGCCGGTGACCTGGCCCATGCCCTGCAAAGCCGTACCGACCGGGCGATCCCTGCACTCAACCTGGCCCCCAGCGCGATCACCACGGCGACCGGCCCCACCGGTGGGGTCACGGTATTGCCCAAACATATCAACCGGGGCGACTTGCCGGGCGATCCGTTCACGCCGATGCTACGCACCTATACCGGCGACAACGTGCGCCTGCGGGTCAATGCCGGCGGCCACGAAGAGGAGCACAACCTGACGTTGCACGGCGTGAAGTGGCTGCATTCGGGCAGCGGCTTCGGCAATAGCTCCAACACCGGTTGGAAGGCGTCGCAGATGGTGGCGATTTCCGAGCAGCTCGGCTTCATGGCACCGGTAGCGATGATGTCCAGTGCGGCCAGCGATACCGGCGATTACCTGTATTCCATGGATGCTTCCCTGGAGGGCTACTGGAGTGGCCTGTGGGGCATCATGCGCAACTATTCGCTGACTCGCAGTGACCTGTTCCCGCTGCCCAACAACCCAAGGCCCGTGGCCGCGCGCAACACGGTCAACTTCAATGGCGTGTGTCCGCGCGTCACCCCCAATCCGAATGGTGTCGGCAACCGCACGACGGTGCAGCGCAACTATGAGGTGGTTGCAGCACTGGCCAACGATATCCTCGCCAACCCGCTGGGGCTGACCCTCGGCGACCCGGCAGGTACCGGCCAGCATGTCGGCGGCCCGCTCAACACGCTCGGCGGCACCCTGGTCTACAACCCAAGGCCGGTGACGGTGCCGCAGGTGACGATCTTCGACCCTGAAGATGGCGAGACTTTCACCATTGGCGGGCAGTCCGGCCCTCTGCACGACCCGACGGCCATCCTGTATGTGCGCAAGGCCGACCTGGACCCGGTCACCGGCAAGCTCAAGCCCGGGGTGCCCGTCGAGCCGCTGGTACTGCGCGCCGCCGCCGGCGATTGCATCAACATCACCCTGGAGAATCGCCTGCCCTTGATGATGCCGGACCTGCCGAACCACGCGGTGATGCAAGGCACGGTCAAGCGTGACCGTTCCAGTGCGCAAGGCTCGACCACGTTCAACAACAACCTGATGCGGCCCTCCAGCCACGTTGGCCTGCACGCCCAGTTGCTGACCTACGACGTGAGCAAGTCGGATGGTTTCAACGTCGGCAGCAACCCGGTGCAGACAGTGGCGCCCCGGGCAGGCAACACGGGTGCCTGGCCAACCCGGACCTATCAGTACTACGCCGGGCACCTGGAGCGCGCCGGTCAGCCGGTGGCGTCGCAATTGGGACGCAACGTCGACACGATCGAGGCGACCCCCATCGAGTTCGGTGGCCTCAACCTGATGCCGGCCGACCCGATCAAGCAACCGCAAAAAGGCCTGGTGGCGGCCATGTCGGTGACGCCGGCGGGCGCCACCTGGCAGGAGGATGCCGCGTCCAGGGCGTCGGCTACGGTGCAGGCACCGGGCGCCAGCCCTTATCGCGACTTCATCACGGTCTGGCAGAAGTCGCTGAACATGCGTTGGGCCAACGGCTTGCCCGTGGAGAACATGTCGTCCGAAGGGCCGGGCATTCCCAACGACCCGAAAGACAACTCGGACATGGCCATCAACTACAAGAGCGAACCCCTGTGGTACCGATTCGCCCGTGCGCCCAACGCACCGTTCGGGCAGGCAGGTGGCAATGGCCTGGGAGCAGTTCCGAACGCCCACATGGCCTACAGCAATGCCCTGGTCGGTGGCGACCCGGTCACGCCGATACTGCGCGTCAAGCCCGGGCAGCCGTTCCGCACCCACGTGCTGATGCCTTCGGGCGGCAGCCGTGGCGCGACCTTCCAGCTCGACGGCCATGTCTGGGCGTTCAACCCGTTCCAGGCCGAAAGGGTCGACCTCTGGGGCTACCCCATGAAGGACGCGGGAATCGGTTCGGTGCGCTTTGGCTACAACCCCATGGCCATGTACATCGGCGCTCAGGAAAGCGTACTGCCGGCGGCGCACTTCAGCTTCATGTTCCCCAGTGCCGGCGGCGCCAACGCGATACCTGGCGACTACCTGTACCGGGACTATGCGGCATTCGGCAATCTGGGCGGCATGTGGGGGCTGCTGCGGGTCAGCGATGAGCCTGTGCCGACCACCGCGCAGTAATCGGTTGCCTGACGAGGAGGGGGCTGCAAAGCAGCCCCTGCAATCTCAAATACTCAGCCGCACCGCCAACGCCGCCAAGGTCACGAGCAACACCGGCACCGTCAACAACACCCCGACCTTGAAGTAATACCCCCAGCCGATGCTCACCCCTTTGCGCGCCAGCACATGCAACCACAGCAGGGTGGCCAGGCTGCCGATCGGGGTGATCTTCGGTCCCAGGTCGCAGCCAATGACGTTGGCATAGATCATCGCCTCCCTCACCACCCCCTGTGCGTCGCTGGCATGGATCGACAGCGCCCCGATCAGCACGCTGGGCAGGTTGTTCATCACCGACGACAGCACCGCTGCAATCAGCCCGGTGCCCAGCGAGGCGGCCCACAGCCCGTGCCCGGCCAGCCAGTTCAGCGCGCCGGTGAGCGAGTCGGTCAGGCCGGCATTGCGCAGCCCATAGACCACCAGGTACATGCCCAGCGAGAACACCACGATCTGCCACGGCGCCTCGCGCAGCACGCGGCGGGTGGATATCACATGGCCGCGTGCCGCCACGGCGAACAGCACCGCCGCACAGGCCGCGGCCACGGCACTGACCGGGATGCCCAGGGGTTCGAGCACGAACAGGCTGGCCAGCAAGGCCAGCAGCACCACCCAGCCGACACGGAAGGTCGCGCGGTCACGCACGGCCATGGCTGGCAGCTTCAGTTCATCGGTCGCGTAGCGCTGCGGAATGTCACGGCGAAAATACAGCCACAGCACCAGCAGCGTGGCCGCCACCGCCACCAGGTTGACCGGCACCATCACCGCGGCATAGGCGTTGAAACCCAGGCCGAAGTAATCCGCCGAGACGATGTTGACCAGGTTCGACACCACCAGCGGCAAGCTGGCGGTGTCGGCGATGAAACCGGCGCCCATGACGAAGGCCAGGGTCGCGGCGGGGGAGAAGCGCAGCGCCAGCAGCATCGACATGACGATCGGGGTCAGGATCAGCGCCGCACCGTCATTGGCGAACAGCGCCGACACCGCCGCGCCCAGCAGCACCATGAAGGCGAACAGGCGGCGCCCGTCACCCCGCGCCCAACGCGCCACGTGCAGGGCTGCCCACTCGAAGAAACCGGCTTCATCCAGCAGCAGGCTGATGATGATCAGGGCGATGAACGTGCCGGTGGCGTTCCAGATGATGGCCCACACGGTGGGAATGTCGTGCAGCGATACCACACCGAACAGCAGCGCCAGCACGGCGCCGAGGGTAGCGCTCCAGCCGACGCCGAGGCCTTTGGGTTGCCAGATGACCAGGGTCAGGGTGAACAGGAAGATCAGTGCGGCGGTGAGCATGAACACGGTGTCTCGACGTGGGCGGGAAGGGCGGCAGGGACCTGCGGTGACGACTCTACACGGGCCGTGGGTGCTTTGGACAAGTTCCGTTACAAACATGTAAGTTTCGTAAATAAGATTTAAACTCATTTGAGAATCACTATATTCACCATCCCTGTTGGCCCCCAAACACTGTTTGCGAGGCCGGTGGGCGAGGGCTCCCGGCTTGCGGCAGGGATGTGCCTTTTCGCTCATGATTCGCAGGAGATGTATCGATGCAGTGCAGAACCTCACCCAACAGCCTGGCCCTGGCCTTCGTTGCCCTGGCATCGCCGGCCATGCTGGCGAACGCCGCCGAAGCTGACGAGCAGCGCGCCGGTGAGGTGCTGGAAGTACCGGCGGCCGACAACGCGCTGGTGATCCAGGACACCCTGGTCACCGCCGAGCGCGAGGCGCGCCAGGCGCTGGGCTCGTCGATCATCACCGCTGAAGACATCAAGCGCCGGCCACCGGCCAACGACCTGTCGGACATCATCCGCCGCGAACCTGGGGTCAACCTGACCGGCAACAGCGCCAGCGGTGCACGCGGCAACAACCGGCAGATCGACCTGCGCGGCATGGGCCCGGAAAACACCCTGATCCTCATCGATGGCAAGCCGTCCAGCGCTCGCAACGCCGTGCGCTATGGCTGGAACGGCGACCGCGACACCCGCGGCGAAACCAACTGGGTGCCGGCCGAGGCGGTCGAGCGCATCGAGATCCTCCGTGGCCCGGCGGCAGCGCGTTACGGTTCCGGTGCCATGGGCGGGGTGGTCAACATCATCACCAAGCGCCCCACCGACGCATTCAAGGGCAACCTCAATTTCTATACGCAACTGCCCGAAGACAATGCCGAGGGCGCCAGCCGCCGCGCCAACTTCAACCTCAGCGGCGGGCTCACCGACAACCTAGGATTGCGCCTGTACGGTGGCCTGGCCAAGACCGACGCCGACGCCCTGGACATCAACGCCGACCACGCCAACAGCGCGCTGGTCGCCGGCCGCGAGGGCGTGCGCAACAAGGACATCAACGGCCTGCTGAGCTGGAAGCTCAACGACGAGCACCGCCTCGAAGCCAGCGCCGGCTACAGCCGCCAGGGCAACATCTATGCCGGCGACACCATGAACAGCAACGGTGGCAGCGACGTCGAGCTGATTTCCAGCCTGTATGGCCATGAAACCAACGTCATGCAGCGCAGCACCTATGACCTGACGCACCTGGGCGATTTCACCTGGGGCACCAGCAAGAGCACCCTGGCCTACGAGTACGTGCGCAACTGGCGCCTCAACGAGGGCCTGGCCGGCGGTCCGGAAGGCGCGATCAACGACAGCGGCGCAGCGGTGTCGCGGCTGCGCAATACCCGCCTGAGCAGCGAAGTGAACCTGCCGTTCGCCATGGGCAGCACCGAGCATGTGCTGACCCTGGGTGGTGAGTACCTGTACGAGTCGCTCAACGACCAGGGCTCGTTCCGCCCGCAGAGCTTCGACCCGAGCGGTTCGGGGAACAACGCGATCATCGGCTTCGACCGCAGCGACTCGAAGATGACCGCGAAAAGCTACGCGCTGTTCGTCGAGGACAACATCATCCTCGGTGACACCACCGTCACCCCGGGCCTGCGCTTCGACCACCACGAGACCTTCGGCGACAACTTCAGCCCGAGCCTCAACCTGTCGCACAAGCTCACCGAAGCGCTGACGTTCAAGGGCGGTATCGCCCGTGCCTACAAGGTGCCGAACCTGTACCAGTCCAACCCCAACTACCTGCTCTACAGCCGTGGCCAGGGCTGCAGCGTGCAGCAGGGCAACTCAGGCGGCTGCTACCTGCAGGGCAACGCCGACCTCGAGCCGGAGATCAGCGTGAACAAGGAGATCGGTCTGCAGTACGACCGTGGCACCTGGCGTACCAGCGCGACCTACTTCCGTAACGACTACCAGAACAAGATCATCGGTGGCACCGATGTGCTCTACACCATCAACAGCGGGCGCCGCGTGACCCAGTGGGAAAATGCCGGCGAGGCGCGGGTGGAAGGGATCGAGGGGAACCTGTTCGTCGAGCTCAGCCCGGTGCTGGACTGGAACACCAACCTGACCTGGATGCTCGACAACGACAACCGCGAGACCGGCGAGCCGCTGTCGGTGATCCCTGAGTACACGGTCAACAGCACCCTCGACTGGCGCGCCACCGACAAGCTGTCGTTCCAGGTCGCCGGCACCTACTACGGCAAGCAGAAGTCGCCGAGCTACAACTACCGCACCCAGGAAAACTACGACATCGAGGCGCAGCAGGATGTCGAGGCCTATGGGCTGGTGGATGTGAGTGCCGGGTACAGGTTCAACGCCAACTATGACGTGCGGGTAGGGGTGAACAACGTGTTCGACAAGCAGATCTACCGGGGGGGCAATGCCAGCAGCTCGGGGGCCAATACCTATAACCAGCCAGGGCGGGCGCTGTTTGCTTCGCTGAATATCTCCTTCTGAGCCTTGGGGCCGCTGCGCGCCCCCTTCGCGGGACAAGCCCGCTCCCACAGGACCTCTACCGTTCCAAGGTCAGTGGAGTACTTGTGGGAGCGGGCTTGTCCCGCGAAGGGGGCGCATCCATTTTCAAGGAAGCCAAATGTCTAGATCCCCCACCTGGCTGCAGATCCTCTCCCGCAGCAGCGCCGCACTGCTCGGCGGCTATGCCTTCAGCTACGCCGCGACAGCCTGCCTGGCGCGGCTGTTGCCACTGTCACCCGGCGATGCCGTGATCGTCGCTACCCTGCCAACCTTCATCTTCTACACCCTGGCCATCCTCTGGGCCTTCGCCAGCCGCGACGCCCTGCGCGCCTGGGCGCCGCTGGCCGTGGCCGCACCCCTGGCGCTAGTCGGTTTCTGGCCCCAGACCCTGGAGTGGCTGGCATGAAGAACACCTTCACGCAATCGATGGCCTGGCTGCATACCTGGGCCGGGCTGATTTTCGGCTGGCTGCTGTTCGCCATCTTCGTCACCGGCACCCTGGCGGTGTTCGACAAAGAGCTCAACCACTGGATGCAGCCAGAGATCCCGGCCACACCGGTGTCCCAAGCTGCAGCCGCGCAACGCGCCATCGCCTACCTGCAGGCCCATGAGCCGCAGGCCGGCAACTGGGGCGTCAGCCTGCCGACCGAGCGTTCACCCGGGTTGCGCGTGTCCACCGGCGATCGGCGCCATGGCGGCGGGGTACAGCTCGACCCGGGCACCGGCGAGGCCATCGCGGTACGCGACAGCGTGGGCGGCAACTTCTTCTTCCGCTTTCACTTCACCCTCGACCTGCCGCGCAACTGGGGCATCTTCGTCGTCGGTGCGCTGGCCCTGGTGATGCTCGCGGCGCTGGTCACCGGCATCGTCATCCACAAGAAGATCTTCAAGGAGTTCTTCACCTTCCGGCCCAACAAGGGCCAGCGCTCATGGCTGGACTTCCACAACGCCAGTGCGGTGCTGTTGCTGCCGTTCCACCTGATGATCACCTACACAGGGCTGGTCATCTTCATGCTCATCTACATCCCGGCGGGGGTCGATGCGTTGTTCGCCGGAGACAACCGCGCCTACTTCCAGGCCCAGGGCAATACCCGCCTGGAGCAACCAAGGGGCCTGAGCAAGCAGCCCGCCGAGATGGTCGACGTGGCGCCGCTGCTGGCCCAGGCCGAGGCGCGCCTGGGGCCGATCGCCGGGTTCAACATCCGCAATCCGAACACCGCCGGGGCACGCATCGAGATCCGCCCCGAACTGGGCAACCGCATTGCGCTGTCCAAGGGCCAGGCCATGGTCTTCGACGGGGTCAGCGGGCAGCTGCTCAGCGACGTCAGCGAGTGGCGGGCGGCACCCCTGACCCAGCGGGTGATGGTCGGCCTGCACTTCGCCCAGTTCGGCGGCTACCCGATGCGCTGGCTGTATTTCGTCTGCGGCGTGATCAGCTGCGTGATGATCGCCAGCGGCCTGGTGCTGTTCTGCGTCAAGCGCGGGCGCAAGTACGCCGCTGCCGAGGTGCCGGGACATCGCTGGTATCGGCTGGCCGAGGTGTGCAACGTGGGCTTCGTCGCCGGGCTGCTGCTGGCGTGCGTGGGCTTGCTGTGGGCCAGCCGCTTGCTGCCGGTCGAGCTGGCCGGGCGGGAAGCTTGGGAGGTGTGCGCGTTCTTCGGCCTGTGGCTGCTGGCGTTGTTGCATGCAGGCATCCGGCCGCCGCGCCGGGCGTGGGTCGAGCAACTGGGGTCGGCGGCGCTGCTGTGCATCGGACTGGTAGCTTTCGGCGGGCTGGAGGATGCCCTGCGCCTGGGCGTGGCGGCGTGCGCGCTGGTGCTGGGTGTGCTGCTCGGCCTGGTGGCGTGGCGCGTTCAGCACGCGCAACCGGCAGTGCGCAAGGTCAAGGCAGGTCGACGTGTGGAGGCTGGAGCATGATGGAGTTGATCGCAGGGGGCGTGGTGTTCGCCTATGCCGGGATGCTCGGGCTGTGCCAGGGATTGGAGCGGCACTACAAGCAAGTATGGCGTCGCGCTTGTCCGGTGGCCCTGGGCAGGCTTTTACGCGGCGCGGGGTGGCTGGCGCTGCTGGCCAGCCTGTGGCTGTGTGCCCAGGCCTGGGGCTGGGCCATGGGGCCGGTTGCCTGGTTCGCGATGATATCGCTGGCGGGGCTGCTGCTGGTCATGCTGTTGCCCTACTGGCCACGGCTGGCGGTGGGGCTGGTAGCTGCGCTGCCGTTGTGGGGGCTGTTGCAGTGGATCAGCTGATTCGCACCGGGTTGAGCACACGGCATTGCCCCAGCCAGCGTTCGAAAGATTCGAAGGTGTCGACTGCCGCCCGCACGGTGGCAGCCTGCGCCGCCGGGGCGGTCGATGCCTGGCCAAGGCGGTCTAGGAAGTCACGCCAGTAGCGGCCGGTCAGGGCGCCGTAGACATCGAGAAAGCCCGCACCGCTGGTGGGGCCCAGACCCAGGCGCTCGGCCATTGCCCGCTTGAGTACCTGACCGCCCAAGGTCGAGCCTTCCAGCACGTACATCACGCCCAGGGCGCTGGCTTCGTCACGGATCGCCGGCAAGGCCTGGCACAGGGGCAGGGTGTCGATTTCACGGGCGCTCAGCTTCAGGGCCTGGAGGTCCTGGGTGAGTGCGGGCGTCTTGGCGCGCAGGGGCTCCTGATACGCGCCCAGGCACGCTTCGAGCGGGGCGTGGAAACCGTAATAGGCTTGCAGCAACCGGCTGTAGGCGGCGGTGTCGAAGCCGGCATCGAAGAACGGCAGGCGCGCTTCGAGCGACTGGTGGCAGGCAAGGGTTCCCTCGCGCAGGGCGAGCAGTAACGGGCTGGGGCTGGCAGGCATCGGATCGGCTCTGGTGGCATTTCGCCTAGGTTGGAGTGCCGATCATACCCTGGCGTTCCTTTCGGGCCGCCGTCAGAACGCCAGCTTGTAGCCGATCAGCAGCAGCATCGTGGCCAGGCACGGGCGCAGCACACGGTCGGAAATGCGCCCGGTGAGGTGGCTGCCCAGGTAGATGCCGGGCAACGAGCCGAGCAGCAGGTAGCCCAGCAGCGACCAGTCCATGTTGCCCATGCCGGCGTGGCCCAGTCCTGCGACCAGGGTCAGGGGCACGGCGTGGGCGATTTCGGTGCCGACCAGGCGGCGGGTAGCCAGGAACGGGTAGAGCAGGAACAGCGCCACGGTACCCAACGCGCCGGCACCGATCGAGGTGAGGGTGACCATCACCCCCAGCACTACGCCGGTGAGCACGGTGAGGATGTTCAGGTTGCGGTCGCTGAGGTGGTAGTGGTCACCGGCATGGCGGCTGGCGAATGCCTGCAGGCGCGACTTGAACAGGATCGCCAGGGCAGTGAGGATCAGTACCACGGCCAGGCCCTGCTTGATGACGGCGTTGAGCGCCGAGGTGTCGGTGTGCAGGGTGGTGAGGAACCACAGGGTCAGTGCCGCCGCTGGCACGCTGCCCAGGCTGAGCAGGCCGGTGATCTTCCAGTCGATGTTCTTGTTGCGGCCATGCACCCAGACGCCGCTGGCCTTGGTGATGGCGGCATAGAGCAGGTCGGTGCCCACGGCGGTGGCGGGATTGATACCGAACCAGAGCAGGATTGGCGTCATCAGCGAACCGCCACCCACGCCGGTCATGCCGACGATGAATCCCACCACCAGTCCGGCGAGGGTGAAACCGAAAGAACCTACATCCATACGCTACTCGACTGCCCAGCTTTGCCCGTGATCGGATGGTCGCCAGCATATAGGGAGTTTTTTATAGCCAAATAGACTTGTTCGTTATTAGGTTATAACTCGCTGCCGATCAACGGTCGGTCATCACCACCATCACATGGGCATCGCCACCGTCTTCGCTTTCCGACAGGTAGATGTGCCCCACCTGGCTGTCGAAGTACGCCGTCTCTTGCGGGCCAATGCGCACGGCTTCACCGGTTTCGAACTCGATGCGCACACGCCCGCTCAGCACTACCGCGAACTCCTGCCCGGGGTGGCGGATGAAATCGTCGAACTGGCCGCGTTCGCGCGCGATGATGCGGGCATAGGCGGGAGTCATGCGGCGTTCCGGAAAGGCCCCGGCAAGCGGGTGGTAGTCGTAGGTGCCGGTGGAATAGCCCGCCGCCGCGGGCAAGGAATCGACCACCACGGTCACCGGTACCGGGGCGCTCACCGGCCCGCTGGCGCGAAACAGCTGGGCGATGTCAACATTCAGCGCCCGCGCCGCGGCGGCGAGTTTTTCGTAGCCCACCGAGACCTGCGCCAGCTCCATTTTCGACAGGGTCGAGACCGGTACACCACTGAGCGCGGACAACTGCTTGAGGGTCAGCTGGCGGGCCTTGCGCACCTGGCGCAGGCGCCCGCCGACCTCGGCGCGATCGAGCAGGGGCAGGGCATCGGGGCGGCCTGTGGCGGCAGGGCGGTCATCGGGCATTCGCGGCTCTCGGTATACGGCAAAGGTCGCGCATCTTACCTTGCGCCCTTGCACATTTCGAAATTCTCATATATTAGAATTCTCATAAATGATAATTCCCTGGCAGGAGTGTGCATGACCCCGATCTACGACACCTTGATCATTGGCGCCGGTATTGCCGGTGCCTCCCTGGGCTATCGCCTGGCGGGCCAGCGCCAGGTGCTGCTGCTGGAGCGTGAAACGCAGCCGGGTTACCACTCGACCGGGCGTTCCGCGGCGATGTTCATGGAGGCTTACGGCACCCCGCAGATCCAGGCCCTGACCCGGGCCAGCCGGGCGTTCTACGAAACGCCGCCGGCAGGTTTCTGCGAACATCCGTTGCTGGAGCCGCGTGGCTGCCTGTATGTCGCCAGTCATGAGCAAGGTGAGCTGCTCGCAGACACATACGCTCAAAACCTGGCCAACGGCACCGAGGTCAGCCTGCTCGACCGTGATGCCGCCCTGGCCCTGGTGCCGAGCCTGCGCGATGACGTCATTGCGGGTGCCGTGCATGAGCCCGGTGCCATGGACCTCGATGTGCACGCGCTGCACCAAGGCTTCCTGCGCGGCTACCGCGCCGCTGGCGGTGAGTTGCGCTGCAATGCCGAGTTGCACCAGGCCCAATACCAGGACGGGCTGTGGCAGGTGACGCTGGCCGATGGCAGCCAGCTGCAGGCGCGCCAACTGATCAATGCCGCGGGCGCCTGGGCCGACCGTGTGGCCGCGCAGTGTGGCGTGGCACCGATCGGCCTGCAGCCGTGCCGGCGCAGCGCCTTTACCTTCCCCGGCCCGGCCGAGCAGGACTTTGCCCACTGGCCGGCGGTGATCGGTGTCGACGAAAGCTTCTACTTCAAGCCGGACGCCGGTCAGTTGCTGGGCTCCCCGGCCAACGCCGACCCGGTCGAGCCGCAGGACGCCGCCCCCGAGGAGCTCGATATTGCCCTCGGCATCTACAACATCGAAGCCATGACCACCTTGGCGATTCGACGCCCGAGCCACAGCTGGGCCGGCCTGCGTTCCTTCGTCGCTGATGGCGACCTGGTGATCGGCTTCGATGCGCAGATGCCGGCGTTCTTCTGGCTGGCGGCGCAAGGCGGCTATGGTATCCAGTCGGCAGCCGGTGCTTCGCGCCTGGCCGCCGACCTGCTGCTCGGGCAACCGCTGTGCCCGAGCCTGATCGCCCAGGGGGTGGCGCCCGAGCGCCTGTCCCCGGCACGTTTCCAGTCATCCTGAAAGGAGCTTCCCATGAGCAACGACATCCAGCGTTTCCCCAGCAGCCTGCCATTCCCGTTCTCGCGTGCCGTGAAGGCCGGCGGCTTCCTGTTCCTCTCCGGGCAAGTGCCGATGAGTGCCGGCGGCGAGGTGGTGCGCGGTGATATCCAGACCCAGACCCGCGCGGCCTGCGAGCGTATTGCCGAAAGCCTGGAGGCGTGCGGCGCGCGCTTCGACCAGGTGGTCAAGGTGACCGTGTGGCTGTCCGACATGGCCCACTTCGCCGGTTTCAACGAGGTCTACAAAACCTTCTTCGGCGATGCGTTGCCGGTGCGTTCGACCGTCGCTTCGGCGCTGGCGCTGGGGGTGGATGTGGAAATCGAAGTGCAAGCGTATGTCGGCGAGCGCTGAGTAGAACCCTTTCGCGGGCTTGCCCGCGAAAGGACCTTGGCGCGCACAACAACAATAACCTGAGGTTCACATGCAAGAGCAACTGAAGATCGCCGGGGCCTTCGTCGGCGTGATCGTGGGAGCGGGCTTCGCGTCCGGGCGGGAATTGCTGTTGTTCTTCGTCGATTTCGGCGTCTGGGGCCTGGTCGGCGCGCTGGTCAGCGCCGCCTTGTTCACCTTCCTCGGCATGGCCCTGGCCGGGCTCGGCAACCGCCAGCGCGCGACCTCGCACAAGGATGTGATCCAGGCCATCTGCGGGCGCCACCTGGGCCTGTTCGTCGACTGGCTGATCACCTTCTTCATGTTCGCCGTGACCGTGGTCATGCTGGCCGGCGGCGGTGCCTTGCTGGAGCAGCAGTTCGGTATTCCGGCGCTGACCGGCAGTGTGCTGGTGACCCTGCTGGTGGTGGGCATCGTGTGCCTGGACGTGCGCAAGGTGATCGTCGCCATCGGCGCCATCACGCCGCTGCTGATCCTGGTGGCCTCGGCCATCGCGCTGTACGCCGTGTTCACCCGCGGGCAGAGTTTCGCCATGCTCGATCAACTGGCCAGTCAGCAGCAGGCCGGTACGCGCCACTGGTTGCTGGGGGCGTTTTTGTATGTGTCGTACAACATCGTTGCGGGTGCGCCGATCCTGGCGATTCTGGGCGGCTCGGCCAAGGGCGAGAAGACGGCGGTGTGGGGCGGCTTGCTGGGCGGCGCGGCACTGGGTGGGCTGATGCTGGTGATGAGCGCCGGGTTGCTGTCGCGCCTGGACAGCGTCGCCGATTTGCCGATGCCGATGCTGTCGATCGCCAATGAGGTTTCACCGCTGCTGGGGTTGGTGATGTGCCTGATCATCTTCGGGATGATCGTCAACACGGCGGTGGGCACCTTGTTCTCGTTCCTGTCGCGGCTGCTGCCGGCGGGCACGGCGAAATTCCGCTGGGGCTCGGTGGTGACGGGGGCGGCGGCGTTTGTCTGCAGCCTGGTGGGGTTCATCAGCCTGGTGGGTGAGGTGTATCCGCTGTTCGGGTACCTGGGGTTCGTGCTGATGGCGGCGGTGTTGCTGGCCTGGGTGCGGCGGGGTAGGCAGGGGAAAGCGGTGGTGGCATAGGGGGCTGTGGGAGCGGGCTTGTCCCGCGAAGCAGGCAACGCGGTGCATGGCACCGGCTTCGCCGGTGTTCGCGGGACAAGCCCGCTCCCACAAGGTTTGCACCAAGCCTCAAAACTATGAGTTGCCCCCACAAACCCTTGTCTCAGATACGGAAGCTGCCCACCAACTGCTTCAAGCGCCCGGCCTGCTGCGACAGCGCATCGCAATGACGCAGGGTGTCGTTGAGGTTCTCCACCCCTTGCTGGTTGAGGGTGTTGATCTGGGTAATGTCCAGGTTCAGGCTCTCGACCACCGCCGTCTGCTCCTCGGTAGCAGTGGCCACCGACTGGTTCATGCCGTCGATCTCGCCAATGCGCTGGGTCACGCTGGCCAGCCGCTCGCCGGCCTGGTTGGCCACCTGCACGGTCTGTTCGCTGGAGACCTGGCTGGTGTTCATGGTGTGCACGGCCTCGCGTGAGCCCACCTGCAGGCTGGTGATCATGCGGTGAATCTCTTCGGCCGATTCCTGGGTGCGGTGCGCCAGATTGCGGACTTCGTCGGCGACCACGGCGAACCCGCGCCCGGCCTCGCCAGCGCGGGCAGCCTCGATGGCGGCGTTGAGCGCCAGCAGGTTGGTCTGCTGGGAGATGCCCTTGATCACGTCGAGGATCTTGCCGATCTCGTCGGTGCTGGCATTGAGCGTTTCGATCTGCGCGCAGGATTCGCTGATGCGCTGGGACAAGGCAGTCATGGCGCTGATCGCTTCCTCGACCACTTCTCGGCCGCCATGGGCCTGTTCGCTGGCGCCGCTGGCATGTTGCGAGGCATCCGCCGCGTTGCGGGCGATTTCCTGGGTGGCAGCGCCCAGTTCGTTGATCGCCGCCGCCACGCTGTTGGTCCGCATGCTCTGCTCTTCGGAGCCGATGATCGAGGCGTTGGAAGCGTTGACCACTTTCTCGGAAAGGTCATGCACCAGGCGGGTGGCCGAGGACACTTCGCTGATCGAGGTGTGGATGCGTTCGACGAAACGGTTGAACGAGGTGGCCAGCTCGCCGAACTCGTCCTTGTGCACCACTTCCAGGCGGCGGGTCAGGTCGCCTTCGCCCTCGGCGATGTCACGCATGGCGCGGCCCATGGTGGTCAGCGGGCGCATCAGCACCGGGATCAGCAGGCCCAGCAGCAGGGCAATCGCGGCCACGGCAATGAGCATGGCGATGATCGCCGAGGTGCGGAACTGATCGATGGCGGCGTAGGCCTTGTCCTTGTCGATCGACAGGCCGATGTACCACTGAGCCGACGGCAGGCCGGCCACCGGGGCGAAGGAAATCAATCGCTGCTGGCCGTTGAGCACCACGTCCTGCATCCCCGAAGCAATGTGCAGGCCGCTGCCGGGGTAGATGTCCTTGAGGTTTTTCATCAGCTGGGTTTTATCCGGGCTGACGATCACCTGGCCGTTGCTGTCGGCGAGGAAGGCATGGCCGATGCCGCCGAAGTCGACCGAGTTGATGATCTGCACCAGGGTGTCCAGGGTGAGGTCGCCGCCGACCACGCCGATCAGTTCGCCGTTGGCCCGGCTTTTCACCGGCGTGGCGATGGTCACCATCAGGCCGCCGACCGCACCTTGGTAGGGGGCGGTGAGCACGGTCTGGCCGGCATTTGCCGCGCTGGCATACCAGGGCCGCTGGCGTGGGTCGTAACCGGCGGGCATCTGGGTGTCGGGGCGTTGGGTGAACACGCCGTTGGCCTGGCCCAGGTAGGTGAACAGGAAGTTTCGCGTGTAGGAAGGCTGCTCGATCAGCCCGGCCAAGGTGTCGCCGGCCCCTTGCGTGGCGATGTCCTGGGCCAGGTTTTCCAGCACCAGGATGCGCCCGCTCATCCAGTTCTGCACACTGCTGGCGCTGAGTGCGCCGGCCTGTTGGACCGAGGCCTCGATGTTCTGGCGCAGGGTGTTGCGTTGCAGGTAATCGTTGTAGAGCGTGAACAGGGCAAATGCCAGCACCACGACGCCGCAGGCGCTGAGCAGGATCTTGTGGCGAAATTTCAGGTTCATGTTTCGAGACCTTGAGCCATGGAGGGGAGGGCGCCGCGCGCTTGTGACGCAACGGCGGGGCCTGTCTCCTGAGCTATCGGCTCGGGCGGTAAAACATTGAAATGCTTGCGCATTGTCTTCGGCGCAAGGCGACGGACGGCAATCTAGCGGGCGGCCAGTTGCTCGATCAGCAAGCGTGCCGCCTGGCGTAAGGGTTGTTGCTTGCGCCAGAAGGCATGCACCGGCAGCTGCAGTTCGTTGCGGGTGTTGCGAAACGCCAGGCGCACCAGCCGCCCGCTGGCGATCAGCGGCGCGACCCTGGCCAGCGGCAGGTCACCCCAGCCCAGGCCGGCCTCGACCATCTGCAGGGCCAGGTCGAAACTGTCGGTGGTCCAGTGCGTGGCGCCGATCAGCGCACGCGGATCGAGCAGCGGCAAGTCGCGGCTGCGCACCAGGATCTGACGCACCTTGATCAGGTCTTCCAGGTATTCGATGCGTCCCTCGCGCAAGGCCGGGTGGGTGGGGGCCAAGGTCGCCACCAGCGACTCCATGCCGATGTGCTGGAAGCCGCGCCGGGCATCGACCTGCAGGCCGGCGAAGGCCAGGCACAGGTCGGCGCGGCCGCTGTCGAGCAGGTGCAGGGCTTCTTCCTGGGGGGCACTGAGCAGCTCGATGTCGAGCAGCGCAAAGCGCTCGCCGAGCGTGGCGATGGCGGCCAGCAGTGGGCGGTGGTCGATGTCGGGGGCGACGGCGAGGGTCAGGCGGCTTTCCAGCCCCTGGGACAGCTCCAGCGCGTGTACCTGCAACAGCCCCAGCTGCTCGGCGATCAGCCTGGCGTGGGGCTCCAGCGCCAGGGCCTGGGCGGTGGCGCGGACTTCGCGTGAGCCACGCTCGAACAGGGCATAGCCCAGCTCCGCTTCGAGGTTGCCGATCGCCATGCTTACCGCCGAGGGCACGCGTTGCAAGGCGCGGGCAGCGGCGGAAAACGAGCCGCGATCGAGCACGGCGAGAAACAGCTGGATATTGTCGCTGGAAAAGTTCATGGCAGCCTCCTGTCAGTCAATCTGAAAGCTGCTGACTTTTTCTGTCAAGAAGATTGAAGCATCCTTGCGCCCCTTCGCTTATCGCCACACGAGGTCATCCCGGTGCAGGGAGTCAAACGCAAACTGGTCTATGTGACCTTCTACGAACTGATCGGCCTGTGCATGTCGACCCTGGGGCTGGCTTACCTGTCCGACACCCAGGCCTCGCACACAGGGCCGCTGGCGGTGATGATCACCACCATCGCGATGCTCTGGAACCTGATCTACAACAGCCTGTTCGAGTATTGGGAAAGCCGCCAGGCCAAGCGCGGGCGTAGCGTGGCGCGGCGGGTGGCGCATGCCATCGGCTTCCAGCTGACTTTGGTGGTGTACTTGATTCCGCTGATCGCCTGGTGGCTGGGCATGAGCCTGGTCGAGGCATTTTTGGTGGACCTGGCGTTCATTGTTCTGGTGCCTTGCTACACCTTTGCCTACAACTGGGCGTTTGACCGGATCTTTGGTTTGCCCAATTCGGCGCTTGCGGCTGCTTGAGGGGGGCCGTACTGGCCCTATCGCCGGCTTGCCGGCGATGAGGCCGGTAAAAACAACCTCTACGGGGGGATGCGAATCAACAAGGGCTCCTGCCGCGGCGCCTGTGCCTGCGGCTGCTCAGGCTCCTGCGGCCGCGGCGCACTGGCCAGCAGACTGTCCTCGACCTGCCCCGACAAGTAGTAAACCCCCGACATGGCACCGCTCTGACGGTTCTCCATCAATTCCCGCCATTCCTGGTTGAGCGCCACGTTGAGGATCACCCGCAACTGCTCGACCATTTCCGGGTGCTCGCGGTCATGGGTAATCATCCCGTAGCCTGCCGCCGCCACCGAGATCATCGCCCCGGCGACCTTGCCTACCGCACTCGCCACGGCACTGGCGATGCCACGCGGCGCCAGGGTGGCGCCGAGCTTCTCGCTGGCGCGGGTGGCCACCGACGACAGACCTGCGTCAGTCTGGCCTGGCCCTTTGGCGGCTTGCTGATGCAAGTGTTCACGCAGGGCCAGCCAGGCCGGTTGCTGGTCGAGGGGCTTGGCCCGCAACAGTTGATAGAGGCTGGCATTGCGGGCTTGCGGAGGGCCCAGGTGGATCGCCGGGATGTGGTTGAGCCGCTGGCTGACCTGCTCGGGCGGGGCGTTGTAGCGCTGGATGATGGCCGGCAGTTGCTGGCCGAACAACTGCAGGTAGAGCTCGCTGGCGCGGTCGCGAATGCCTTCGGGGTTGATCTGCTCGGCAACCGGTTCGATCACTCGCTCGTGGTACTGCTCCTGCAGGTACAGGGCCAGGCGCTTTTCCGCGGACTCGCGGCCTTCACCGCTGTCGAGCTTGTACCAGGCGACCTTCAGGGTCAGCCATTGCTGGGTCCAGTAGCCGGTGAACCAGGGGATGAAGTCGCTTTCCGTGCGTTGCTGGACCTGTTCCTTCCATACCCGCATCGAGCGTCGCGCATAGTCGTTGGCCGAGCCTGCGGCGCCGACCGAGGCGTCGATCAGTTCCTGGTCGATGCGTTGCCAGGTGACCGGGTCGAGCACGGCGAATGGGGGCGGCGGGGCCGGGGGTTTGCCTGCGCAGCCGGCGATTGCCAGCAAGAGGCAGAGCAGGATTGGAATGCGCGTGCTCAATCGGCTGCCTCCCTGGTAGAGGCTGGGTGGTTCTTCGAGTATAGGGCGGTGTACCCGGGGCTGCGTTGCAGCCCATCGCCGGCAA
>NZ_AKJC01000326.1 GCF_000282535.1 Pseudomonas sp. GM84 | reverse complement strand
GGTTTGCCGGCGATGAGGCCGGTACAGGTTGCACCTACCGTTGAACGTTTCAGTGCTTTCGCCACTGCCGTTCAAGGGTTATTCTTGAGTTCACCTACATTGCCGTCGAGCGGCTAAAAACGACCTTGAACGCACCCATACAACCTCATCGTTTCATCCTCGAACCTTTCGAGGCCCACCGTTTCGCCAACTTGTGCGGCCAGTTCGACGAGCACCTGCGCCTGATCGAACAACGCCTGGCTATCGAGATCCGCAACCGCGGCAATCAATTCGAGCTGATCGGCGAACCCAAGACCACTTCCGCTGCCGAGCAACTGCTGCGCCGCCTCTACCGCGAGGCCAAGGCCACCGAGCTGTCGCCGGAAACCGTGCACCTGTACCTACAGGAGTCGACCGTCGAGAACATCGACAACCCGGCCGTCAACGAGGTCAGCGTCTCGCTGCGCACGCGCAAGGGCAACATTCGCCCGCGCGGTGTCAACCAGCAGCGCTACGTCAAGGAAATCCTGGCCAACGATATCAACTTCGGCATCGGCCCGGCCGGTACCGGCAAGACCTACCTGGCCGTGGCCTGCGCCGTGGACGCCCTGGAGCGCGAGCAAGTTCGCCGCATCCTGCTGGTACGCCCAGCGGTCGAGGCTGGCGAGAAGCTCGGATTCCTGCCCGGCGACCTGGCGCAGAAGATCGACCCGTACCTGCGCCCGCTGTACGACGCCCTGTATGAAATGCTCGGCTTCGAACACGTGGCCAAGCTGATCGAGCGCCAGGTCATCGAAATCGCCCCGCTGGCCTACATGCGCGGTCGTACCCTGAACAACAGCTTCATCATCCTCGACGAAAGCCAGAACACCACGCTCGAGCAGATGAAGATGTTCCTCACCCGCATCGGTTTCGGTTCCACCGCGGTGATTACCGGCGACATCACCCAGGTCGACCTGCCCCGCGGGACCAAGTCGGGCCTGGCCCATGTGATCGAGGTCCTGCGGGACGTTCCGGGGATCAGCTTCACCCACTTCCAACCCAAAGATGTGGTTCGTCACCCACTGGTGCAGCGTATCGTCGAAGCCTACGACCGCTTCGAGGGACGCCAGACCAACCCCGAGGCGCCCGGCAAAGATGCTTGAACTTGACCTGCAACGGGCCACGGATGCCGCTGCCCCGGATGACGCTGCCTTCCGCCGCTGGTGCGAACTGGCATTGCGCCAGCGCACCGCCGACTCGGAAATGACCATTCGCCTGGTCGACGAAACCGAAGGTCGCGAGCTCAACCACACTTATCGGCACAAGGACTACGCGACCAATGTGCTGTCGTTCCCTGCCGACGTGCCCGACGAACTGCTCGATATCCCGCTGCTGGGCGACCTGGTGATCTGCGTGCCAGTGGTCGAGCGCGAGGCCGCTGAACAGGGCAAGGCGCTGGAGGCACACTGGGCACACCTGGTCATCCACGGCTGCCTGCACCTGCTCGGCTACGACCACATCGAGGACGATGAGGCCGAAGAAATGGAAGCGCTGGAACGGGAATTGCTGGCAGAACTGGGTCACCCTGACCCGTATGCCGACGATGAAACCGAATCAATCACACACTGATACACCAAGGATCACGAGAACCGCCATGAGCGAAGATCGATCGAGCAACGGGCAGAAGTCCTGGTTGGGTAAACTGACCCAGGCTTTTGCCCATGAGCCGAAAAACCGCCAGCAGCTACTGGAGCTGCTGCGTGAAGCCCATCAGAACAAGCTGCTCGACAGCGAAGCGCTGACCATCGTCGAAGGCGCCATCCAGGTCGCCGACCTGCAGGTGCGCGACATCATGGTCCCGCGCTCGCAGATGATGAGCATCAAGGCTACCCAGTCGCCTCGCGAGTTCCTGCCAGCGGTGATCGACGCCGCGCACTCGCGCTATCCGGTGATCGGCGAAAGCCATGACGATGTGCTCGGGATCCTGTTGGCCAAGGACCTGCTGCCGCTGATCCTCAAGGAGAACGGCGACAGCTTCAACATCAAGGACCTGCTGCGCCCGGCCACCTTCGTGCCGGAGTCCAAGCGCCTGAACGTGCTGCTGCGCGAGTTCCGCGCCAACCACAATCACATGGCCATCGTCATCGACGAATACGGCGGCGTGGCGGGCCTGGTGACCATCGAAGACGTGCTCGAACAGATCGTCGGCGACATCGAGGACGAGCACGATGTCGAGGAAGACAGCTACATCAAGCCACTGCCCAGCGGCGATTTCCTGGTCAAGGCACTGACGCCGATCGAGAACTTCAACGAGTTCTTCGACAGCGAATTCTCCGACGACGAGTTCGACACCGTTGGCGGCCTGGTGATGAGCGCCTTCGGCCACCTGCCCAAGCGCAACGAAACCACCGAGATCGGCGCCTACAAGTTCCGTATTCTCAACGCCGACAGCCGGCGGATACACTTGCTGCGCCTGACACCGATCACCCGCTAAGGACAAACATGCGTTGGATCACCCGCCCCGGCTGGCCCGGTAACCTGCTGGCCTTGGCGGCCGGCGCCTCTACCCTCCTGGCCCTGGCGCCATTCGACATCTGGCCGCTGGCCTTGCTATCGATCGCCATGCTCTACCTCGGCCTGCGCGAGCTCAGCCCGCGTCAGGCCATGTGGCGCGGCTGGTGGTTCGGCTTCGGTCTGTACGGTGCCGGCACCTGGTGGATCTACGTCAGCATGAACACCTACGGCGGCGCCTCGCCGTTGTTGGCCATCGTGCTGCTGCTGGCGTTCTTCGCCGCCCTGGCCTGGTTCTTCGCCCTGCCCACCTGGCTCTGGGCGCGCTGGTTGCGACGCAACGAAGCGCCCCTGGCCGACGCCCTGTGCTTCGCGGCCCTGTGGTTGCTGCAAGAGGCGTTCCGCGGCTGGTTCCTGACGGGTTTCCCCTGGCTGTATGCCGGTTACAGCCAGCTGGACGGCCCGCTGGCCGGCCTGGCGCCACTGGGTGGCGTGTGGCTGATCTCGTTTACCTTGGCATTGAGCGCGGCACTCCTGTGCAACCTGCAGCGTCTGCGCAACCGTCCGTCGTTCCTGGCCGTAGGCGTCGCGCTGCTGTTGGCGCCGTGGGTGGTGGGCATGGCCCTCAAGGGCCACGCCTGGACCAAGCCCGCTGGCGATCCGCTGAAGGTCGCCGCGCTGCAGGGCAATGTCGAGCAGGAACTGAAATGGGACCCGGCACATATCGATGCCCAGCTGGCCCTGTACCGCGACATGAGCTTCAGCTCGAAACCGGTGGACCTGCTGATCTGGCCGGAAACGGCGGTGCCGATCCTCAAGGATCAGGCCCAGGGCTACATCGACGTGATGGGCCGCTTTGCCGCCGACCGCCACTCGGCGCTGATCACCGGCGTGCCCGTGCGTGAGGTGGTGCACCACCAGCGCCGCTACTACAACGGCGTCACCGTCACCGGCGAAGGCGACGGCACCTACCTCAAACAGAAGCTGGTGCCGTTCGGCGAGTACGTGCCGCTGCAGGACATGCTCCGCGGCCTGATCGAGTTCTTCAACCTGCCGATGTCGGACTTTGCCCGTGGCCCTGAAGACCAGCCGCTGCTGCAGGCCAAGGGCTACCAGATCGCCCCGTACATCTGCTACGAGGTGGTTTATCCAGAGTTCGCCGCAGGCCTTGCCGCGCGTAGCGACCTGTTGCTGACCATCAGCAACGACACCTGGTTCGGCACCTCCATCGGCCCGCTGCAGCACTTGCAGATGGCACAGATGCGGGCGCTTGAAGCGGGGCGCTGGATGATCCGGGCCACCAACAACGGTGTGACCGCGCTGATCGACCCGTTTGGCAAGATCACCGTCGAAGTGCCGCAGTTCCAGCGGGCGGTGCTGTATGGGGAGGTGGTGCCGATGCAGCAGCTGACGCCGTATCTGCAATGGCGCTCGTGGCCGCTGGCAATCGTGTGTGTGCTGTTGTTGGGGTGGGCGCTGCTGGCCGGGCGTATCGCCAAGACCGTTTGAAGTTGACTGTACCGGCCCTA
>NZ_AKJC01000325.1 GCF_000282535.1 Pseudomonas sp. GM84 | reverse complement strand
AGCGCCGCCCGCGCGGCGCATCGCGGATGAATCCGCTCCTACATTTGTTGCAACGTGCCACGGTTTGTCAGGCCATGGTTGTCCGCCTTTGACGCTCGGCGAAATATCGCGTCGACCACCCGCACCAACCGAAAAATCGCGTCGTGCCAACAAGGCTGGCAACCATGGCCTATCAGGCATAGGTACGTTGCAACAAATGTAGGAGCGGATTCATCCGCGATGCGCCGCGCGGGCGGCGCTCGATCTCATGAACGCTACAGAACTGATGCCAAGCACCCGCAACGCATCAACCAGGTGACTCAACCCAACACCTCGCGCGCCCGCGCCCAGAGCGTAAGACGGTCCTTCAACCCATTGAGCCCCCCATTGATATGACGCGTAATGCTGTTGAACTCGCCCCGATCAGCCAGGCCATTGAGCCCGCGCGAATGCCAGAACCACGCCGCCGACTCACAGGCCCAACGCGGTTGCTCGAGCAGTTGCGGTTGTGCCAGCAAACGCTCGTCGCCAAACAGCGCATGGCTGCAGGCCTGATAGTTGTTGCGCCCAGTGACCTGGATCAGGCCGCGCCCGCAGTACAACTGGCCATCGCCATCCGCCTGCGGCGTATTGCCCAGGCGCAAGGCCAGGCTACTGGTGTCATAGCGAGCCAGATAGCGATCGCTGCCCAGTTCCTTTACATGGCGGAACTGCCCGGACTCATGGCCGACCTGGGCGATGAACGCCGCGACACGCTTGGGGTTGTCGATTTCCCAACGTGGCAACGTGACATTCAGTGCAGCAAGAAAAAAGCCCGCGACGGGGCGAGCGTTGGGCAAAATCTGTAGCAATTGCGTTTCTGTAAGCATGGTTGATCTCCTCGCTATTGCTCATCGGACTGCGCGCTGTCGCACAACCCCAGACGCCGAACCGCCCAGCGCTCATACATCCGCATGGCCACGTCGGCACCCCCTACCGCGGTCATGCAGCCAAATGCGCTGGCCGCCCAGATCGACAGGCCGCCGGCATACAGCAGCATCACCGTCGATACCCCGCAGACCATGCATGCCCCGGAGCGCAGCACCAACCGTCGCAACAGCGACCAGCCTTTGGCGCCAGCCTTGTCGGCCCGCCACATCTCGCCGCTCAGGCCGCCCAGCAATGCCAGGACGATTACCAGCCAGAGCGGCATTTCCAATAACGCTTGTTGTGCGTTCATCGCTGTCCTGCCTCCTGCGTGATGCCTGCCGGCACTGGCCAACAGGTCCGTTGTGGGTGAACTCGGCATTCCAGCTTTACGCTGTACACCCGGGCCAGTTGCCAGCCCCTGGACAGTTGAGGCCTGCCCATCGCTGCCTGTGTCACAACCGGTATGCGTCCGGCTTGAAATACACGATATGCATCAATGCATATGCAGTCAATGCGTTTCTGGAAATATCTATGCACTACTTTTTGCTGATATGCATGAAGGCTGTGCACGATCGGGCTTGTAGGGATTTTCTGCAGGCGAAAAAAAACCCGCCGGGGGGCGGGTTTTTCCTCAGGCCGGGGGCCGTCAGCGGGCGTACATACCCCACCAGAACACATGCCCGAGCAGGCTGATCTGCTCGTCCTGCATCTGCTGGAAGCTGTAGTCCTCATCGGGGTGCTCGTCGCGGTTGAAACTGCGCAGACGAATACCGGTAGGCAGGCGGTAGACCTGCTTCACGCGCAACTGGCCATTGTGGTTGATGGCATAGAGGTCGCCATCGATGATGTCACCGATCGAACACTTTCCGGTATTGACCCCGACCGTGGCACCATCGCGCAGCACCGGCAGCATGCTGTTGCCGCGTACCGTCACACATTTGGCCTGATCGAATTGCACGCCATTGTGCCGCAGGCTGCGCTTGCCGAAGCGCAGGCGCGCGCGCTCGCTCTCTTCGATGACAAATCTTCCTGATCCTGCTGCCAACTCGACCTCGCGAAGGAAAGGTACCGACACCTCGTCGTCCTCGACGGGGGTTTCATCGTCCCACAGGCTGATGTCGCTGAGGTCCGCGTGGCCATGGGCCGGCAGTGCGGCCTCCCGCGATTGGCCAAGTTCGGCACGGCCACGCAACTGCTCGGTGCTGACACCGAAGTAGTCGGCGATCTTGGACACATGCTTGTCCGAAGGGTCGACGATCTTGCCGCCGAGAATACGCGACAGGGTGGATTGCGGTACGCCCGTGCGCCGGTGCAGCTCCGTCGGGGACAGGCCGTGGCGATCGAGCAGTTCTCTGAGTACGATGGCTACATTGCGTTTTTGCATAGCGTGCATAATGCAAGGGCGCTACACGAAATGCAACGTACCCGAGTGCGCACGCACGTCCATGGGCGTCTGCCTGCATCTCGTTGAAAAAGCCTGTACCATTGCCGGTTTCACAATCGCCAACCAGATCACCCGCTGTAAGGCCCTGAATGTCTGATCTTTCCGCACACACCCCGATGATGCAGCAGTAGTGTGAGAAACAGGCCTCAGGCCGCGCAGTTCGCGGCCTATGCATCGAGGCTGTCTAATATGCATTGGCGAGTTTGACCGACTTTCGCCCAGTAAAACCGAGTAGCTTCAGCTCAGTTTTAGACAGCTTAAGCACCCATCCCAGGCGTTCTGCCGACCACGATCCGTCCTGGCTCGTCCCTTTCCCACTCTTTCGCTGATTCATACATGAACAAGCCGATGTGATAGGCATCCTCGTGCTCCATCAGTGCCCAGTATCTGGCAGCCTCAGCAAGCTCAAGCATGTCCGTCAGGTCCTCGGCACTGACCTCCCGCCGGCGATGCGCGGCATGGGCCATCTCGCCGAGCACAGCGGCTCGGCCATCTGGATCGGTGATCAAGGCAAATTGGTCGTCAAGCTCGGCCAGCCAGGCCCGCGGCAATCTGCTCATCATTCCGCCCTGCACCACCACGACTGCGCATAGAGCACGCCGTCGATGTCTTCAACCCCATTGATGTTCATCCCGAGTTGGGCCATGCCGTTGACCTTAGCGTCATGCAGGCGCGGGATGATGTCCGGCCCGGGCGTCGGGTTGAACACCCAAGCCTGGGTGGCCACACGGCCTAATGGCTCACTCTGGTGGTCACCGATGTGGATATCGGCGCGCAGGGGCTTGATCTTCCTGAGCTGTTCGGAAGGGATGGCCACGCCATTCACGCGGCGGCGCACGAGGAGGAAGTACATGGGGCACCGATACTGTATAAAGATACAGTATCGTATAGGCGGGGCCCGCCGTGGGCAATTGCCGATCAGCGGATCTAGTGCAGTGGGGGAAGATCTTTGCCGCGGGCTTGGGCCACGACTCGTAGCTGGTAGTCGGAGACAGCCTGGAACAGCGACTCGGCCAGCAGGTGCAATCGCTCCACCTCTGCAGCTGGTAGCCCGGCGGCTTCTGCTGCGTGGTACTGCCGCATGGCCTCGATCGCCTGCTTGATGAGCGGCTCGCCCGCCTCCACCAGCCCAATGAACGTCCGTTTCTCCACCACCGTGCTCCGATCAGTTGATCAGCGCATTATAGGACGCTTCGCACGCCAGCCCGGCTATTCGGGCACGGTCATAAGCTTTCGCCAGCTCTCCCGCTCGAGCGTCAGCCCGGTCGCGCAGTTCGGAGAGCACCATTGCGGCGCGGGTGGCTGCCTGGCCTCGGGCGACAGCGGCGGTATCCGTGCCGGGGCAACTGATGGTGGCGGCGAGCTTTCCTGCTTCGTCGCGCAGCCGCTGGCCAGCAACATCGGCGCCAGCAGCGCCAGCATCAGCAATCGTTCGTTCTTCCTGTGCATGGGCTCGCGCCTCCTCCTGCGCCTGGGCGCGTCGATGTTCTTCCTGGCGGGCGCCGCGCTCGCCGATCACTTCGGCCAGGCGGTCGCCGCTGTCCCGCTGCGCCGAAGCCAAGCCCGCATTCGCTCGCTCCACAGAGCGGCCGTGCTGGTACATCAGCCAGTAGGAGCCCAGGAACACCAGCAGCAGCGCGCACCTGATGACCCAGGACTTCATGCCAGCACCCGCAGCGCCAGGTCATACAGCGCCTTCCGCTCGGCCGCGCCATGCGGAACCCGGCCCGGCTGGCCAGTGTTGATGACACTGCCGATATCCTGGATGCGGCCGGCGTCGGCCATTTCGTTCAGCCCGTGCTTCGCCCACCACCAGGCAGCAGAATGGGCGGCGTTCTCGGCCTGCTCGAGCAACCCAGGATCGTCCTCCAGCGGCAGGCCCAGACCGGCGCCAGCGGCGCGATAGTTGGAGCGGCCGGTGACCTGCAACAGGCCACGTCCCCGGTACTGCCAGCCGTCGCCGGAGGACTCGGGGCCGTTGCCCATCCGACTGCCGTAAACCTTGTTGGCGATCTTCTCCGGCTGGCGGGCATAGCCGGGCGCGGTCTGGCTAGTAAACCTGGTGGGCCAGGTCTTCACCAGGGCCTCGGCGCTGTAGTTCAGGTTCTCGACCAGGTTCCGCAGTTGGCCAGATTCGTGGCCGACTTGGGCAAGAAAGGCAGCCTGCCGGACACGGCTATCGATCTTCCAGCGCGCCATCGCCCGGTTCAGTGCAGGCAAAAAAATGCCCGCAACTGGGCGGGCTTTGGGAAGAATCTGCAGCAGTTGCTGCTCGGTTATGGTCATGGTGACTCCGGGCACACTAAGCCCTCCCAGCTGACGGGAAGGAAATGTAGAATAGGTTGAAGAGGAAATTTGTTGCAGTTGTGATACGTTTCCTCATCGAATGAACATGTCCGACAAGGAAAGCTAAGAGCATGCAACACTCAGTTAAAGAAAACGAATCCAGCCAGCTTCCTAAGGTTTTTACCGAAGTTCAAGAAGCAAGGGTGCGGGAAATAATTCAAGAAGAGATTCAGAAAGCGAAGGTCGAAGACCTAGACGCTGTGAACGAAGAATAATCAAAGGGCCGCTCTTAAGCGGCCCTTTTTATTTATACCGTGACACCAAGTCGCTGCATGCGCGTTCTCATCCGCTCCGCAACAAGGGCAATCTCTTCGTCGGTCAACGCCTCCGAGTAAATCGCGATCGAGGAAATATCAACCTCCCCCGGAAACTGAGAGAAGGCGCTGCCAATTCGGAATTTATTAGCGGTAAGTGCACGCTGTGTTCCAGCACTTCCAACAACTTTTGAGGCGCGGGTAATGTTCTGGACCAAAGTGCCTTCGGTGTCGGATGCTCGCAAGACCCGAATACCCCAAGCAGTAGGGTCATCGGCAGTCGAGACCTGACCGACGCTAATCCCACCGCTGCCATTGCTCCGTGCGGCGGTCGAAGCGAGCAGCGCAGCGCCGCCTGGGTACAGGGTGACCCCGGTCGAGTTTCCGGGAATCCCCGGGGTTATAGACGGGCCGGAGAAGGTGCTCGCATAGACGGGTCGAGGATCTGGAGTTGGAATTGGGTCAGGAACGGCGACGGGCGAACGACCCACCGCGATGATTGTAACCTTCGCAGTATCAGGAGCTTCGGTCTGAATGAAGTTCACAAGCGATTTGAAGCGCCCATGGGTCGAATATGCTACTGGAGATCCTACAATTCTCCCGTTTGGCTTATAGGGCGCACGATTGAAACCGAAGCGGGCAGCATCGGTGTCGAAAGTGAACCAGGCCTCAAGTCCGCGAGTCACTGGCGCAATGACTTTGGTATTCCACGGAGCAACAGTGTCCTTGGAAATAAGAAGAATACCCATTTTAAATCCTTATTAAATGATGTTGAGCTTGAGGCCTGCAACGTATGGAGCCATTGCGCGGTAATACGCATAACGGGCCGAGCCAATCGGGTGAATATCGTCCGACCAGTTTCCAGAAATAAAGCCATCCTCCCCAGGAGACGAAGCAGGCAATGCGTAACCTGCTTCGTGGTTGGCCATTGCCCAAAGCGGCGCAACTGTTACCGAAGAACCGATGTCGATCGCCGACTTCTGGATTCCAGCGATCATTTTCGTGTAGGTGGAGCTCCAAAGAGCATTGCGAGCATCATCAACCGCGGTTCCAGGCACCGACCTGAGGATTTTCGCGCTAGGCCATGCCGCCTTGATTTGCGAGTGCATAATCCGATCAGCGTCATGAATCTCGCCATAAATCGAGCCAGGAGCTACGAAGTATGCATCGTTCGTTCCGAGCAGGCTGACCACCACGTCGGGGGTATCCAGACCGAACCTGGCTTGATAGAAAGCGGGATCAAACACATATCCGTTGCGGACAAGGTCATCTCTGTCCTCTGGCGTGGCCGCTCGAAGGAACGGGTTGTATCCAGCCTTGGCCGACTTCGCCATGGCCAGATACGAAGCCTCTTGGCCGACTTCCACTATCAGTCGACGGTTAATAGCACACGTGTAATCCCGGGCCTGCCAGCCATGCCGCCCTTCCCCCAGCAGCCCGCTAGCTCCGTTCGCGCCCTCGCTTGGCCCTGCTCCTCGAAGGGTGCCAATGAATATAGGGGCGAAACCAAGATCCCTGAGGTACTGGTCGAGAATGTATGCTCCGGCATAATTAGTGATGCTGTCGCCGATCATCAGGATCTTGATGGGGGGGGATCCCGTCTGCACGGGGACGTCCTTGATGTTCAGCTGCATGAAGCGGCGTGCATCCGGGTTAGTCCTGGTACGCAGGCTGAGGACCGCCTTGTCACCATATGCCGAATGGCTTACCGGAATCACCTCACCCAATGCAGACGCACTGGTGCTCATGCTTCCCAGGGACGCAACCACATCACCAACCTGCTCCCGCCTAGGAAGAATACTGGCCACATGGATTTTGGTATCTGATACCGGAGACGTAGCTATCAGCGGACAGAAAAGCAATCCACCTTCCAGAGGATCGGGTCCAACATCTTCACCAAACAGCGACATTGGGTCGCTAAGCGGATTGAGGATCGCACCGTCAAGATCCGTTACGAAAATTCCTGGCTGGTCTGTTACATGCATTTCCAGCGGGCCCAAGATCGTCATCTTCTCATCGGAGTAGAGCGACATGGCACCTTCTGCGTCGCCAATTGCGAGTCGGCCTGGCAATGATGCTACTTCGAATGGGATGGTGGTTAGCCGCTTGTCTGTGGCGAGCAGCTGGAGACCGCCCTCAGGATCACAGACCTCAAGAATCGCGACTTCAGGCGAGCTAGATGGCGAGCTCTTGACGAGACTAGAAAGCGTTTCAACAACGTCCGCGGATGCCACCCTGCCAGCGACAACAGCGACACCTCCATCGTTTCGATAACGGGTCTCGAACGTCCCATCAGCCCCAGGAACCGTGAAGAACCGATTTTGAGTACCGGTACCATTGGTTTCCAGCAGACCTTCCTCGATTGACGGATAAGTCCCAGTACTGGCCATGAAATCGGCATAGATCTTTTTGAGGGTTGGCTTTGTAACGCCGCTGATGACAACGTGGTCGGCATCCGACAGGAAAAGCGAGTTGGCGTTGTTCACCAGCTCTTCAAAGAGCTTGAGGTCAGAAGCTCCGCTCATATTTACTCCATGTAAAAAACCACCGAAGTGGGCAGGAAATCAGGTAGCCGGCGCACCGGACCAAGAATGGGTGTACCAGCGCTGCAGCAGGTTCCGCAGAGCAGCATTCATGACTGGCAGGGGCATACCGGCAAGCAGAGAGGTGAACTCAGCCTCATCGACGATGGGCAGTTCGAATAGCTCGAGCTCCGCAGTGTACCGCCACAGGTCGGCGCCAACCAGCTCGGGCACCACCGGCGTATCAGTGAACCGAGCCCGAGTAGGCTGCAGGCCAAGCGGAGTTTTGATCGGACACAGGAACCAGTCAGCCCACTTGATCCCCCACTTGCGCCACCCGTCGAACAGCTTTGCTTGGGTAGCCGTGAACATCCAGGAAACGTTGACGAGGGTTGGAACCGTCCGATAGCGCCGACGTTGCATTGCTCTGCCGGTCACCAGCGGTGTGCGTACGATAGGGCTCGCCGGTGAAAAGCCGTACCCCTCACGCAACGGCAGCGGAAGGTCGTCAGGTATCGAAAGCATCAGGCCTTTCCTCAGGTCGGTGCGAAGTTGTCGTCGTCGGCGTACACCCGCACGTCGTAGTTCACAGCCTCGACATCGGCGGTGAAGTCTTCCGGGGTAATGGATTCGATCAGGATCGGGTAGCACCACCGGGTGGTCGTTCCGAACAGCAGGTGTGGCGGCTCGATGTCCCAGGACAGATCCGGCTCGAAGTCCAGCCCAGGCACAGTGAGCCGCGTTTCATCCACCCTCGTCGCCCGCCATGGCCCGCTGAGCGTGCCGTCTGGGCGGCGCAGGCCAACAACGTGGCTTGCCCCTTCAACCCAGGTAAGCGGCTCGGAGCTTTCCAGCAGCGTCTTGCCATTGCCTTCTTGGAAATCAACCAGAATGGCACTCTGCCCATAGCCCGGAATGTCATCTGCGGCGGCGCAATAGCTCTTGTACCGGCTGTTCATCGCGGCGAGCTCCGTGGAGAAGCTGTAGCCATGCCGCTGATATTTGTAGCGTCGCCTTTGCCGCATGCCGATGCGCCAGGCCCGGTCACGATTGATCACGCCCTGCAAGGTGACCTTCTCGGTTTTCGCGCCCACATCCCCAGGCAGCCGGCACTTCACTGTCTCCTTCTGCCAGGTGTCTTCGTCCACATACTCGACATCCACCCCGTCATAGTCATCGGGGCGCACCGTGGTGAACTTGCGGGTGAGGCTGGTGACCATGCTTTGCGGGGTGTACATGTGCTCGAACACAGAACGAGGCTCATCCCGCACTGGCCGGATCAAGCCCCTGTCTATGGTCAGCTCAGCAAACCCCGCCATCAACGCCGTGTTGAGCGCCTCAAGAACGGTCTCCTGCGTCGACACTTCCAGATCGAACTTGTCACCGCGGACCTTCCAGATGGCATCGAGGCGATCCAGTTCAACCAGATCAAGATCAGCGTCTGTGTAGCCAATGGTTCGGGCCACATGAGCAACCCACGGCACGATGTCCCTCGTGGGTGTCTCGACCGCCCAGGCACCACCACTGCGGACGGGTAGAACCCGCGTCGGCCGGACCGAGACCATGGTCTGGGATTGGGCCGAAAGCCGGTTGCTGCCCTTGATGTAGACGACCATCACCGTCACATCCTGGTACCGGCGAGGCGCGCGCTCGATGCGACCTCGCAGGCCGAACCACTGCACCCGATCCTGTTTGTTTGAGCTCGTCGACTCCTCGCCAATGCGGCGTACTCGAACCTCAGGCCGGATAGCCGTTGGCAGGGAGATCTTTCGCGTGTAACCCATCTGATCGGGCGATGTGGCTGTGTATGTGGAGGTCAGGGACGTCCAAGCTCCAGCTGTGGTGATGTCGCGGTATTGAATCTCGACATGCACACTGACCTGGCGCTTATTGCCGTTCTTCTCGGTATAGCGGATCAGGCCCTGCGGGAAGAAGAAATCGAGCTCAAGGCGGCGCGTCACCTCGCCTTCCGGGACGGCTGCGATCGGGCCAGACCAATCGCCCTCCATGGTCGAGCCGTCCAGCACGATGTCCACGCCATTGGTTTCAACCGCATCAAAGCCTTCCCATTCATCGTCCTCGGCTCCGGTATCGGTCAACTTAGTGACAGTGATGGCGGAAGGGCCATGCGCTTCACTTCCTGGAGTGTCCTCGTCGTATTCCTCGGAGTCATCCGAGACCGCCGTGATCCGGTACCGAAGGTCACGGTATCCAATGGTGGATGGCAGCTCGCCCGTCAAGAGGCCAACCACTGGCGCGCCGCCGTCGTAGGCCAAGGTCATCTTGGCGAATTGCCCATCGGCTGCAGCCTCGGATTTCACACCGGTCACGAACACCGGGTTTTGCCCGAAAACATCGGATGTAGAGCCGGTCAGACCCAGCGCAACGCCAGAATACGGCGCGGCCTGTTCTGCAATGCGCAGCCGGCCGGACGATACGCTGGCCGCCAAGGGTGTTCCGGCAAGCGCGCTGTTCACCGCTGTGACCAGGCCAGCCAGATTTGTGGCTGCGCTATTCAGCGCGACAGGGAACTCACTGGCGCCGCGGGTTACTGTGAAGGTCAGCGGCGCCATGTCGAAGTCGAACCGGGTTGGAGCAGCACTCCCGGTAATCATGGATGCGCTCCCAGGCACAGCTGGCGTGCCAGGCACCTCAGGAACGTAGGTGGCCACGACGTATTGCCCAGCATTGGCCCCGGTGATTTCCAACTTCATGCCAACAAATGGCTTCAGCATGGGCACGTGCTTGCCGGTGATCACCGTGGCACTGCCATCGGCAGGCGCGATGTAGGTATACGGGTAAGGCAACTCGATGCGCGCGATCATGCCGCTGTCCCAACCGGACGGGAACCATCCGGCGCCCTCAGGCACCGAGAGCACAAAGTCGCTCGCCTGGACTGCATTGCCAGAAAATTGCTGCTGAACCACTATCGTGGTGGTCAGCGTCAGGCCGGCATTTCCGGTGTTGGTAGCCCCTACCTCCGTTGAACTGTGCCACCACTGGGCGGCCGTTTCGTTGCCCAAGTCCTGCCCTGGGCCATAAATCGTGTAGCTGGCAGTCGAGCCCAGGGAAGAGATCGGCGTGTCACCAATCAGAATGTCGCTGGGCAGCACCTGGTACTTACCCTTGCCGATGCACAGGAGCAGTTCTGCCCATTGCTCGGTAGGGTCACCGAAATAGCGATGCACCGGGACCAGGATGTCCGGATAGCGCTTGGGATGACCGGCCAGCTCAGGGATCACATCATTGAGTGCCGGCTGATTGCCCTTGACGGTCGACAGGTTGAGCTCCCGAGAAGTCCGGTTTTGCATGCTTGGCGTGGTCGGCTTCACCGGATCGAAGGGGTTGCCCAAGCCGAATAGCTTGGCCAGCGGGCCAGGCTTGAAGATGGTCTTGAGGGCACTGCCCTTCGGCTCAATGAAGATCGACACATGGTCGCCGGGACCAACCTCAACTTTTCCCCAGGTGGCCGGGGCAACCAACTCACCGTTCACTGTGATGCTGATCGGCGGTACCGGCCGTGGCTCATAGCCCCGGACTTTGCCCTTCAGCCAGGCCTCAATCGTCGTGGCCTGATCCAATGGGTGGCGCTCAAGGGGGCCACCCTCAAGCTTGCTCGGAAAGATCTCGATCACGATGGTATTTCACTCTCGGGTAGGACCGCTCGAAGTCGATCAGGCGCATGTTGGTCACTCCAGCGATGGGGTTGATCTCGAAGACCCGCAGCTCCCCGTCGATCGGGACGACGACCCCAACGTGCGTGCACAGCCCGCCATGGATCACGGCGGCGATTGCCCCCGGAACAGGCGGGCCAACGGGCATCAGGTCGGAGTACTGGGCGTAGGCTCTGGCAGAGGAACGAAGGTCCCGGCGATCTATTGGGCCGAAGGACGGCAGCGGAGGCAGACCGAGCACTTCCTCACGGATGGCCAGGACCAGCCCCCAGCAGTCGAGAAGGTATCGACCACCCACGGCCTCGCCCCGCGCCCCGTCTTCATAAGTCGCGGTGAAGTATTTGTCGTACATGGGTTAGAGGTATGTCAGCCCTGGGGCAAAGTCGGTGGTGTAGCGGGCCCTATTCCACATCATGTTGATCAGGTCGTAGTAGCCGGCCTCGACTTGGATAGTTGGACCATCCATGGTCCCGCCGAACGAGGTCATTCGGTACGGCCTGTCAGCAGGCTCGCCGGGCACGGTGAACAGGTACTCGCGGTAAACGATCGTGACCCTGGCCTCGGCCACAAGCGAGGCGTCCAGCAGTTGCTGGGCCTCTCCGGTCACGTTGTCGATGACGAAGGTCAGCGTCTGCGCGCCGGTGTTGTCCTTGGCCGGCAGGGCCACGTCAATGGCCGAGGCCAAGAACGTGACCGTTTTGCCGGCCTCGGTAGTTGCCCGAAAATCTTCGAAGTCCTGGACCAGGTACAGCGTCTTGTTCCAGGCCGGGCACGCGATCTCCAGTGTGGAGATGATGTCATCCCCGCCCGAGGCGTAAACGACTTCAAGCGCCGTCATTTCGGGTCCCTCCTCAGGCCATAGGCCGCGCCGGTGGCACGACTCACTTTGCCGGTACCGCGGGCGAAGCCGTTGGCGATATGCTCATCGGCTGCATCCAGGATCAGCTTCAACTCCCCATCGGAGAGCTCACGCCGAGCCGTGACGGGTGGGCCGTTGTTGATGACCTTGAGCGACCCCGGCTGAGTGGAAGTTTTCGCTACGCTATCCAGCGTTCGGTCAAGCTTCGCGCTGGTCTCGGCGGTGGTGACCCGCTCGCCCTTCTTCAGGTTCCAGGTACCGTCAGCAGGAACGGAGTCGATGCCGTCGTGGGCCTGGCCGTCGAGCGAAGCGCCGACCGCGGTCATCAATACGCCAGCGGCGCCGGCGGCAGCGATCGCAGCGCCGGGCGCAATCGCTGGCCCAACGAAAGGCACGCCGATCATTGCGGTGAACGCGCTCAGCGCGGCCATTGCCACCTGGGCCGCCGCATATGACATCAGCGCATTACCCATCGAGCTGATAAACGTGGATGCAAGCCCCTGCACATCCAGCTTGCCGGTCTCGACCCACTCTGTCATCGCGCTCTGCAGGTTGCTGAACGTGTCAGCGCCGACGTTCTGCATGTTGCTGTAGAGGTCCATGGAGGCCTCGGCCTGAGTGGCGAAGCCGCTGATGAAGCCGGCGGTACCGTTCTGCTGCAGCTTGTCGAGGTCCTGGTGGTATCGCTGCTGCATTTCCAGGCGCTCGGCCAGCGCATCCTTGAGCACAGAGGTTTCCTGCTCATACACGGACTGGCTGATCTTGTCCGCGTTGCGCTGCTTGAGCAGGTCAGCCATCTGATCCTGATAGTCCTGCTCGATTGCCACCATCTCCAGAGCGCGCTGCCGTACCTCGTCGCTGTTGTAGGCGTTACCGAAGTCGACATTCAGCCCGCGCTGATCGATTTCCAGCTGGTGCTTCACCGATGCCTTGAACTGGCCAACAGCCTGAGCATCCTCGTTGGCCTTTTTCAGCTGCTTCAGTCGATCAAGCTCGATGGCTAGTTGCTCCAGTTTCTCCTGGCGCTGCTCGCTCAGTCCCTGCAGGCTTCCTGACTCAAGCTCAAACTGGAGCTTGGCGACCTCCGTGGCTTCCTTGCGCTTGTCCGTCTCGGTGTTGATGAGGGCAATCTGTCGCTTGTAGCCCTCCTCCGCTGTATCGAACTGGCCCTGTAGCTTTTTCGCGGCCGCTTCTGCGGCTTTGGCGGCCTCCTGCGCCTCGGCTGTCGGCGCCTTGAACGTACCCTTGGCGCCTTCCTTGTTGACCAGAGCAAGTGCGTCGGCAATCTCTTTTATCTTGCCGCTCGCCTGCCCCGATGACCCGGCCTGGTCTACCCGCACCCAAAGCTTGTTGTAGCGCTCATCCAGCTTATCAAGGTCCTTCCCGACCTCCCCGGCAAGCCTCGACGAGTTTTCCTGGATCTTGTCGATGGCCTCGAGCGGCTTCGACATATCGACGCCTTCGAAGGAGCCGCCGATGATGGTCACCAGCCCGGAAATTGATCTACCAGTGAGCTCAACCGCGTACGCCAAAGCCAGGGCAGTCTTGGCGCCGAAGTCCATGACCATGCGCAAACCATTGGAGAGCGCAGTCATCGTCTCAGTATCCTGACCGACGTCGGACAGAATTACTGAATAGTCGCTCAGCGTTGGCATGAGCGCCGCCGCCAACTGATTCTTGATGCCGGCCATTGACTGCTGGGCCAGCCAACCGGCTGCCGCCAAGTTCTTCGTCGCCGCGATCGTTTTCTGATCCATGATCGCGCCGGCCTTCTCGGCGGCATCGCCCAACACATTGAACCCAGCGCCGTTATCGCGCAGCAGCGGCAGCAAGAGCGTTGCGTCGTTCGCCAGCGATTCCATCTGCTGGGTCATTTCCGCCTGACTCAGGCCAGCCTTTTCCAGGCTGCTCGCGAACAGCTGCAAGGCCTGAGGACCGGAGAGGTTTCGGAACTGCTCGGCCGTTACCCCCACCTGGGGGGCAATCGTCTTGAAAAAGTCTTGCAGCTCGCCCCCGCCGTTCAGCAGGAAGTCACCGACCTTGTCGTTTACGTCCTTGAGAATATCGGCGAACTTGTCGGACTCGATTCCGACCGCCTTGGCACCGGCGGCGTAGCGCTGGAATTCATCGGTGTTGCTTCCTGCAACAACAGCCAGGCGGCTGACTTCATTGGCAGCGTTGACCGTGGAAACGGTGAAGGCCGCGAGAGCCGTTATCCCGGCTGCCACTGCCGCGCCGACTGCGGTACCGACTGCCTTAGCGTTTTTCTCGACATCCTTCCGCCATTTCTCGGAGCTCCGCCCGGCCTTGTCCATACCCTCAACGAAGCCGCCTACCTTGGCGATGACATCCAGGGTCAGGGTGCCCAGAGACCTAGAAGCCATACCCTTCTCCAACAAATCGAAACGAACGGATCACGCCCAGGTGCTCATCGCCTCTTCGAGCGAGATCTCCCGGTTGTCGTGTTCATGCGGGGCAAAGTCCGCAACGGTGTAGGGCGCCGGCCGCTTCTGGTGGTCGCGGTGCACATTGGCCGTCAGCGCCGCGAGCACGGCCACCGAACGCTCAATACGCATGCCCAGATGCAGAGAGCCGCGGCGCTGCCGGAACTTCACCCAGGAGCGAAACTCACTCAGGCTGAGGGATTCTTTGGCTTGCGCGATCGTCTGCCCACCGACGCCGGAGAGGACGAGCTCGTGCCAGACTTCATCGAGTTCGGTGAGCTCTGCGTCTTTCCCAGGTCATTGACCTCCTGGATGGCGAAGAGCAGAGCAACCGACAGAGCCCCATCGAGGGAGCCCAGACGCTTGGTGCTTTCCGGGTCTTTCGCAAGCTCGACCGGATCAAGCGGGCCATGGGTGATGTCCATGGGGCTGCTGAACACCGGGTTTCCCTCCTCGTCACAGATCGAGGCCGCGATCTTGCCGGCAATACTGTCCTGCTTGCCGTTGAACGAGAGCACATCGCTCACGGCAGTCTGGTAGCCGAGAGGACGAACGAACACGGTCGCATCGAAGTCGGTGCCGTTCTGGCGCCACTTGATCTTCTTTTCCACTGGGCGCCCAGTGAACGACCCTGCGCCCTTGAGCGCGTCGAGTGTCAGCTTCATGGGTTACTCCTTGATGATCCAGTTCAGCTTGCCGGAGCGCTGAATGGTTGCCGCAGTGCTCACCGAGGTGTTGCTGGCAAAATCGAATGGGAAGTCCGCAACGTACCCGGCGAACAAGCACCAGGTGCGAGTGGCTGGGAGCTCGAAGTCATCGCCGGCAGTATTCACCGTCGGGGCGATGTCCTTGCCGTCAGACCAGCCCAGCGCCCACAGGATGTCCTCGTCGCTATCATCCTGGGACAGCTGGAACATGCGAACGTGGCTAGCATTGCGCGGATCGGCCAGGATGGTGGCGGTAGCTTGGCCTGGGGTGCGCAGACCCTTCTTGTACTTTCGCTCGGTATCGGCCAGGCAGGTGTCGTCAATCTGATCTGCCGGCGAACCGCCTGGGTTGAACGCGGTGAGGCATTCAACCTCCATCACGGTCCTTGGGCCTGTGCCGCTCAAAGGCCGCACCAAAGCATAGAGCTGAGCGCCCTGGGCTTTCATCGACATGGGTTATCTCCAGTCAGAAATAAAAAAACCCGCACTCGGCGGGCATGGGTTAAAGCGATTCTTCAGCGGTAAACCATCCAGTCCACGTCGAAGCTGGCTCGGTAATTCTTTGTTTCGGGGTCGCGGCCTTCAGCGCCCCAGCGGGTGACGTATGCGTCCAGTTCGATCGCATCGCGAATGGCGTCCCTGACCTGTCGCGCCTTATCGCCGGTGGCGGCGTACACGTCGACCTGCAGGGTGAAGCTGTCTACATCCGGGCGGCCGGCCAAGTAGTTCTCCGGCTCGCCCTTCACCAGATGCCAGACCGCATACGGCTTGACCACACCCTCCGGCGCCTCGCCGAACGAGTACAAGCGCAGGCTGCTCCCGTTACCGAGAAGCGCGGTCACGCCGGCATCTTGGGAGCAGACCTGAAAAATTGGTGGAGTCATGAGGATGCCGCCTTCTTCGCTGCGCGCCGGATCGCCCGGTCAATCGACTTCTCGTATTCGGTTGCGAAGGTGTTGGTAACCTCGCTGATGCTGTTGGCCAGGGCTGGACGCATGAACGGGGCGGCCGCCATCTGCTCGGTACCGAACTCGATCAGACGCCAGTGCGGTGTCGGTGAGTTCGGACTGAGGTCGCCGCCGTCCTTGAGCACCGCGCCGTGCAGCACGCCAATGCGGAAGCCGAGGTCGCCCGTCTGCTTGAATAGCTTGCCGTTCCAGCGCAACGCGATGTTGTCGGAGATCGCCCGGCCGGTGGCCTTGTCGTCGATTCGCTCGGCTCCTTCCTTGGCCTTCCTCACCACCACTTGGGCGGCCTTCCGTAGCGCGGCCCGACCACCCTTTCGGCGAATGTCATAGCTGACCGAGTCCAACTTCCCCAGCAGGCTATCCAAGCCGGTGATGCTGAACTCGACGCCGTCAGCCATCTTTCACCCCTTTCGAAACGAGGATCGTTAGGTACTCCAGCCCGGACTTATCGTCCTCCAGAGGCGGGCCTTCGATGCTGTACACCTCGCCGCGGTAGACGATCCGCATGGTGGGCAGCACACCTTGGCGATACCGGATCACCATGCGCGCTGTGGCCTCGGACTGATCCGCCTTTGCTGCGACCAAATCGCGGGCTGACAACGGCTCAACCCGGGCCGGGCATTTCGCCCAGCGTGGCACCCAATCAGGTTCACCAAACTCGCCGTTCGCTTCATCGCGAACGAGGGTGAACTCCTCGATGTCGATCCGGTGCCGGAGCTTGCCGGCCTGCATCACACACCCATCCGGATGCGGTGCGGCATCAGAAGGTGCTGGGACGCCAGCGGCAGCTCGGTGGCAATGGTGCCGGTAACGACATCCTCGCGGTTGGCGAACAAGTGGCCAAGCTTGAGCAAGCAGGCCGCTTGGATCTGGGCATTGATCACCATGCCATAGGCGATTGCGTCGGCCTGGTCGTAGGCGTCGGCCAGTACCTGACGGGCATGCTCGAGCAGGCGGCAGCGTAGCGCGTGGTCCGGCTCGCCCTCTGCGTCAGCCACAGCGGCGGCATTCGCCTCTTTGGCCGCCCGCATCGCCGCCGGCACGCCGGCACGGGCCTGGTCGAGCGCTACCTGATCCAGATAGAAGCGTCGATTGAGGAATTGCATCGCCGCCCCTTCTGCCGCATCAAGCTGTTCCTGTACCAGCACCTGGTCGTCTGGCTCGGCCAGCAGGTGATGCATGGCAATGTCGATGGCAATGACGGACATGATCAGTCAGCCTTCTTCTTGGCAGTGGCCTTGATCTTGGTATCGGCGGCTACCGAGGCAGAAGTAGTTGCGGCCGGCCGAGCATCGCCCTGGGTCAGGTCGACCAGCGCCTCATCGTCGCCTTCATGCTTCTCCGCATACCCCTTCTGGATGAGCTCGCGGCCGTGCTGTTCATCGGTGATAAACGGGCTACCTTCAACCAGGGTTTTCCCACCCAGGTAGAGCGGCTTCAAGGGCTTCATCTTCATGACAGCCTCCAGTGGGCCGCCGCGCGGGCGGCCCATTCAGGTCAAGGGGTGGTCGGAGCGGTGAAGTTGCCGTAGATGAAGGCCTCAGGGCGCTTCACCGCCAGCGCAACACGCTCCTCGCAGCGGATCGAGATCATGTTCTTCTCGAAGTCGTCGGCGTTCTCGGTCGAGATCACCACGTTGGCGTCCTCGCGATCGAACAGCTGAGCGCCAGTCTGGAACGCGCCGGTCAGGAACTTGCCCTGGAAGGCGGCGATCTCGGTGGCAACGACAGGCAGGCCCCACAGCAGCGGACCGGTCAGGCCCAGCGGGTTGGCCAGGATGTAGCGGCCAAGGGTGTCCTTGGTCAGTTCGATCTTTGCCCAGTCGATGAAGTGCAGAACGTGGCCCGAGGCAGGCAGGCGCGCCAGTTGCGCCTGCAGCATGGCAAGACGCAGGTCATCGATACCGGACTGCTGCTCGACCTCGAACGCCGCCGCGAATGCGGTGGCTTGCGGCACGATGCCGTGCAGATGAACGCCAGTGCCATCACCGAACAGAATTTCCTGCTCTTCGGCATACTTCAGGCCGTAGCGCATTTCGGTATCGATGGTAGATTGCAGCTGCGCGAAGTCGTCCAGAATCTGCTTGGACGCCTTGAACATGTGAGCGATGGTGCTCACCGGGGTGATCTTGGTAGCAAACTGGATATCGCTGTACGGCTTGGCGGTGTTCTCGGCCACGACGCGCGCGGCGTTGGTGAAGCCGGTCTGCTGAACCCAGAAGATCGCGGGAGAAGTGGTTCGGCCCGGGGCAATCAGGTCGCGGATGAACAGACGCTGCTTCGGCTCGGTATCGATGCCTGGCAGGCGCTGCGGCTCAACCACGCCCTCAGCAACGCCGGAGCTGATCAGGGCAGCTTGAACCGGAACGCTCACACGGCGATTACCCTCGACGCTGGCCGCAAACTGCTTCAGCGCTTCGCTCTTGATAACGACGCCGCCAACGGTGTCGCGTGGGGTCGCAGCGCTGTTCCCTGGGTTGCGCACCAGCTCCTGCTCCATTTCACCCAGGCGGGCCTTCAGCTGCTTTTCGGCTTCGGTGAGTGAGTTGAACTTGGTGGCCAGTTCGTCGACGGTTGCCTTGGTCTCGCTCGACAGAGAGCCTGCCTTCTTGGCTTCGGCCAGGGCATTTTCGGCCTGCTTGCTGAATTCATCGGTCGCCTTCTTCAGTTCGGCGGATACGTTCTTCAGCAGATCTGCGGTGGATTCGCTCATGGTTTTGCTCCGGTTTGAATAGCTGCTGCCGAGAACCGCGCGAGTGCGGCTTGTAGGTCGGCGATGGGGTTGGCCAGTTCGGCCGGTGTTTCGGCAGCGTTCTGCTTGCCGGAGCTGGTAGCGCCAGGCGTACCAGCTTTGAGGTCTTGAATCAGCGCGCGCCGGTCGGTGCGCGACATGCCTTGCTTGGCGAGAATCACGTCCAGGCGGCGAGCCGCCACCTGATGAGGTGCGGAGGCCTGCGGGTCTTCCTGGATCGCATCCGAGGCAAGCAGGCTGTCAGCGAAACCTGCCTCTATCGCGGCGCTGCCGCCCATCCAGGTCTCCACGTCCATCAGCTTGCGCATCGCTTCCGGCTTATCGCCGGTGCGAACTGAGTAGATATCGGCCAGCGTCCCGTCGATTTGCTCGAGGAAGTCAGCTACCTCGCGGATCTCGTTACGATCTCCTGCGGCCATGGTCCAGCTGTTGTGGATCATCAGGAAGCCGGCCCGGGCGACCTGGACTTCATCGGCGGCCATCGCAATGAAGGATGCGGCCGAGGCAGCCAGGCCCAGCACCTGGACGGTCACCTTGCCTTTGTGCTCGCGCAGCAGGTTGTAGATGGCCAGGCCTTCGAAGACATCGCCGCCAGGGCTGTTGATCTTCACGGTCACATCGTTGTCGCCGATGGAGCGCAGCGCAGCGCTGATCCGCTTGGCTGTTACGCCTTCGCCAGTCCACCAGTCGAAGCCGATCGGGTCGTACATGGTGATAGTGTTGTCGTCGGTCGCGGCGGCCTTGATCGACGGGTTCCAGCGCTCCAGCGCCATCGGCATGAGATCGCAGTGGATCTGCGCGCGCGGGCGTGCCGCCGGAGCCTCCGGAATGGTCTTCAGTGTCATGAGTTACTCCAGGGTCAGGCTGCTTTGAGCAGTGGTAGCGAGATCAGGGCATGGGCCATCACTGGGCCGTCGGGGTTTCCTGATTCCAGCGCCTTGGACGCCAGGTCGAATGCATCACTGATCGCCCCCTTGTCACCGCTCTGGTTGGCAGCGGCGATGCGCAACATGAATGCGGTGGCCGCCGGCGACATGCCAGCGGACTGCTTGCCCAGCTGATCGAGCGGGACAAGCGCTGATTGCACGGTGAAGGTATCGCCACCCGGGATCGGTGCCAGGTTTTCGAGGCGGCGTACTTCATTCCGGCTCATCCAGCCATTTTGCAGGGCCGTGTTGTACCAGGCGCCGCGACCGGAGCTGTCAGCGCGCAGCAGGCCCTCTACGGCAAACTCAGCAAAGAACTCATCGGCATCAACCTCACCGATCAGGCATCGGGTGATTTCCTGCTCGATGTTGACGAGCAATGGCCGCAGGCTGTTGGTCAGAAAGTGCAGGTTCTGCGCCTCAACCGAGCTGGCCCAGCTGGACTGCTTATCCATGTGCCCCACCATGAATGGCGGCACGCGGAACCATCGGCAGATTTCTTCAACGTTGAACGACCGAGACTCCAGCATCTGGGCCGCCTCAGGGTTCATCGTTATGCCCTGGTACTTCATGCCGGCCTCGGCCACCATGATCTTGCCGGCGTTCTTGGACCCCATGAAGGCGCCAAGGCTTGCCCTCAGCTGCTCACGCTGCTCAGGCTTCAGTAGCGTGTCGCTGCTGAGGATGCCTGAGGCCTGCATGCCCTGGGCAAACACCTTCGCAGCGGCCTCCTCAGCCGACATGGCCGAGCCGAAAATGTCACGGCCTGTAGTCACGGGGAGCAGGCCGCACACACCATCCAGGCCAAACCCACGGATGTGCATCAGGCTCTTTTCGGGGATGTCCCGGTCAGTACCGTTTTCAACGTATGTGTACTTGAGCCTACCGTTGTCCTGCCGCTTCACCTTCATGCACTGAGGCAGCAGCGGCACCAGTGCGACCAGGCGGTTGCCAATGAACTTCTTCTCGACGAAGGCATTGCCTCGAAGGCAGATGCTCGCCACCACCAGCAGCATGAATCGTTGCGGGGTCATTTCACTGTTTGGCACCCGGCACAGCAGCCGGAACAGCGGGTGATCCTTGGCGGTTTCACGCGACCCGTCGGGCATGCGCCGGTACAGCTTCAGGGGCAAGGTAGAGACCGACTCCGATAGCAGCCGCACGCAGGCCCAGACGGTGGACAGATGCAGCGCCTTGTCGACCGTGACATGCTGGCCGCTCGCCGAGGTGCCAAACCACTCCTGCCAGAAGGCGCCGTCCTTCAAGCTGATGGGCACACCCAGCCAGTCCAGCACAGCAGACTTGATCCGCCCTGGTTTCTTTTCGCGTGCCATTACAGTCCCACCATAATCGGGTTTTCAAAGAAGCCGCTTGCGTCCGGTTCGCCAGCATTCGCCAGCACTCGCCCGATCGCCATGATCAGCGCGACTGCGCCGTCTATCTTGTTGTCGTCGCCCTGCTTGATCGGGCGCACTACGTCGTCGTTGCCAGGCAGGAACTTGCCGATCACGTTGCCGATACACCAAGTCATGATCGGGTTACCGTCATGGTGGAACCGGCCAGCGGTGATAGCCGCTTCCAGCTCCTTCATGGCGTCCGACATGTTGGTGTAGTTCTGCGTGATAGTGATCGGGTTGAATCCCTCGTCGTCCAGGTCGTGGCTCAGTCCTGTCGCGCCATGCGGGTCAATCGGCGACTGGCGCAGCGGTGCCTGGTGATTGGCTTCCTTGGTGTCCTCGAGGATCTCGCGGTAATCGATCTCAGCGCCATCAGTAACATCCAGGTGCTTGGAGTTGACCCAGGCCTGGAACCGCTCCGACATGCGCTTGTTGTCGGTATTGAATGCCGTGTCGTAAGGCACCCAGAACTTGGGACCGACACTGTAATAGTGGGTCTTGCCATCGATGACTCGCCAGAACAGCCGTGCCCGCGAGTTCATGTCGAGCTTGCGAGCCAGGTCGAAGCCAGCAATCCACTCCTGCCCCTCGAATTGCTCCAAGGTCAGGGCCGTGTCTTCGCAGGCCTTCCAGTCCTCCATGTTGAAGAAGCCGGATTTGGCGCTCACCCAGAGGTTCAGGTGCTTCGTCTTGAACGTGTTGGTGAAGCGAGCGGAGCGGATCGCCCGCGCCTGCTGGCTTTCCAGGTACTCCTGAAACACCGAGATCCCATGGTTGGGGTTGGCCTTGGCCAGCATCTTCGGGTCGGTCCAGTCGTCACCTTCATCAAGCGTCCAGATGTACCCGAACAGCTCGTCGTCAGGAACCGTGCCCTCGAGCATCTCGATCACCTGGCGGCGCTTGTCGTAGCATGGTCCTTCGATATCAGCCCCTGCAGTGGTGATGATGAACATCAAGGGCTGTCGGCGCGCGCCCATGCCGGTGAGCATGGTGTCGTACTGCGCCGAGGTTCTGTGCTCGTGGTATTCGTCGACGATGGCACAGCTGGGCGACGCACCGTCGCCTGGGTCGCCGATCAGTGGCTCGAAGCGGCTGAAGTCGGACGGTATGTTCATGTTCGAGGCGTTGACCTCGATGCCAGCAGCCTGGATCAGCATTGGCGACTTGCTCACCATCAGCTTGGCCGGCCGGAAGACCTCCCAAGCCTGATTCTCAGTCGTCGCGCCGGAGTAGACCTCGGCACCAAACTCACCGTCTGCAACGAACATGCTGATGCCCACACCGGCCGCGATTACCGATTTGCCGTTCTTTCGCGGCACCTCCCAGTAGCTTTCTCGAAACCGGCGGTGCCCGCCCTTCTTCCTGACCCAGCCGAAGGTGACCGCCATACCGAACAGCTGCCAAGGCTCCAGGCTGATTAGCTGCCGTTTGAAGGCCCACTCACCCTTGGTGTGGGGAAGTAGCTGGATAAGCTTCAGCTTCTTCTCAGCCTTGGCCGGGTCGAACTTGAAGCGGAAACCCCGCTTTCGGCTCGCAGCCAGGTCATCGAAGTGGCGCTGAATGGCCAGGTGAATGTATCGGCAGGCTGGGACTTTCCCGCGCAGCACGGAGCGCCCCCACGCCATCGCCTTGTCGACGTTGGGGTGCAGGGCCTTGGTCATCTATGAGCTCAGTAGTTGGGCAAATTCGTTGGTGGCTTTTTCTTTATTTCCGCCGATCAGCCGGGTGCGACTGGACGGATCAAGACCCAGCAGCGAGCCGAAGGTCACCATCTGGCGCATTGTTTCGTTGGCGGCGGTCAACGCCGGGTTCTTTACCGGCCCGCCCGTTGCTCCTGCCACCACGATGCCGTGCTCCTTGATCGACTCCTGGGCCATCCGCCAGTTGTCGTAGGCGGTGCAGAAGGCTTCGACGTTGTGCAGATCGGTGAGCGCGACGACGTTCTCGCGCAGTAGCTCTGGAAGGATCATCTTCCACATCACAGCGGCCCGCTCGCTCAGCCACTCTGGCGGATCGACATCGGTGATCTTGGAGAACTCCGGCTCAGCGTTATTCAGCGCTCTCTTGCCGGGGTTGCCGGCGAGCTTTTTCTTGGCCGTCGGCTTGGGTTTGCGACCACGGCCGGCGACCGTGGCGGTGCCTCCCATCGCGCAACTCCTGAATTTTTAATTTCGCGGGTGTAAAAAAACGACTGAGGGCGCGGTGTCCGAGCGAAAGGGCCTGAACTTTTGACCCTCCCCCTCCCCATAGACGAGATTTCGTCTCATTCTCGCCGTTTTCGATCATTTTTTGATCGTTTTCGACTCCCGCTGCGTCTTGGCCTTGTGGCAAACGCGATTGATCGCCCGCAGGTTGTGGTCATCGTCGGTGCCGCCATGAGCCAGAGCCACGATGTGGTCAACCTCATGCGCTTCGCGGATGCGACCAAGCTGGACGCAGTCGTCACAGCGACAGAGGTACTGGTCTCGCTTGAGGATGCGTTCGCGGATGCGGCGCCATGGCCTGCCACCACGCCCTGAGCCCTTGCGAGTAGCCCAAGCCTTGCCCTGCTCTGCTGCCAGCTCGGCATGAGCATCGCAGTAGCCGTTGGCATTGCGGTGCAGTGAGCGGCATCCCTGCGCCCTGCATGGGCGCTGCGGCCTCATCGGCATGGCGTGCCGTCCAGATAGGTCGACGGCGGCGCATCAGGGTCCGGACCGTCACCATCAGCCAGCGCTTCGATCAGCGCCAGGTTCTGGGTCGCGATCTGTTCGAGCAGGTTGGTTTGCTTCTGCTGCTGGTCCAGGATCTGCTGGAGTAAAGAGATTGCTTGCTCGTTCACGGGCCACCTTCATCCATTTGTTGATCCATTCGCGCCGGGCGGCGCATCCGGTGCAGCTCATCAGCCCTGAGCCTTGCGAGACAGGAACAGGTCAGAGTAGCCGCGAAGCTTCTCCACACCCATGAAGCCAACCATGCCGCCGGCGAAGGTGGCCATGCCCTGTGGCAGGCCCATCCATTCGAGCAGCGGCACCAAGGCCAGGGTGATGAGGCCGCACAGGGCGCCCTCCAAGAACATCTGCCGTCGGGTGCCGCCGCCATACACCACCCGGAGGACGGCGATCGCAACGGACAGGCCGGCGGCGCCAAGCTGGGGCTGGTGGGCAATCACCCAGGTGAGCAAAGCGGCCCACAGGCCAGGATCCTTCTCGGGCATGTTTGGCATCTCTGTTCCTCCCTTTTGGGGAGTGCAATAGGTTCGGCCCCAGCATCACTCCCAGCTCGGAGCAATGGGCGTGGCGGGGCCGAAAACGAAAAAGCCCCAGCGTTTGCCAGGGCTTCGGGAAGTTTCAGGTAAGTCAGTCGTCTATCGGGTTGGACCTGCCGGGAGCGGCCCCAACTCAACGTCAGCGCCGTGCGATCGCATCAAGTCAGCGATCCGGTCAAGCTCTTCTTCACCCAGGGTCAGCAGTGCCGCCATGTAAAAGTGCATTTGCATGCCCAGCTCGCGCGGCGCCGCGCCGCCCGTGTACTTGCGCCATTGAGCGCCTTGGGTGAGCCCAGCCAGGTCTGCCATCTGGGGGCTGGTGAACTTGAGATCTTCTTTCAGGCGGGCAAGATCGCCTGCCGACGGCGGGTCGTAATGCTTGATGCGCTTCATCGGATATCCGAAGCCCCGACGAATGCCGGGGCAGTTATCAGTCAGGAAAAGAACTTGAACGCTACCCAGCTCACCGCCAGTGCGAACACTGCGCCTGCAGCAGCCGACAGAAATATGCTGCGCGCTTCGTGCTGGGAGCCTTCGCGAACCTCGCTGCCCAGCTGGGCCAAGGTTTCCCGCATCTGCTTGATAACTTGATCGTGGCTCATGGTCTTCCTCGCTTGGGATGTCGGGTCACGCCTGTTGCAAGACCCTGTGACGGTACTGTCGCCCGAATCGGCGTAAAGCTCAAGACCGCTGGGCGGAAGCCCCGATTTCTCGGGGCTTAACGTTAGAGCTTTTGGATGAAGGCGGCGGCGGTGACTATCACTGTGACTAGACCTCCTACCGCTACAAACGGGTAAAACATCGTCTCCCGCTTCATCTTGTTAGCCTCGGCGATCATCTTCCTGGCCTCGGCGGTGAGCTTGTGAACTTCGGCTTGAAGCTTCTCAAGCTCTAGCTCTTCCTTCTCAGTCATTCGTCTTCCTTTCGGGCTTCGGGCTGCACCCTTTGTGCTTCCCATGTGTCGCATTATGTACCTTTAAGGTACGGAACACAACAAATATTTTCACGCCCCGGAAACGAAACGCCCCGGCTGCAATGGCCGGGGCTTCAATGTGTCGCGTGGCTTGCAAGCTGGACACGCTGCTATGAAAACAGGTGTTTATCCGCGCGGAAAGCTTTTTATGCAGCCTCGCGCAATTGCTCCAGAGCACAGTCGATCCATGCCACTCCAGTGTTGATCAGTTCGCGCGCCTTGGCTTCGCCCATCTTGTGCTCTCGGGCGATCCGCAACGCAGGCCACTTAGCGCCGAAGTACAACCAGACGAATCCGCCCATCTGCGGGTTGCGCTTATTGAGTCTGGCTACGGCGCCGTCCACCGCCAGGGCGAGGTCGTCCGTGATCACGTATTGCTTGAGCCCACCTTCCGCAGGGACGTGCTCCTTCATGAGTGCATAGAGCGGGCAGACATACTGAGGCACGCCCATCCCATCCATGCGCCACCAGCCCCATTGCTCGAGCATGTACGCGGTGTCACCAAGGGCCTTGTCGACGTAGGTTCGATTCTTCATGTCCTTCCCCCTAATCTCCGGTGTGATTGGTGCCGCCGGCGCCGCGCCGGTTGCTTCCCTGATATGTAGCCTCAGGCCCGGATGCCTGAGGGTTCTTCAACTGTTCGATCTGCCGGAGCGCCGCCCGCAGCCTCATACTGAGCTGGGTCACCAGTTCATCCAGGGCCAGGGCCTCGCCGGTTGCAGCCGCCACAAAGCCCGAGGCGTTGCAATGGTCGCAGGGCAGTTCGTGAAACACACCCTGAGTGACCGCTCTCCCACGGCACAAAGGGCACTGAGCCAACCTGATCACAGCCTTCTTGAAGGCAGGGCCATGGCTCTTCCCTGTCACTTTGAATCCTCGCTAATTACAAATGCGGTAAGGTCGCTCGGCGCCACGGTTGCTGTGGCCTCTGGCGAGTTCTGCGAAATTTCAATTAAGGCCTTGGTAAGGCCGTGAATGCCTGCGAAGCCAACCCGGTCAAGCCAGGCATGCCACTTCTCCAGCGCGGCGCGACGCTGCTGCATGGCCTGGGTGTGGATGTAGGTACTGGCGATCTTGCCCAGCTTATGGTTCAGCAGCATCTCGCCGATGTGTCCGTCGATGCCGAGGTCGGTCCAGGTGCTGCGGGACACCTTGCGCAGGTCGTGGCTGGTCCACTCGCCCTTCCCCAGGCGCTTGAACACATTGCTGGCCTGCGTCTCGCTCAGGCACAGACCACGGCGATTCGGAAACAGGTAGACACCCTCATAGCCGCCGGACTGCTGGATGGCCCGGTACCGGGTCAGCAGCGCCTGCACCTGATCGGTCAGCGGCAAGCGGTGCTCGGTGCGGGTCTTGGCGTTGGCTGCGGGAATGAACCACTCGGCAGCGGCCAGCGAGATCTCGTTCCAGCGCGCCATGCGGGTCTCGCCGATCCGGGTCCCGTGAGCCAGCATCATCAGGGCCAGCATGGCGTCGCCTGGCTCCTGCTCGAATGCCTGGGCCAGCTGCTGCATCAGCTCCGGCAGCTGCACGTCACGCAGACGGGCCGCCTTGGGCAGGATCTTGGCCTTGGTGAAGTCGTTGAAGCGCATCCCGGCCATCGGGTTGCGGTCGATCAGGCCCAGCTGCAGCGCCTGACGGAAGGCGGTCAGCAGCAGCGCGAACATCTGCCGCAGGTAAGACAGCGACACTTCGGCCTGGCATGGCCACATGAGGTGCTTGTCCAGGGCATCGGCATTCACGGCCGCCACGGCCAGATCATCCAGGCGCGGCTTCAGGTGCTGGGCGATGGCAGAGCGGGCGCCGGCCTTGCGCTTCGCCGACAGTGAGCGATCCCGCGCCATCCGATCGCCGTACCAGTCCAGTAGCTGCCCCACGGTGGCCATACCCGACACCACCGGCGCGGTGGCCGGGGAACGCAGCAGGCGCTGACGCAGGGCAGGCAGCTCGGCAATCACTGCCGCCACGCTCAGTTCTGGCCAGCGGGCGACCGGCACCCACTTCTTGCCGCGCACCAGGTGCCAAGTAGCACGCTCGCGGTTGCTCCAGAAGCGCAGGTACAGGCCGGGGTGACGCGGGTCGCGCAGGTCGCGCACTGACATGTCGGCGGCCTGTCGGCGCACTTCGGCCTCGCTCAGCTTCACTTCGCGGGTAGCGCTCATGCGGCCACCGTGGCGGGCTGCAGCAGGTAGGCGCGGATGGCCTCGATTGCGTCGATGTTGCCCCGGCACACAATGGCCAGGTAGTTCTGACTGGTCAGCATCTGCAGGAAGGCATCCTGGCTGGCCGACACCGGCGCATCGAACGGCGGCTTGGCCTTGAACTCGATGTACAGGCCGAAGTACCCGCCGCGCGCCATCGGCAGCACCAGGTCGGGCACGCCGGCTTTCACGCCCTGCCCCTTCAGCTTGGCGGCCACGGCCTTGATCCGGTGACCACCGTTCGGCACGTGATAGATCAGCTTGTAGGCCTCCGGATAGCGCAGCTGCAGTTCTTTCATCAGCGCGGCCTGCTCCTGCCCTTCCCTGTCGACGGGCTTGGCGCGAGCCGCTTTGGCCTTGAACGGGCGAAGGGCGGGTACTGTCATGCGACTTCCTTGCGAGCATAGCGGGCCGACAACGGCCGCTCGGATTGGCTTGGGGCCTTGACTGGCGGCTGCCAGCTGGCCGAGAGGGTTTCGAAACGGTTGTACTGGCCGAGGAAGGCTGCGCGGACGGTGCCGGTTTCGATGTCGCGGCCCTTGCCGACAATGATCTCGGCTACGCCCTTGAACTCGCTGTTCTCGTGGTAGACCTCGTCGCGGTACACGAACAGGATCACGTCGGCATCCTGCTCGATGGCCCCTGATTCGCGCAGATCGGAGTTCACCGGGCGTTTGTTCGGGCGCTCCTCGCATTTGCGGGAAAGCTGGCTGAGCAGCACCACCGGAATGCCCAGCTCGCGGGCCAGCAGCTTGCAGCCGCGGCTGATGCTGCTGACCGCTTCAGTGCGGTTGCCGCCCTCGCCGTCCATCAGCTGCAGGTAGTCGACCATCAGGATGTCCAGGCCGTACCGCATCTTGTGCCGGCGAGCCAGCGAGCGGATGCGCCCGACCGTGGCGGCGGCGCGGTCGGCGATGAACAGGTTGGCGTGCTTCAGCTTGGCCGCTGCAGCGCACAGCTCGGCGCCGTGCGATTCACAGGCTGAGCCGTTCTTGATCAGGTTGAGCGGGATACGGCCTTCGGCGGCAACGGCGCGGTCGATCAGCTGGCTTTTGCTCATCTCAAGGCTGATGACCAGGCCGGACTTCTTCTGGCGCACCACGGCGTCCAGCACGAAGCCCATGGCCAAGGTGGTTTTGCCCATGGCCGGACGACCCGCCACGATAATCAGTTGCTCAGGCTGCAGGCCGCCCAGCTTCTCATCCAGGTCAGCCAAGCCGGTCGACAGGCCGATCAACGTCTCGCCGCGTGACAGCCGGTCGTGACGTTCCTGCCACACCTCCAGCTGGTCAGCCATCAGGTCTGCGGCCTTCACGACCTCCTCCCCGTCACCGCCAGCGTCGATGCCCATGGCCGCCGCCTGCACGGCCGCGATCTTGTCCTGAATATCGCCACTGCCCTGCACGATCTCCAGGGTGCGGTCACTCAGCTCGTACAAGGCGCGCTCAATGGCTCGATCCCGAACGATGCCGGCGTAGGTGCCAGCGCTGGCCACACTTGGGGTGTTGTGGACCAGGGAAGCGCAGTGGCCCAGAGCGCGCTCGCCGTTGTGCAGCACGCCGATCTGGTCGGCGACGGTCAGCAGGTCGACTGCCTTGCCAGCAGCGCGCAGAGCCTGGATCCCCCGGAACACCTCGGCGTTCTCGGCGAAGTAGAACGACTCGGGTGACAGGTCATCGGACAGGGTGTCGATCAGCTCCGGGCGCTGCAGCATGGCACCCAGCAGGCCGTGCTCGGCCTCAGCGTTGTAGGGCTCATGCATGGTAATTGCCCTCTACCACTTTCACGAAGTTGGATGGGGCAATCAGCCAGTCGAAGGTCGCTCTGAACGGTGCAGCGCCGAACTTGCCCGCAGCGCGCCCCATCAGGAAGTCGGACCGGGATACGTCGGCAAAGTACTCGCCCCAGAATTCGAGGCTCTGGTGAACAGCACTCTGGTTCCAGCGGGCACGGAGTTGCTTTTTGCGCGCTTCGGATACGAGCACCACCGCAGGCAAGGCAGGCGTTAGCACTCGGTTGAATAGATCAACGATGTCCTGAACCGGGCAAGACGGTGAGCGCGGAACGCGTTCGCCATCAGGTGACGGTTCAATTGATGGTTCCTTTACGGTTCTGGGGGCATCTGGTGCCGGGGTGGGGGGCATTTCCTGCCGGGGCGATGGGGCATCTTGTGCCGGGGGGCATGTCGTGCCGGGGGCATATGCTGCCGGGGTTAATGTGTACCAGGTCGAACGACCGAAACGCTGATGGCTTTTCAGCAGGCTAGCCTCTTCGAGCCAGCGCAGCGCGTTTCGAACGGCGCGCTCTGAAAGGCAGGTTCGTGAACCAATCGTGGCCACAGAAGGCCAGCAAACGCCATCATCGTTGGCGTTGTCAGCCAGAGAAATCAGCACGGACTTCTGCGCCGGGCTCATGCCCTGCAGCGGCCAGCATGCCGTCATCACGATCGTGCTCACGCCTCACCTCCGCACAGCGATGCCCGCAGATGCTCTACACACTCACGACGGAGAGCGGCCTTCGAGGTGGATGCGTACTGGAGAGGGATCATTCGCGCGGCATGGAGTGCTGCGGACTGGTGGTATGCTTTCTGGTGCGAAACGGCCAAGGGTGCGGTGTTGCTTGCATCCATTGCAGAGTGCATAATCGACCTCGATGTTTGTTGTAGAGAAGCCGCCCTGCCAGGCGGTTTTTTTTCGCCTGTGATTCCGGTACTGGATGGATTCGCAGGTGTTTTGGGCATCTACTGGCACAGCGCCAGGTACGCCCATAATTCACTTCATCAGGCAGCTGTCTTGTCAGCGAAGCGGTCCGGGTAGAGCACATGAATCTCAGTGAGAGAGCGCTTCCCGAAGACCTTGCAGATGCTTTCAGCCATCTTGGTCGAGGGACGCTGTATGCCTCGCTCAATGCGGGAAAGGTTCCCAGTGTCGGTAACCTCTCCGATAGCTTGCAGACGCTCAACCAGGTCAGCTAATCGCCAGCCCTTTTCTTTTCTGGCTTTCCTCAGCGGGGTCACTTTAAGACCTCAAACGTGTTTACTTGCAGAAGATTCTGCGCAGTGCGCAGATAAAAAGCAACCTATAATCTGCGCAACACGCTTTGCGTAGGAGGCGCGTCATGGCGAGGATGAGCGCCCTACTAGAAGGGCTGTTAAAAATGGAAATCGGACAAGCTATAAGGGACGCGAGGAAAGCGAAGAAAATGACGCTTGAGGAGCTCGCGGACCTGGTGGGCACCGATAGCGGTAACCTCTCGCGACTAGAGCGCGGAAAGCAGGGTGCCAGTCAGGAGCTATTGCTCAAGATCCTGGAAGCGCTGGGCCTCCCCCTCAGCAGCGCCTTGGCTGCTGGATCAATGCGATCAAACGTTGAGAAAGCCCATGTCCAACCAAGTGCCGTACCCGTAATATCGTGGGTGCAGGCAGGCCAATGGACTGAAGTTATGTCGTCGTTTACCGCTGCAGACGCAGTGGACTGGGTAGCTTGCCCAGTTCCACACGGTCCGCGCACATTCGTATTGAAGGTGAGGGGTGAGTCTATGTTCAACCCTCATGCTCGCAGGTCATTCAGAGAGGGAGATTTGATCTACGTTGACCCGGATCGCCAAGCCGAAAACGGATCTCTTGTGGTTGCGCAACTGGTCGATTGTCCAGAGGCAACCTTCAAGCAGTTGGTAATCGAAGGTCACCAAAAGTACTTGAAAGCCATCAACCCATCCTGGCCTGAACAGTTCATCCCCATCAATGGAAACTGCGATATCAGCGGTGTAGTCATCTTCAAAGGTGAGTACTTGTAAGCCCCTTCCAAGACTATCCCCCCTCCCAGCCCGCAGATGATGCGGGCTTTTTTTTGCTCGCCAAAACGCAAATTTGCGCTTGACGCAGATTTTCTTCTGCGCATAATACAACCCATGTTCTGCGCCACACGCAGAAACACAGCTCTTTAAAAACCAGCAGATGAGCCACCAGGCGCCGAGTGAATCCGGCCGTTGAGCCCTGGTGGACAGTACGCAACACAGCAAGCTTCCTCGCTCGACATGTCGGCCCGCAGGTTCGCTGAGAAACACCGATTTCACTGGCTGGCCTTGGCGACAGGGCCAGACGGGAAATCAACCCCACGGAGCAACACCCCATGCTTGGAAAACTGTTCGGCAAGAAAGGTCGTGAAGCCCGCGCTGCGATGCAGGTGGTTCAGAACCGCGACCTGATGCAGGCGATCGTCTACGGCGCCTTCTACGTCGCAGCCGCCGACGGCGATATCGGCGAGGACGAGATCAAGAAGACCGAGAAGCTGATCGCCAACACGCCTCAGCTCAAAGGCTTCGGCCCGGAGCTGTCCAACACCATGGACCGCGCCGAGAAGGATTTCCACGACGGCGGCCATCGCATCCTGCGCATGAACGCCGAGAAGGAACTGAAGGACCTGGCCCACTCGCCCGAGGAAGCGGCCATCGTTATCAACGTCATGCTGACCATCGCCGAAGCCTCGGGCGACATCGACGACAAGGAAATGGCCGTCCTTGAGAAGTCGGCGAAGCTGATGGGCCTCAGCCTGAAGGACTACCTGTGATCCGAATCGGATCGTTCGCGATCATGACCGTCGCCGTTGTGTGGCTGGTCATGCGCGGCATCGACTACGGGACCTGCGCCTGGTACGGCCATCAGACCGAGCGCGACACCCGCTACGCCGCATTCGTCGGCTGCATGGTGAAGACCAGCAGCGGATGGGTGCCCCGCAACGAACTGCGCACCCAGCAGTAACACCGCGTCAGCCTGACGTTAACTGCCCGATCTACCTGGTTCCCCATCACCAGGCTGCATCGGAGCGTGATCTGGCTCTCTCTGCCGCGGTAAGACGCGATGCGGGCCGCCCAGTGACGGAAGTAAGGGCGCAACCCTGAAACGGCAAGCGCAGAAAAATCCAGGGCCTTGAGCAAGCCCGCAGATCACGCCCCAATGCAGCCCACCGAGGACACTTCATGGAAACGATCACTTGCGGCTCATGGATTGGCCAGCTCGGCAAGGCCCTGGCTCCCCGTGAGCTCGAAGCACTGCTGTGGGTGGCTCAAGGCCTCACCACCAAAGAAATAGCCCGCCAGATGGCGGTCAGCCCCGGCACCGTGGCCAACCGCATCGAAGCCGCGCTCTTCAAGTTGGAAGCCGGCCGACGCATCGAGGCGGTCACCAAGGCCATGCGCCGCCAGATCATCAGCCCGCTCTGCATCGCCTTGGCCGCCCTCATCACCATGCACGCGGTGATCGATGACAGCGACCCAATGCGCCGCGATCGCCGCACGCCGGAGCGCCGCACCGCCCAAGTTCGAATCGTTCGCAAGGCCGAGGCCTTCGAGCTCCACGCCTGACCCACTGAGGACCAACCCATGCAAGCAGCCATCCAACAGAGCCAGGACAAGCTCGAAACCCTGCGCCAGGAAGTGATCACGGCCACCGAGGCATTCCGCGCCAAATCGCGCTTCTATGTCACGCAAAGCGGTAACGGCTGGATTGTCGTCTCTTCCAGCAACAACCGCGTGTACGGCCGCAACACCAGCTACCCGCAGGCTGTCCGTTATGCGGAGAGCCTTGAGCGTGCGATCGATGCCAAAACCCTTCCGGTGGTGGCCGTGGTGAAGGTCCGCCAGATCGGTGAAAGCGCAACACGCTGGGTGGCACTCTTTGCCTTGACGTTGATCTTGTTGGCCGGGGCGGCGTCGTCATGAGCCGCGGGGTAAACAAGGTCATCCTGGTCGGCACCTGCGGCCAGGACCCGGAGGTGCGCTACCTGCCGAACGGCAACGCCGTCACCAACCTCAGCCTGGCCACCAGCGAGCAATGGACCGACAAGCAGTCGGGCCAGAAGGTCGAGCGCACCGAGTGGCACCGTGTTTCGCTGTTCGGGAAGGTCGCCGAGATCGCCGGCGAGTACCTGCGCAAAGGCTCCCAGTGCTACATCGAGGGCAAGCTTCAGACCCGCGAGTGGGAAAAGGACGGCATCAAGCGCTACACCACAGAAATCATTGTCGACATCAACGGCACGATGCAGCTGCTAGGCAGCCGGCCGCAGGGTCAACAGCCAGGCCAGGTGCCAGATCGGCAACCGCAACAACGTCGGCCGGCGCGCCAGCAGCCGAACCAACAGGCGGCGCCACCTGATCACGACAGCTTCGACGACGACATACCGTTTGCGCCCCTTCCGTACCTCGCCGGTGCGTAGCGATGAAGCGCCGGCAGCAGGTTCACCCGTCAGCCTACTACCTGGGCCGCGCCTGCCGCGACAACAGCCAGTCACGCGATGCCCAGCCCTATGGCTGGATGACCGTGGACTGCGGCTGGTGGCTTGCCGGCTGGCACGACCGAGACATGGAGCTTTCCGCTTGAAACGCATCACCGCGCGCGTCCGCCACGGCCGGCGCCAGCAGCAAATCAATTTGCCGCCCAGCGGCTTGGGAGGTATCAGCAATGGCGAAGACGCCAACCCAGCGCAAGCAAGAACAGCGCGAGCGGGACAAGCTGACGAAGGAAGAGCGCGAAGCCCTTTTGCTGTCACGTCGCATTGTCACGGACCTCTATCACAACACGGACAACGCGCTTAAACGCTCGATGGCCCGCGCCGGGATCGAGGAAGAGCAGGACCTGATTTCGCGCCTCATCCACGGCGCCGATCGCCTCACGGACAAGCAACTCGAGCGGCTTATTCGCACAACGTGACATGTCGCCGTGACAGGCGCCCACAAAAAACAGACCTCTTGCCACCATGCCGCCACCAGCACGGAGGGCGGCGCATGCCTAGGAGAATCACCATGCAACTCGACATCAACATCGAAGGGATCGTAGCCGAGTCGGTAGCCGCTGCGCTGAGCCTGGAAAAGCTGCAACCGATCATCGAGAAAAACGTGGAAGCGACAGTGAAACGCGCCATCGAAGAACAGTTCAGCTACAGGTCGCCGTTCGAGAAGCTGCTCAACGAAAAGCTAGCAAGCGTGATGCCGACCGATGTACAGGACATCGGCCGATATGGCGACCTTGTGCTGAAGACTGTTTCCAGCTACCTGGAAAACATGCAAAACCAGGCAGTAAAGCAAACGATCGAGGAAAAGCTCACGGCGATGCTGAAGCCACTTCCGGCCCGCATGACGCTCACTGAGTTGGTCAAGCAGATCACCAGGGCCTTCGAGGAACGGTCCGATATCGCTGGAGAGGACGGGCCATCCATCATCATTGAAAAGTCAGAAGGTGTCTGCGAAGGCTATTGGCAGCTTTATGCCGACGCCGAGCAGAACAAAGACAAATGGTCTTGCTCGGTAAAAATGATGTTCCGTAGCGACGGCGAGTGCTTCGACCTCACAGTCAATGAGTACGACCCGAAGAAAAGCCTGTACCTGGGAGCGACTTACGGCATCGAGGCGTTACTGCTCAACATCTACACCGGTGGCGTGAAGATCGATTTCGAAGAGATCTACACCGGCGACATCCGCTACGCCGGATCTGACGATTACTGACCCTCCCGCGCTGCCCGCCAGCGCCTGACAGTCTAGGGTCTGTCTTCTTTCTGCAGCCAGTATTTGTGGCGCGCCTCAACGTTCTCCATGAGCTCCTTGCACAGGTCAGCGTAATCGTTGATCACGATGGAGAAGTTCGCGAACGAATTATCCATGTCACGCATCATTGATTTGAGCGCCATGTTGTATCGAGCCATTGCTAGCTTTTCGCTTGTCAACTGGATGGATGCGTCAATTGCTTGGGATGCGGCTTCGGTTGAATTGGTAGCCAGCTGGCCTCCCCCTGACCCCTTTGCTACCAGCATGTAATAGGCCGCACAGTTCGCAAAGTCATGCGCGAGGTTGTTAGCAGCCTGCTCTGGTCCATACGCGTATGCGTGCTGCCCCAGCAAGGCGCTTAGAAGCGCAGGGGCAAACTGCCTGATCTTCATTCCCACTCCCTCCACGGTCGCCATGAGTGTAATTCGGAACCGAGGAGTCTTCCCCTATTCAACGATAACGCCTCCCCGGCGAGGGCGGCGCCTGCACGCAAGGACCACAACATGACCTGTATGACCTCCCTCGCCCTGCCCTTCGAAAAGGAGCTGGTTGTCGATCTCTTCGCCGGCGGCGGCGGCGCCAGCAGCGGCATTGCCGAGGCGTACCGCGAACCGGATGTGGCGGTGAACCACAACCCAATCGCCCTGGCTGTGCACCGCGCCAACCACCAGCAGACCGAGCACTACGTTGCAGACGTTTTCGAAGTCGATCCGATCCTGGCAACGAAGGGGCAACCGGTCGGCATCTTGTGGGCTTCGCCAGACTGCCGGCACCACAGCAAGGCCAAGGGCGGTAAGCCACGTGACCGCAAGATTCGCGGCCTCGCATGGGTGATCATTCGCTGGGCATACCAGACTCGTCCGCGACTGATCTTCCTTGAAAACGTGGAAGAGTTCGCCGACTGGGGGCCGCTCGACGATGAAGGTCGTCCGATCAAGGCAGAGAAAGGCCGCACTTTCCAGGCGTTCGTGAACGTGCTGGGCAACGGCATTCCAGAGGACCACCCGGACCTACCGGAAATCCTCGCCGAGATCGGCGACCACGTGCCCAAGGAAGCACTGGTGCGCGGCCTGCGCTACAACTTCGAGCACCAGGTGCGCGTCGCAGCCGACCAAGGCGCGCCTACGATTCGCAAGCGCTTGTACGGCATCGCCCGGCGCGACGGCAAGCCAATCGTCTGGCCCGCGCCGACGCATCACAAGACCCCCGGCAAGGGTCAGCAGGCCTGGCGATCCGCCGCCGAGTGCATTGACTGGGAGCTGCAGGGCCGCACGATCTTCCGCGACGATGCTCTGGTGGAGAACACCATGAACCGGATCGCCAAAGGCCTGTGGCGGCACACCCTGGCCTGCAACGATCCGTTCATAGTCCCGCTACGCGGAACCTCGAAGTCGCACACCAGCACCCACAGCGTCGCTGAGCCGGCCTCGACCATCAGCGGTGGCGGTACCCATCACGCCCTAGTACAGCCGACGATGGCGATGGCTGGATGCCTTACTGAGCATGCGAATGGGTCGAACCAGCGCACCTTTGACACTCTTGAGCCACTACGAACCCAAGTCGCTCAAGTCAAGGGAGGGCACTTTGCGCTGGTCGGCGCACATCTGACGCACCTGACGCACCATGGAAATCGATCAGGCTACCCTGCCACGGACCCGGCCATGACGGTGACAGGCGCGAATCGCGGCGAGCAGGCGCTGGTTTCTGCCTCCCTAGTGACGTTACGCAAGGGCTGCGTGGGTAGTGCCGCAAGCGGCCCTCTCAGTTGCATAACGCAGAACAGCGGTCACCACGCTATTGCGTCCGCCCACCTGGAGCAGGCCAATGGTGGCTTCTATAAGGGCGACGGCCGCGCAGCTGACGATCCGTTTTCGACCGTCCTGGGCAAAGGCTCAAACCAGCGCCTGGTCACTGCCTACATGGTGAAGTACTACGGCGCCGAGAAGGACGGGATCTCACTTCGTGAGCCGGTCCACACGATCCCGTCGAAGGATCGCATGGCTGTGGTCGAAGTCGTCCAGTTGCACAGCCACACGCTGACAGATGAGCAACTGGCCGGTGCCCGCAAGTGTGCGGAGTTCCTCCGCAAATACCTGCCGCAGCACTTCACCGAGCACGCCGATATCGTCATGGTCGGCGACTACGTGCTGATCGACATTACCCTGCGCATGCTGCAGCCGCACGAGTTGAAACGCGCCCAAGGCTTCCGACCCGACTACATCATCGACCGAGGCCTGTTCCTCGATGAAGTGACCGGCCAGCTGTACTGGAAAGCCATCAGCAAGACTGACCAGGTGAAGCTGCTGGGCAACAGCGTCTGCAAGGACGAAGCTCGGGCCCTTGTCGCGACCAACGCAGCCGACCTCATCGAACTCTACCAGCGCCTGGCGGCCTGAAGCCGCCAGCAGGAGACACCCATGCCCACAGAAAACCGATCCAGCACCATCGAGCAGCATGACCATATCGAGGGGATCATCGATATGGTCGGAGTGCCCGAAGGCTACATGCTGGTAGAGCGCAGCATCTGGACCGAAAAGCAGGTCGACGCTGCTACAGCGTGCATCACTCGCCTGAAGGGCGTTCCGACCATGACTGACCGCGCCCTAGCCATGGCAGCGATTGATGCTGCCCAGTGCACCGCGCCGGATATCGCGCTATCCGATCTATTGCCAGCCCCGCAGCCCCACCCCGAGCCTATGGCCTGGATGGTTGGTACTGCCTTCTGGTGGACCAAAGAAGAGGCCGAGCGGGATGCAGCAGAGACTGGGCTGCCGATTGTTGGCCTGGGGCCGATGACCGATCCTGGCGAGGTTGAGCGGCTGAGGTCCATTGAGAGGTCATATGGCCTACGCGAAGCGCTATTGGAGCAGGTGAAGGGCGAGCGTGACCGGATGATCGCTCGCACCATGGAGCTGTCCGGCCAACTGGCCGATCAGGATGCGCTGCTGCACAAGCTGAAGGAGACACTTCAGCGCGAATACTGGGATGAGTACGCCGGCCTGGACGAGACGCGAGAACTTATCGACGTAGCTCTGTCAGCCAGCGCAGAGCCGAGCGCGCCCGACAAACAAGGTTCGTCTCTTGGAGCAGTGCGGGCGCCTGAGATTCAAGACTTGCTGGATCGAGCAGCCACCGCCATCGGCCAGTACGGCGACTCATTGCTTGGCCGCGGCCAACGAGAAGATAGCGTCGACCTCCTTGACCTAGAGCGCGAGGTCCGAGACCTGGAGCAAGAGTTTAAAGGCGCCTTCGCTCTCCCCAGCAGGTAAGAGAACATTTGTACTCCAACCAGCTGTAACCCCTCTCCCCTCTATTCACTGCCGCGATATGGCGGCCAAGGAATCGTCATGCCTGAAGAAATCAAGCTGATCCAGCCGGCGCCGGTTGAGCGCGATGAGTACGGGATGTTCCAGCATCCCGACCTGCCCGACTTCGACGAGGGCGACGGCGAGAAGTGCAAGGCCTGGATCGCGCAGCAGGGCCTGCAGCTCGTCATGGTCCACCTGGAAACAGACGCGCCGGAAGAGATCGCAGATCGCTACTTCCAGTCCGATGAGCCGCACTGCGGCTACTGGGAGCCGGGCAAGCCTGAAGGCGATGGCTGGTTCTGTCTGGCGATCCACGACACCGATGACGGCCCTGTGTGCTGGTGGGGCCGCCGCGAGGTGAAGCCATGAGGCTGAAACAGTATCCGCTGAACGTGCAAAGCGTCGGCAGTGACACCTACATCGCGATGAGCAAGGGTCACCACGACCTTGAAGCGTTCATGGCCGCAGCCGTGAAGGAATGCCCTGGCCAGTTCCTGGGCGGGCCGCAGCACAAATGGTGCAAGACGGTACCGGACCGCTCGGGCGAGTTTGCACATCGATATGTCTTTGTCGAAGAAGGGACGCAAGGCGCGTGGCCGGCCACCTACTGCTGGGAATTCGGCGAGGACTACAAGCGCTACAACGCCGAGATGCAGCCATGATCGGCTGGCTGATTGAGGCCCTGACATACGGCGCCATCGGCGCGCTGATCGGCGCCTCATGGATGAACCAATACAAGGTCGAGCAGGCGACGCCTTGCGTTACCCATCACCAGCGCCAGCTCTCCCCGCACGAAACACAACCCGAACCTACACCCGCACTGGCGCCTGGGCGCTGGATTGATGAGAGGTATCAGCTGTGAAAGCACTTTCAATCAGACAGCCATGGGCCTGGCTGATCATCAGCGGTGGCAAGGACATCGAGAATCGAACCTGGCACACGAAGTTCCGGGGCCGCTTCTTGGTACACGCCGCAACCGGCATGACCCGTCGTGAGTTCCTCTCGGCTTTTGATTTCATGGCCCGACAGGGGATCAAGTCGCCCTTCCCGGTGCCGCCTGACAACCTGTTGCGAGGCGGGCTAATAGGCTCAGTCGAGCTTATCGACAGCGTCGATCACAGCGAATCCCCCTGGTACATGGGTGAGAAAGGATTCGTGCTGCGCGATCCAAAGCCGCTCCCGTTTGTCCCGATAAAGGGGCGCCTCGGATTCTTTGATGTTCCCGACGAGGTGCTGGTATGACCGACTTGATCGAAGTGCGCACAGCACACCTGGCCGGCGAGCCCCTGGCCTGGGCGGTTGGCAGGGCGGAAAGCTTGGACGTGCTCCTTGCCCCACCCATTTACGGCAACCCGTGGCGGGTGTTCGTCCGCTACACCGGCGAGGTCACAATCCGCGAAGTGCGCTATGACCCGCAGGAGAACTGGGCAGTCGGTGGACCACTGATCGACAAGTACCAGGCAGGCTTGAGCCATGACCGGTACTTGTCAGGCGGCCCATGTGGCTGCAGCGCAGGCCCGATCAACTCAACATGGCTCTCAGGGCCTACGCCCCTTATTGCCTTCTGCCGCGCCCTGGTCCACGCAAAGCTCGGCCCGATCGTGCGAGTTCCTAAGGAGTTGATGCCATGAAGACCCTCGGCGAGATCATCGATGCTGCGAAATCCGGCGAGCGCCCGGAATACGACGAACTGCGGCTGGCCGTGTGCGCCATGGACGGGCTCATGACCTTCGACCGTCAGGCAATCTGGAAGCTGGCCGAGGGTGAGGAGAAAGGCAAGAAACCGTTCTTGACCTGGAGCAGCGTCTGGCAGCGTGACGAGCAATTCCAGCGCATCAAGCGCGCCATGGCCACCGACCCGAAAACTTATCTCGGCCCGAATTACGATCCGGATAGCCCGGCCGTGCAAGAACGGCGGCGCATGTCGATCGCCATCATGGAAGGTGTTTCACGCCGCGCACAGGAGAAGCAGCAATGATCCTGCCCCTGATGGACATGGCCTACCTGATCTACCGAGGCCCGCGGTGAACAACCACCAGTACCAGCCATTCTCTGCCAGGGGCTTCGGCAGTTGGTACACCTGCAGCATCTGCGGCACATCCAAGCACAGTGGCTACTACTGGCTCGGCGGCTACAAGAGCAAGACCGAGCCGCCCTGCATTGCCTGGAAGATGGACGCCGAGTGGAAAGCCCAGGCCATCCCGGCACCTCTCACAGAATCCTAATCCCCCAACTACTCAAGCCCGCCGACATGCGCGGGCATGGAGAGACTCATGCTCAATTTCTTGGCTCGCATGTTCAAGCGAAAGAAGAAGCCCGAGCCGCGCCCGATTATGGCACCGACAGGGTTCGCACGCGGACTCAGCCCGGCAGCCGGCAGGCAAGATCCGATGCTTGATCCGCTCAACCCGTTGAGCCCCGTCAGGCCGCTGCATCCAGCCTACCAGGCCGACAACTACGAACCATCGCGCAGCACCAGCAGCTACTGCTCCAGCCGTGACTACAGCAGCTACGACAGCGGCGGCAGTTACTCGTCAAGCGACAGCAGTAGCTCCAGTGATAGCGGCGCCAGCTCCAGCAGCTGCGACTAACCCACAACCTGCCGCCACCGGCGGCGTGGAGACCAACCATGTTCATGACACCGGATGAAGTAGCCGACATGACGGGCTACCTCCGCCCCAAGGACCAGGTACGCTGGCTAGAGGACTGGAAATTTGGCTATGTGATTGGAGCAGACGGGAAACCAAAAGTGCTGAGGCAAGTCGTACTCGCCCGACTGGGTGGCCAAGCCGAAAAGAAAGGACCGCAGTTGCGGCTTTGAGAGGGGCATCACAATGCCGCTCTGAAGAGCGGCTGAGCGGAAAGCTATTTTGTCAAAGGCTCGATATACTTCCGATGCCCAGGAATGTCATTCAACGGGGGGGCTATCGGGCCCTGGACGCACTGCGATCCGTAGACGCAAGTCCCAATCGGAATGTGGATATAATTCTTATAGAACTGGCAAAAAGCAAATAGGAGAATCAAAAGCACAACTAAAGCAATACCACCTCTAAACCAGTGATAGTAGTCATTCAGTGCCGCGACAACACCTCGTCTTGCGAAGTACTCTTGATCGCAGCACATTTCGATTTGCTCAGTTACATCAGCAGCCGCATCGCGGATGAGATAAGGCGTTTCGGTGTTATCCTCGGCCTTCTCATGTATCTCGATCTCACGAATACTTGAGAGAAGACTTGCATCGAAAACTTCTTTTCCGATATGACGATTTAGGTGCCCAATCCTAACCTCAATCTGAGTTACGAGACCAGAAAAAGTCGATTCAGTCCGCACAGATGAAAAGTCATCCTTACCAATCTCGGACTCAACCCAATCTGCAAGATCTTCAAGTTTATCAATGATCTTATCTTTACGCTTTAAAGCTTCCGCACGCCGATTAGATCTGTTCTGAATAAATACAGTAAACGACCAACCCAAGGCCAACGCTATGAGTTGACCAGGAACATTCTCTAAATTCATTCACAGGCCTTCCTGGCAGCTTCAAGCCTGTCAGCGATAACTATCTCGATGCTTTTGACCAAGGAATGGGTGTACTTCAATCTACGCTTCAGGTCTTCGAATTTAAAGCCCTCGTCGCGAATCAACCCTCCGAATGCCTCGTCCAAAAAAGACCTTCCATAGCGGTTATAACCATCAAGCACCACATGCACTTCGTCATAATCACGGAGCGCAGGCGCCAATACATTTTGCCGAAAAAACTGACCGCAACCCTCTCCATCCTCGGGGTAGCGACCATAGGGCCTTTTGTTGAAGTCTTTTACCACCGTTATGGTATGCATAATTAAGGCAACTCAATATTCCACTGGACCAAAGTTCCTGGAAAAGACTTTGGCAACCGATACAACTCAGGCTTCTTGTCCGATTGATTGAACTTATAAAGCCCTTTGTTACTAAACACCCACAAAACACCATCTTCCGTATCGTTAACAAGGGCCATAATGCTCTTACTACCTTGACCATGCTTATCAACTTTCGTTCCAGATACATCACCCTGCATTGACAAATATATCAGATCCTCATCAGATATCTTAGTCGGGACCAGTGCTAAAAGCAAAGATTTCTCTCGTTCAGGATAGGCCGCCACAAGATCAGAGTACTTATCAGGATGAGTAATTTCCACGGCACGCCAGAACCACGGGCGATCAACTACAGTTTTTGGAATGCCGACCCCAGTATCATAGATAGCCAAATATAGTTGCTTACCAACAACACTGCACATCAACCACCATTTCTTATCATTTGAAGCCGCATCAGGATAAGCATGCAATCTGACGTTATTTATAGTCTCAGACACGGCATCGCCGTATATATGCTCAGTCGCAGGACTCATATCGACATAGACACGCTTCTGGATAAAGTCAATGATATCTTCCATCATCTCATTACCAACACTAGAGACAACAGGCATAGCCTTCACACTGTCGAGCGCATAGCTAAACTTAACGCCCTTAATGAGCTTGTGTATATTATTCGCCCTAAGGATTGCATTAACTCTTTTGTTGGTCTTGGACCAAATAACCTCGGCTTTCCCAGATCGCTTAATTCGGACATCATCCAGCGCTGCATAGACAACCACCAGAGCCGCCGCGGTAATACTAGTAGTCTTACTAAAATCTATGAAGCAGTCTTTTCTGAGGAATCGACGTTTTATGTCGTCCAAGAAACGGAGCGTTTCCTCGTAATGCTTTGTGCGTTCGCCAAAGCTATAAATGGAAATGATCTTCGGGGCGACGATGACTTCCCAGCCAGCCCCTTTGGAAACGCGAGACTCCTTCCTGACCGAATACGAAAGGCCCTTTCTCGACAGCTCGTTAAGCCAGCGAGCGACGCCTGCTCTGCGTCGATAAAGCTCCCGATTCGGATCGATTTTTTTCAATTGCAGCTGCTCCAGTGCTTAGCAAATCCTTTCTGGGAGGTGCTAATAGCATCTGGTGCTAGACCCGTCAACGCAAATGGCGTGAAGGAGCCGGACTGATGCGTCCACGGAAAAAAGACAGACACCTGCCGCCGTGCATGTACATAAAGCACGGCGCTTACTACCTGGTGAAGAAGGGGAAGTGGGAGCGACTTGATAGCGATTATCAGGGGGCCCTGCTGGCATACGCGAAGATCATGGGCGGCAAGGGCAAGGGCGGCATGCCCAAGCTGATTGACGACGCCTTGGATGCCATGCGCGGACGCCTGGCGGCAAACACCGTGAAGCAATACGAGGCAGCATCGGCAAAGCTGAAGCATCACCTGGCCGAATTCGAGCCACGCCAGGTGCTGCCACGTCACGTTGCAGCCCTGAAACTGCACATGTCTGACACTCCGAACATGGCAAACCGTGTGATCTCGTTCCTCCGCATGGTGTTCGCCTACGCGCTGGAGCAACAGATCGTCGACTCCAACCCCTGCACTGGCATCAAGCGCCATACCGAGAAGAAGCGTGACCGCTACATCAACGATGACGAGTTCTCAGCCATCTGCGACGCGGCATCACCCTACATCAGGTCCATACTCGAGATGTGCTACCTCACTGGCCAGCGGATCGGCGACGTGCTCGCCATCAGGCTGTCCGACATCAGCGACAAGGGCATTGCCTTTGACCAGCAGAAGACGGGCGCCAAGCTCATCGTCGGGATGACGCCGGACCTCGAACAGCTGATAGTCCGGGCCAAGGCCCTGCCCCGGAAGGTGCGCGGGCTGACGCTGTTCTGCACCCGGGGCGGAGGCAAGCCAGTCTCCTATGAGACGGTCAAGGACGCCTTCAAGAAAGCGTGCGAGAAAGCGAAGGTAACTGGAGCGACCATCCACGACCTGCGCGCCAAGTCGCTGACCGACACCGACAAGCAGGGCAACGACGCCCAGAAGCTCGGTGGTCACACCGATGCGAAGATGACCAAGCGCTATCTGCGGCTTCGTGAAATTGATGTGGCACAGCCACCAGCATTGCCGAAAAAAAGCCTGTAGTATTAGACACTTTGCCATTGTCTAATAGACGCATTGCTTCAAGGCCTTGAATGTCCAGTCTTTCCGATCACACCCCAATGATGCAGCAGTACTGGAAGCTGAAAAACCAGCACCCGGACCAGCTGATGTTCTACCGCATGGGCGACTTCTACGAAATCTTCTACGAAGATGCGAAAAAAGCCGCGAAACTGCTGGATATCACCCTGACCGCGCGCGGTCAGTCGGCCGGCCAGTCGATCCCCATGTGCGGAATTCCGTTCCATTCGCTGGAAGGCTACCTGGCCAAACTGGTCAAGCTCGGCGAGTCGGTGGTGATCTGCGAACAGATTGGCGACCCCGCCACCAGCAAAGGCCCGGTCGAGCGCCAGGTGGTGCGCATCATCACCCCTGGCACGGTCAGTGACGAGGCGCTGCTGGACGAGCGCCGCGACAACCTGATCGCCGCGCTGCTGGGTGATGAGCGCTTGTTCGGCCTGGCGGTGCTGGACATCACCAGCGGCAACTTCAGTGTTCAGGAAATCAAGGGCTGGGAGAACCTGCTGGCCGAGCTTGAACGCCTCAACCCGGTCGAGCTGCTGATCCCCGACGACTGGCCGCGCGACCTGCCGGCCGAGAAGCGTCCGGGTGCACGTCGGCGCGCCCCCTGGGACTTCGACCGCGACTCGGCGCGCAAGGCGCTGTGCCAGCAATTCGCGACCAAGGACCTGAAAGGCTTCGGCTGCGACAAGCTGACCCTGGCCATCGGCGCTGCCGGCTGCCTGCTGACCTACGCCAAGGAAACCCAGCGCACTGCCCTGCCCCACCTGCGCAGCCTGCGTCACGAACGCCTCGATGATACGGTGATCCTCGACGGCGCCAGCCGCCGCAACCTCGAGCTGGACATCAACTTGGCCGGCGGGCGGGACAACACCCTGCAGTCGGTGCTCGACCGCTGCCAGACTGCCATGGCCAGCCGCCTGTTGACGCGCTGGCTGAACCGCCCGCTGCGCGACCCCAAGGTATTGCAAGCGCGCCAGGATTCGATCCGCTGCCTGCTCGATGGCTATCGCTTCGAAAAACTGCAGCCGCAGCTCAAGGACATTGGCGATATCGAGCGGATTCTCGCCCGTATCGGCCTGCGCAATGCCCGCCCGCGCGACCTGGCGCGCCTGCGCGATGCCCTCTGTGCCCTGCCTGAACTGCAAAACGCCATGGCCGAGCTGGAGGCCCCGCACCTGGCGCGCCTGGCCGCTATCACCGGCACATACCCAGAACTGGCCAGCCTGCTGGAGCGGGCGATCATCGACAACCCGCCGGCGGTGATTCGCGACGGCGGCGTGCTCAAGGCCGGATACGACAACGACCTGGATGAATTGCTGGCCATCAGCGAAAACGCCGGCCAGTTCCTGATCGACCTGGAAACCCGCGAGAAAGCCCGCACCGGCCTTGCCAACCTGAAGGTCGGCTACAACCGCGTGCACGGCTACTTCATCGAACTGCCCACCAAGCAGGCCGAACAGGCACCGGGCGACTATATTCGCCGGCAAACGCTCAAAGGTGCCGAGCGCTTCATCACGCCCGAGCTGAAGGCGTTCGAGGACAAGGCACTGTCGGCCAAGAGCCGTGCCCTGGCCCGCGAAAAAATGCTCTATGACGCGTTGCTGGAAACCCTCATCAGCCATCTTGCTCCGCTGCAAGACAGCGCCGCCGCCCTGGCCGAGCTGGATGTGCTGAGCAACCTGGCCGAGCGTGCGCTGAACCTCGACCTCAATTGCCCGCGCTTCGTCGACGAGCCTTGCCTGCGCATCGACCAGGGCCGTCATCCGGTCGTCGAGCAGGTGCTGACCACCCCGTTCGTGGCCAACGACCTGAGCCTGGACAACAGCACGCGTATGCTGATCATCACCGGCCCGAACATGGGCGGTAAATCCACTTACATGCGCCAGACCGCACTGATCGTGCTGATGGCGCATATCGGCAGCTTCGTTCCGGCGGCCAGCTGCGAGCTGTCGCTCGTCGACCGCATCTTCACCCGCATCGGCTCCAGCGACGACCTGGCCGGTGGGCGTTCGACCTTCATGGTCGAGATGAGCGAAACCGCCAACATCCTGCACAACGCTACCGACCGCAGCCTGGTGCTGATGGACGAGGTCGGCCGCGGCACCAGCACCTTCGACGGCCTGTCGCTGGCCTGGGCTGCCGCCGAGCGTCTGGCGCAACTGCGCGCCTACACCTTGTTCGCCACCCACTACTTCGAGCTCACCGTACTGCCGGAAAGCGAACCCCTGGTGGCCAACGTGCACCTGAACGCTACCGAGCACAACGAGCGCATCGTGTTCCTGCACCATGTCCTGCCTGGCCCCGCCAGCCAGAGCTATGGCCTGGCCGTGGCGCAACTGGCAGGCGTACCTTCCGTGGTTATCCAGCGCGCGCGCGAGCATCTGGGCCGCCTGGAAACCAGCAGCCTGCCGCATGAATTGCCCGTTACCAAGAAAACCAAAGGCGAGCCACAGGCACCGCACCAGAGTGACCTGTTCGCCAGCCTGCCACATCCAGCCATCGAGAAGCTGGGCAAGCTGGACTTGGACGACATGACGCCGCGTCAAGCTATCGAAACGCTATATCAACTAAAAAACCTGTTATAACGGCGCCCACTACAAGCTGGTAGAATCCGCCGCGGTTTGCTGGTGCTGCAGGTTATTAGCCTGGCCTGCAGCCATGTACCCGTAAACCGCGCGGCCCTGAGAGGAAGGGCCGCCGCCGTCGCCTGAGGAGAAAACTAGAAATGACCTTCGTCGTCACCGACAACTGCATCAAATGCAAATACACCGACTGCGTGGAAGTCTGTCCGGTGGACTGCTTCTACGAAGGCCCGAACTTCCTGGTCATTCATCCCGATGAGTGCATCGACTGTGCACTGTGCGAGCCTGAATGCCCCGCCCAGGCGATTTTCTCGGAAGACGAAGTGCCTGCTGGCATGGAAAACTTCATCGAGCTCAACGCCGAGCTGGCAGAGATCTGGCCGAACATCACCGAGCGTAAGGATGCCCTGCCGGACGCCGAAGAGTGGGATGGCAAAACTGGCAAGATTGCCGATCTGGAACGCTGATAGCATCCAGATAACAAAAAGGCCCGCAACGGGCCTTTTTTCATTTCTTGCAGGCAAAAAAAAGGGGCGGTTTGACCCGCCCACATTTTTTCCGTAGTCCCTGCTTGTCCCAAACATCATCCTGATGAATCGCTTCTTGCGATGTCCTTGGCCTTCTTCCTGAAAGCCTGTGCGTGTCCGTGTGCACAGTTCGAATACTAGCGACTTCCGCTGGGCAGGCAACTGAGAAACCTCACAAGACATTACCGGGGACACATTTCCACATATTCAGAAAGTTGTTTATTTTCAACTAGATGCGAATTTTATGGATCTGGAAACGACAATGATTTACTAACCCCTGCATCAATGGCTTACACCACGAGTAAGCAAAGGCTTACACGCAATGCATCTGCGCTAGCGCGATTCATGAAATTTGCGCCCGTCTGCGCCAGCCCTTTCGCGGGACAAGCCCGCTCCCACAGGAACACCACAGGCTTTGAAAGCTGCGGTGCGTCTGCCTGTGGGAGCGGGCTTGTCCCGCGAAAGGGCCGGGTCAGGCATACAAAAAGCACAAACAAAAACGCCCCGAGGTCATCGGGGCGCTCTGCATTCGGGAATCAACGCTTACTGGAACAGCGACTCGCTGGACAGCCCATTCTTTTCGAGAATCTCACGCAGGCGCTTGAGCCCCTCTACCTGAATCTGCCGTACCCGCTCGCGAGTCAGCCCGATTTCCAGGCCAACGTCCTCCAGGGTGCTGCTTTCATGACCGCGCAGGCCGAAACGACGCACTACCACCTCACGCTGCTTGTCGGTCAGCTCGCCCAGCCACTGGTCGATGCTCTGCGACAGGTCGTCATCCTGTAGCAACTCACAGGGGTCGGTTGGACGATCGTCGGTCAGGGTATCGAGCAGGGTCTTGTCCGAATCCGGCCCCAGGGACACATCCACCGAGGAAACCCGCTCGTTGAGACCGAGCATGCGCTTGACCTCGGCAACAGGCTTCTCCAGCAACGTGGCGATTTCTTCCGGCGAAGGTTCGTGATCGAGCTTCTGGGTCAGCTCCCGCGCGGCGCGCAGATAGACGTTGAGCTCCTTGACCACGTGGATCGGCAGGCGAATGGTGCGGGTCTGGTTCATGATCGCCCGCTCGATGGTCTGGCGAATCCACCAGGTCGCATAGGTCGAGAAACGGAAACCGCGCTCCGGGTCGAACTTCTCGACGGCACGGATCAGCCCCAGGTTGCCCTCCTCGATCAGGTCGAGCAGCGACAGGCCGCGATTGACGTAACGACGGGCGATTTTCACAACCAGGCGCAGGTTGCTTTCGATCATGCGCTTGCGGCCAGCGGGGTCGCCCTTTTGCGACAAGCGCGCAAAGTGCACTTCCTCTTCCGGCGAAAGCAGCGGCGAGAAGCCGATTTCGTTGAGATACAGCTGGGTAGCGTCGAGCGCCCGGCTGTAATCGATGTACTTATGCTGTTTGAGCGAAGAGCCTGATTTGGCCCTGGTCCGAACCGACGGTACAGCAGGTTCGTCTGACACCACATCCGTTTCCAAAACGATGCCCGTCTCCATCAGGAGGACGTCATCGTCGATGTCAAACTCCGGCGCTTCTTTATTGAGAGCCATTGTTATAGTCCCTTTGCTGAGTTCGAACTCAGACTCGAGCGGCGCCTGTATCCCTGGCAACGCAGGAGCCTGTCCCCTCTACATCACAGGAACAGGCCGGGTACAACGGTCAACGACGTGGCAGGAACTGGAGTGGATCGACGGGTTTGCCCTGGCGGCGAATCTCGAAATGCAGCTTCACCCGATCAGTGCCCGTGGACCCCATTTCAGCAATCGACTGCCCTGCCTTGACCTGCTGCCCCTCCCGAACCAACAGCCTGCGGTTATGGCCGTAGGCACTGACGTAGGTGTCGCTGTGCTTGATGATGATCAGTTCGCCGTAGCCCCTCAAGCCACTCCCGGCGTAAACCACCGCACCATCAGACGCAGCAAAAACAGGCTGTCCCAAATCACCGGCGATATCAATGCCTTTATTCAAACTACCGTTTGAAGCGAATTTGCCAATCAGCACGCCGTTGGCAGGCCAGGTCCAGCCCCCTACGGCGCGCTCTGCAGCGGGCACCGTGGTAACCACCGGGGTAGGCGTGGCGGGCGTTGTTGGCGTCGGTTTTCCGCCGTTGGCGGGCGGGGTGATAGGCGCAGTAACAGGCCGACGAATGACGGTGGTCTTGCTTGAAGACGACGGGCTGGAGACTACCGTGGTGGTGCCCGTCGATGCGCTGCTGAAGCGTATCGGCTGACCTGGGCGGATCGTGTAAGGGGCAGTGATGCCATTGCGGGCGGCCAGCTCCTTGTAATCCCAGCCATAGCGGAAGGCGATTGAGAACAAGGTATCGCCCGGCTTGACGATGTATTGGCCAGAGGTCACCGTTGGCCGCTTGGGCGCCGCATTAGTGTTGCGGTCGACCACGCGCGCACCGCTCGAGCCGGTGCTGGAGCAACCTGTCAGCAGGGTGCCAATGGCCAGAGCAACCACCAGAAGCTTGAAACCCGATTGATCCTTGCGCTGCAGAATGACTGTGTGCCCCACCCGCGCTCCCCTCATGGTGCCGAAATCGATAAAACGACCAGAAATGCAATATTGTTGCAATTATAACCGAGCCCACCGTCTCTGCGAGGAAGGCCAAGGCCTGCCCGCCCCCTTGACGGTATCGGCATACCCCGCCAGATAGACAGGGCGAAACGGCAAGAATTCTTCGCCGCTGGAAATATTCCGTCTGGCTCAGGCCAACGGGCCATTGAGCAATGGCACGAAACGCACCGCGCCCAATACGCGCTGGGAAAAACCCTGCTCTTCACGGACGATCAGCATCAGGTGTTGCACCTCGCCAGCCGGCCCCACCGGGATCACCATGCGACCGCCTGGTGCCAGTTGGTCAAGCAAGGCCTGCGGCACTTCCGGGGCCACCGCTGTGACGATGATGCCATTGTAGGGGGCCAGCGCCTGCCAGCCATCGCAACCGTCGCCCCAGCGAAATACCACGTTGCGCAGGTTGAGCTCGAGCAGGCGTTCCTTGGCCCGGTCCTGCAGGACCTTGATTCGTTCTACCGAGAAAACCCGTTCGACCAGCTGGGCCAGGATCGCGGTCTGATAGCCAGAGCCGGTGCCGATCTCCAGCACCTTGTCCAGCGGCCCGGCCTCCAGCAGCAGTTCGCTCATGTGCGCGACCATGAACGGCTGGGAGATGGTCTGGTTGTGCCCGATCGGCAACGCGGTGTCTTCGTAGGCGCGATGGGCCAGGGCCTCATCGACGAACAGGTGGCGCGGGGTACGACGGATGGCATCGAGCACCTTGGGGTTGGACACCCCTTCCTCGCACAGGCGCTGGATCAGGCGCTCCCGGGTTCGCTGGGAGGTCATGCCGATACCACGATGCTGCAGATCGTCCTGTTCACGCATCAGAGCAGGCCCTCCAGCCAACCGTGGAGCTGCTCGAAGGCATCATTGAAGGTGCGATCCAGCTGCAACGGAGTAATAGAGACGTAACCTTGCATCACCGCATGGAAGTCGGTGCCAGGCCCGCCGTCCTCGGCATCGCCGGCCACCGCAATCCAGTATCCCTCCTTGCCACGCGGGTTGACCACCTTTGTCGGAGCCGCCGCCCGCGCCCGATGACCGAGGCGGGTGAGCTGGATACCACGGATGTGCTCCAGCGGCAGGTTGGGGATGTTGACGTTGAGCACGGTGCGCGGAGGCAGCTCCAGGCGCGACTGCGCTTCCACCAGGCGGCGAGCGATGAAGGCCGCGGTCGGCAGGTTGTCGGGCAAGCGCGACAACAGCGAGAATGCCAGCGACGTGCCCCCCAGGAAGCGTCCTTCCAGCGCGGCGGCGACCGTGCCGGAATAGATCACGTCATCACCCAGGTTGGCGCCCAGGTTGATACCCGAAACGACCATGTCCGGGGGCTCAGGCAACAAGCCGTTCAACCCCAGGTGCACGCAATCGGTGGGCGTGCCATTGAGGCTGATGAAGCCGTTGGCCAAAGTCTGCGGGTGCAGCGGCCGGTCCAGCGTCAGCGAACTGCCAGCGCCGCTCTTGTCTTGATCTGGGGCGATCACCACGCACTCGGCATAATCCGCCAGCGCACCATGAAGTGCGGCGAGGCCAGGTGCGGTAACACCGTCATCATTCGAAATCAGAATACGCATGGGCTGTCCGTCTGCCCTGCCGGCACCAGATCGACGAGTTCGCGCACCACCACGGTGGCGAAGCATCCGGCCGGAAGGACGAATTCCAGTTGCAGGATATCAGGCTCGGGATAATGCCACGTCAGGCCGCCAATAGGGAGCCGCAGGATTCGCCGTTCGTGACTCATGCCTGCATTGGCCAGCCATTGGCAAAGGGCCGGGTGCTGCGCGGCGATCGCCGACTCCAACGCGCCGGTGGCACCGGCCGCAGGCGAAGGCCCTTCGCCCCACATGGCGCCGGTCGGGTGCAAGTCGAGAATGGCCAGACGCGGGTCTGAGCATTCCTGTTCGCCTGCCGGAAAGAAACTGCGGCTGTCGGTGAACGCCAGCAGGTCGCCGACCTGGGCGCGCTGCCAGCTGCCATCGGCAACACGCGCCGCCAGCACCTGGTTGAACACATAACTGCGCGCCGCCGAGAGCAGGCGCGAACGCACGTTGCGCTGCTCTGGCAGGGCCTTGCGCGCCGCCCAGTCCTGGGCATCGTGAACGTTGCCGCCGCCATGGCCGAACCGCTGGCTACCGAAGTAGTTGGGTACGCCGTGTTGCTTGAGGGATTCCAGCCGCGCATCCAGCGCCTGGTGATCAGCCGCCAACGCAGTCAGGCGCAGGGTGAAGCCGTTCGCCGAATGGGCCCCGCGTTGCAGTTTGCGCTGGTGGCGCACCTGCTTGAGTACGCGCAGGGTTTCGTCCTCGGCGCGCGACAGATCGGGGTCGGCCTTGCCTGGCAGGTGCAGGCTGAACCACTGGCGGGTCAGGGCCTGGCGGTCCTTGAGGCCGGCATAGCTGATGGCGCGCGCCGGCACACCTGCAGCACGCGCCAGGCGACGGGCCGCTTCTTCGGTGTTGAGGTCGCGCTTCTCGACCCACAGCCACAGGTGCTCGCCCTGGCCGGACAATGGAATGTCCAGCACTTCGTCGACCTGAAAGTCTTCCGCCACCGCCTTGAGCACGGCGGTGCCCAGTGATTCACCCGATGCGCGCGGGCCCAGCAGATCCAGTTCGGTCATGCTGGCAGCAGCAGGGCTACCGCATGCACGGCGATGCCCTCCTCGCGACCGGTGAAGCCGAGTTTTTCGGTGGTGGTCGCCTTGACGTTGACCTGGTCGAGCTCGACCTGCAGGTCTTCGGCGATCAGTTGGCGCATGGTTTCGATATGCGGGGCCATCTTCGGCGCCTGGGCAACGATGGTGGCGTCGACGTTGCCGACCTTCCAGCCCTTGGCCAGGACGATGCCGACTACGTGGCGCAGCAGCACGCGGCTGTCGGCGCCCTTGAACTGCGGATCGGTGTCGGGAAAGTGCTTGCCGATGTCACCCAGCGCCGCAGCGCCAAGCAAGGCATCGCTCAGGGCGTGCAGCAGCACGTCGCCGTCGGAATGGGCCAGGAGGCCGTATTTGTGGGGGATACGCACCCCTCCCAGGGTAATGAAATCACCGTCGCAGAAACGGTGCACATCGTAGCCGTGGCCAATACGCATAGAAAAACGCCCTGATAGAGTCAGGGCGTGATTCTACCTGCTTTATGCCGTATTGGGGCTGCTTCGCAGCCCATCGCCGGCAAGCCGACTCCCACGCCGAGCGAGGCGTTACAGGCGGCCCAGTGCCATCGCGTGATGGCGCAAATGCTCATCGATGAAGCTGGCGATGAAGTAATAGCTGTGGTCGTAGCCGGGCTGCAGGCGCAGGGTCAGATCATGCCCTCCTTTGCGTGCCGCCTGCTCCAGCGTTTCAGGCTTGAGCTGCTTCTCCAGGAAGTCATCACGATCACCCTGGTCCACCAGCATCGGCGGGCACTCGCCTATCGGGGTTTCGGCCAGCAGCACACTGGCATCCCACTCGCGCCAGCGAGCACGGTCTTCACCCAGGTAACGGCTGAAGGCCTTCTCGCCCCATGGGCAGTCCATCGGGTTGCTGATCGGCGAAAACGCCGACACCGAGCGGTAGCGCCCCGGGTTGCGCAAGGCGCACACCAGTGCGCCGTGCCCGCCCATGGAGTGGCCGCTGATACTGCGCTGATCAGAGGCCGGGAAGTGCGCCTCGATCAGTGCCGGCAGCTCCTGCACCACATAATCGTGCATGCGGTAGTGCTGCGCCCAGGGCTGCTGGGTGGCGTTGAGATAGAAGCCAGCACCCAGGCCAAAGTCCCAGGCCCCGTCCGGGTCGCCCGGCACCTGCTCGCCACGCGGGCTGGTGTCGGGGGCGACGATGATCAGGCCAAGCTCGGCAGCCAGGCGCTGGGCACCGGCCTTCTGCATGAAGTTCTCGTCGGTACAGGTCAGGCCGCTGAGCCAGTACAGCACCGGCAGCTTCTCGCCCTGCTCGGCCTGCGGTGGCAGATAGACGGCGAACACCATGTCGCACCCCAGCACCTTGGAGTGATGCCGGTAACGCTTGTGCCAGCCGCCGAAGCTCTTCTGGCAGGAAATGTTATCCAGGCTCATGACGGACCTCAGAAGTGGATCACGCTGCGGATGCTCTTGCCTTCGTGCATCAGGTCGAAGGCTTTGTTGATGTCTTCAAGGCCCATGGTATGGGTGATGAAGGTATCCAGTGGAATCTCGCCCTTCTCGGACATTTCCACGTAGCTTGGCAGTTCGCTGCGGCCGCGCACGCCACCGAAGGCCGAACCGCGCCAGACACGCCCGGTCACCAGCTGGAACGGACGTGTGGCGATTTCCTGCCCGGCACCGGCCACGCCGATGATCACCGACTCGCCCCAGCCCTTGTGGCAGCATTCCAGGGCCGCGCGCATCAGTTGCACGTTGCCGATACATTCGAAGGAGAAGTCCACGCCGCCGTCGGTGAGGTCGACGATCACTTCCTGGATCGGACGGTCGTAGTCTTTCGGGTTGATGCAGTCGGTAGCGCCCAGCTGGCGGGCGATTTCGAACTTGGCCGGGTTGATGTCGATGGCAATGATGCGCGAGGCCTTGGCCTTGACCGCGCCGATCACGGCCGACAGGCCGATGCCGCCCAGGCCGAAGATGGCCACGGTGTCACCGGGCTGGACCTTGGCGGTATTGAGCACCGCACCGATACCGGTGGTGACGCCGCAGCCGAGCAGGCAGACCTTCTCCAGCGGGGCTTCCTTCTGGATCTTGGCCACGGAAATTTCCGGCAGCACGGTGTACTCGGAGAAGGTCGAGGTGCCCATGTAGTGGAACAGCTGCTGCCCCTTGTAGGAGAACCGCGTGGTGCCATCCGGCATCAGGCCCTTGCCCTGGGTGGCGCGAATGGCCTGGCACAGGTTGGTCTTGCCCGAGCGGCAGAACTTGCACTGGCTGCATTCGGGGGTATACAGCGGGATCACGTGGTCGCCAACGGCCACCGAGGTGACACCCTCGCCCACTGCCTCGACGATCGCGCCACCCTCATGGCCGAGAATCGACGGGAAGATACCTTCAGGGTCGGCACCGGACAGGGTGTAGGCATCGGTGTGGCAGACACCACTGGCCACCACGCGCAGCAGCACTTCGCCAGCCTTGGGCATGGCCACGTCCACTTCGACGATTTCCAGGGGTTTCTTGGCCTCGAAGGCAACGGCAGCACGGGACTTGATCATGGGGATCTCCAGGCAGAGGTTCGGTTCAGTCTTGCAGTGTAATTGACGCTGATTTGATGAATAATCCAGGCAAAGACAAAACATTATTGCCATTCAGGGATAATCCATGACCAGTCGCTGGGAAGGGATCGACGAATTCGTCGCCGTGGCCGAGTCTGGCCAGTTCACTGCGGCGGCCGAACGCCTGGGTGTTTCGTCGTCGCATATCAGCCGGCAGATCGCCCGGCTGGAAGAACGCCTGCAGACGCGATTGCTGTACCGCAGCACCCGACGCGTGACCTTGAGCGAAGCCGGGCAGACGTTCCTGCAACATTGCCAGCGCCTGCAGGACGGGCGCGAGGAGGCATTGCGGGCCATGGGCGACCTCGCCAGCGAGCCCAAGGGGTTGCTGCGCATGACCTGCGCGGTGGCCTACGGCGAGCGTTTCATCGTGCCGTTGGTGACCCGCTTCATGGCGCTGTATCCGCAGTTGCGGGTGGAGGTGGAACTGAGCAATCGCACCTTGGACCTGCTGCACGAAGGCATGGACCTGGCCATCCGCCTGGGCCGGCTCGCCGACTCTCGGCTGGTGGCTACCCGCCTGGCACCACGGCGCATGTACCTGTGCGCTTCACCGGGCTATCTCGAACGGTACGGCAGGCCGCACAGCCTGTCGGAACTGGCTCGGCACAACTGCCTGGTGGGGAGTTCCGACCTGTGGGCGCTGCAGCAGGATGGCCGGGAAATCAGTCAGCGGGTACAGGGCAACTGGCGCTGCAACAGCGGGCAGGCGGTGCTGGATGCGGCGCTATTGGGCATGGGGTTGTGCCAGCTGCCGGATTACTACGTGCTGGAGCATCTGAACAGTGGTGCGCTGGTGTCGCTGCTGGAGGCGCATCAACCGCCGAATACGGCGGTGTGGGCGTTGTATCCGCAGCAACGGCATCTGTCGCCGAAGGTTCGGCGGCTGGTGGACTATCTGAAGGAGGGGTTGGCGGGGTTGCCGGAGTATCGGGGGGGCTGATGGCATGAGCTGGAGTTGCTGGCCTCTTCGCGGGACAAGCCCGCTCCCACAGGGCTTGCATGTCCTTGTGGGAGCGGGCTTGTCCCGCGAAGAGGCCGGTACAGACTACTCAGCGACGCCCGGCCCAACGCTGGCGCAACCACTCCAGGTCTTCCGGCCGGGTCACCTTGATGTTGTCGCTGCGCCCTTCGATCAGCCGCGGCGCCTGGCCGGACCATTCGATGGCGGACGCTTCATCGGTCACCACCACATCGGACACCAGGCACTCGGCCAGTGCCCTGTGCAAGGCACCCAGGCGGAACATCTGCGGCGTATACGCCTGCCAGATAGTGCTGCGGTCGACGGTAGCACTGACCCGGCCTTTGGCGTCCGCGCGCTTGAGCGTATCGCGCGCGGGAACTGCCAGCAGTCCACCTACCGGATCATCAGCCAATTCCGACAACAAACGGTCCAGGTCCGTACGCGCCAGGTTCGGCCGCGCCGCATCGTGCACCAACACCCAGTCGCTGTCCGCGGCCCCTTGGGCATGCAGCAACAGCAAGGCATTGAGCACCGAGTCGGCACGCTCGCGCCCACCCGACGCGCGCTGGATGCGCGGGTCGCTGGCACAGGGCAAGCCAGGCCAGTAAGGGTCGTCTTCAGCAATGCTGACCACCACGCCCTTGAGCGCGGGGTGGCCGAGAAAACAGTCGAGGCTGTGCTCGAGAAGGGTCTGCCCCGCCAGTTGCAGGTATTGCTTGGGGCGATCGGCAGCCATGCGAGCACCTACGCCCGCGGCAGGAATCACGGCCCAGAAGGCCGGTAGCATTTCATTCATTTTTGCGGCAGCTGGAAGAGGGTTTCGCCCTCTTTGACCATTCCCAATTCATGACGAGCCCGTTCTTCCACGGTCTCCATACCTTTCTTGAGCTCCAGCACCTCGGCGTCGAGCACGCGATTACGCTCCAGCAGCCGCTCGTTCTCGGCATGCTGCTCGTCGATCTGCTGCTTGAGCTCGGTCACTTGCGCCAGGCTGCCATTACCCACCCAAAGGCGGTACTGCAGGCCACCGAGCAGCAGGAGCAGGACAAGGAACAACCAATAGGGACTGCGCATCAAGGTATCCAGGTTAAAAAGACCGCCGCACCGGGGCAAGTCTCAAATAGCACAAAGCCTGGCCGAGGCCAGGCTTCGTAGACAGAAACCCGCTTGAAGCGTCGGAAATTTCAGCACGAAAGTTCCGACAGCCTCGGCTGCTGTCTTTTTACCATCTCTTGCTTAGCCGCGAAACTCGGCACGACCACGGTAAACCGCTTTGGCACCCAGTTGCTCTTCGATGCGCAGCAGCTGGTTGTACTTGGAAACGCGGTCGGAACGGCACAGCGAGCCAGTCTTGATCTGGCCAGCAGCGGTACCGACGGCCAGGTCGGCGATGGTCGAGTCTTCGGTTTCACCGGAACGGTGCGAAATCACCGCGGTGTAGCCAGCAGCCTTGGCCATCTGGATGGCTTCCAGGGTTTCGGTCAGCGAACCGATCTGGTTGAACTTGATCAGGATCGAGTTACCGATGCCCTTCTCGATGCCTTCCTTGAGGATCTTGGTGTTGGTCACGAACAGGTCGTCACCGACCAGTTGGACCTTCTCGCCGATCTTGTCGGTCAGGATTTTCCAGCCAGCCCAGTCGGACTCGTCCAGGCCATCTTCGATCGAGATGATCGGGAAGCGCTCGGTCAGGCCTTTCAGGTACTCGGCGAAGCCTTCGGCGTCGAACGACTTGCCTTCACCGGACAGGTTGTACTTGCCGTCTTCGTAGAATTCGGAAGCCGCGCAGTCCAGGGCCAGGGTCACGTCGGTGCCCAGCTTGTAGCCGGCTTTCTCGACGGCTTCGGCAATGGCAGCCAGGGCGTCTTCGTTGGAAGCCAGGTTCGGGGCGAAGCCACCTTCGTCACCCACGGCGGTGTTCAGGCCACGAGCCTTCAGCACAGCCTTGAGGTGGTGGAAGATCTCGGTGCCCATGCGCAGGCCATCGGAGAAGGTCTTGGCGCCAACCGGCTGAACCATGAACTCCTGGATGTCGACGTTGTTGTCGGCGTGCTCGCCACCGTTGATGATGTTCATCATCGGAACCGGCATCGAGTACTGGCCAGGGGTGCCGTTGAGGTTGGCGATGTGCGCGTACAGCGGCAGGTCCTGGTCCTGGGCAGCGGCCTTGGCGGCAGCCAGGGAGACGGCGAGGATGGCGTTGGCGCCCAGCTTGGCCTTGTTCTCGGTACCGTCCAGTTCGATCATGGCGCGGTCCAGGGCCTTCTGGTCGGAAGGATCCTTGCCCAGCAGCAGGTCACGGATAGGGCCGTTGATGTTGGCGACTGCCTTCAGCACGCCCTTGCCCAGGTAACGGCTCTTGTCGCCATCACGCAGCTCCAGCGCTTCGCGCGAGCCGGTGGAAGCACCGGACGGCGCGCAAGCGCTGCCGATGATGCCGTTGTCGAGCAGTACATCGGCTTCCACGGTGGGGTTGCCACGCGAATCGAGAACTTCACGACCTTTGATGTCGACGATTTTTGCCATTGTTGTAAGCACTCCAGAATTGACGAAAACAACGCAGCTTTAGGAAATTCTTGCCTTGTGCCAGGCGGATATGCAGCAGGCAGGCCTGGCAGAAGCAGCCCCTGACCGGCGGGTCAGGGGCAGAACGGGCGGTACTTTACCCGAGAAATGAGCTTTGCGCGGTTTCTACCGTCGGAAAACTCATCAAAGCCTGAGGTCAGGCCTTGTTCTTCTGGGCCAGGGCCGCCTTGACGAAGCCGCTGAACAGCGGGTGACCGTCACGCGGGGTGGAGGTGAACTCCGGGTGGAACTGGCAGGCAACGAACCATGGGTGGTCCTTGGACTCGACCACTTCGACCAGCGCACCGTCTTCGGAACGGCCCGAAACCACCAGGCCAGCGTCGACCAGTTGCGGCAGCAGGTTGTTGTTCACTTCGTAGCGGTGGCGGTGGCGCTCGGTGATCACGTCCTTGCCGTAGCAGTCGTGCACCTTGGAACCGGCAGTCAGCTGGCAGTCCTGCGCACCCAGGCGCATGGTGCCACCCAGGTCGGAAGCTTCGGTACGGGTCTCGACGGCACCGGTGGCATCGGCCCACTCGGTGATCAGGCCGACTACCGGGTGGCCGCCGTTGCGGTCGAACTCGGTGGAGTTGGCGTCTTTCCAGCCCATCACGTTACGGGCAAACTCGATCACGGCCACCTGCATGCCCAGGCAGATACCCAGGTACGGCACCTTGTTCTCACGGGCGTATTGCACCGCGGTGATCTTGCCTTCCACGCCGCGCAGGCCGAAACCGCCCGGTACCAGGATGGCATCGGCGCCTTCCAGCAGGCTGGTGCCCTGGTTCTCGATGTCTTCCGAGTCGATGTAGCGCAGGTTGACCTTGGTGCGGTTGGTGATGCCGGCGTGGCTCATCGCTTCGATCAGCGACTTGTACGCGTCCAGCAGCTCCATGTACTTGCCGACCATGGCGATGGTCACTTCGTGCTCAGGGTTGAGCTTGGCATCGACTACCTTGTCCCATTCGGACAGGTCGGCGCCATTGCATTGCAGGCCGAAGCGCTCGACGACGAAATCGTCCAGGCCCTGGGCATGCAGCACACCCGGGATCTTGTAGATGGTGTCGACGTCTTCCAGGGAGATGACCGCACGCTCTTCGACGTTGGTGAACAACGCGATCTTGCGGCGCGACGAAGCATCGACCGGGTGGTCGGAACGGCAGATCAGCACGTCAGGTTGCAGGCCGATGGAGCGCAGCTCCTTGACCGAGTGCTGGGTCGGCTTGGTCTTGGTTTCGCCAGCGGTAGCGATGTACGGAACCAGGGTCAGGTGCATCAGCATGGCGCGCTTGGAGCCCACTTCGACACGCAGCTGGCGGATCGCCTCGAGGAACGGCTGCGACTCGATGTCGCCCACGGTACCGCCGATTTCCACCAGGGCCACGTCGGCGTCGCCGGCACCCTTGATGATGCGACGCTTGATTTCGTCGGTGATGTGCGGGATGACCTGGATGGTCGCGCCCAGGTAGTCACCACGGCGCTCCTTGCGCAGCACGTGCTCGTAGATACGGCCCGTGGTGAAGTTGTTGTTCTGGGTCATGGTGGTGCGGATGAACCGCTCATAGTGGCCCAGGTCAAGGTCGGTCTCGGCGCCGTCGTGGGTGACGAACACCTCACCATGCTGGAACGGGCTCATGGTGCCAGGATCGACGTTGATGTACGGATCCAGCTTGAGCATGGTGACCTTGAGCCCCCGCGCTTCCAGGATGGCCGCCAGGGAAGCCGAGGCAATGCCTTTCCCCAATGAAGAAACAACACCGCCCGTGACGAATATGTAGCGCGTCATGAAAAACCCTAGAAGTCTGCGTTAAGGCGGTTTGCGCCGCCGGAGAAAGCGAAGGAAGGCCGAAGCCCCCGATCACCTGCGTCAATCACAGTGCATCTCGAAAAACTGCCGCGTCTGTACAGACCAGGGGTATCCCCGGCATGGAGCTCGCTCGTCATTTCCAGAATCAGCCCAGCAAAAAACTGCGTGGTAATCGGCAACTGCCGTGTTTCCGAGGAAGCCACAGAAGTTGTATCAAGAAGGGAGGGTAGTCTACCGGAATGTACCCTTCAGCTCAAACCTTGCGCGTTCGTCGGCAGCTGCCAGTGCAGCTGGCAATCCGCCTGCCCGAGCGCAGGCAGGTTGGCCACCGCCAGCAAGCGCTCGCCGCAGTACAGCAATGGCAGGCGCGGGCGCACGAAGTGCGGTACCTGCAGCTCGTTGAGCAGGCGCTTGAGGTCGCGTCGGCCGCGGCCTGGGACGTCCAGCCATTCGCCGCCCTGACGGTAGGCGATATGCAGATCGCCATGGGCATGCCCCTGCAGTTGGACACGGCCGTTGCCGGGCAGCGACAAAGGGGTCTCGGGCTGGCCCCAGCACAGCGCCCCAGTGACAGGCTGCAACCAGTCGCCACTCAGCCACCAGATCCGGCCGTGACTGCGCACAAGGTGACCGTCTGTCAGCTGCCACACGGGTCGGGCGTCGACTGCAGCGTCGCGCAGATCTGCCCAGCCGGCCCAGTGACGGGTGTCCGGCAACCGGGTTCGCGGGGCTAGCCAATACTGCAACGCATTGCGCTGGCGCGCAGGCGACAACGCGACAAGCGGCGCAAGGTCGAGGGAGTCCAGCCCTGGCCAGTTATCGGGTGCGCCCTCCCCGGCCACTGCCAGGTCGCCCTCGGCCAGCTCGTCGAGCAGCCCCTGTGCTTCGCCCAGGTGCTCGGCACAGCGGGCAAGGTTCTGGCTGGCCTGTGGCCAACGCTGCTGCAGCAGCGGGAACACTTCGCCGCGCAGGAAATTGCGGGCAAAGGTCGTGTCGCTGTTGGAAGGGTCCTCGATCCAGATCAACCCGTGGGCTTGGGCATAGTCGTGCAGCTGTTTGCGTGAAGTCGTCAGCAACGGCCGGACCAGCCTGCCCTGCCCCAGCGGACGCTGCTCCGGCATCGCGGATAGCCCTCGCAGGCCGGCACCGCGCAGAAGACGGAAAAGCAGGGTTTCGGCCTGATCTTCGCGATGTTGGCCGGTGAACAGCACCTCGCCGGGGCCGAGAATGCGCTTGAATGCCGCGTAGCGGGCATCGCGGGCCGCTTGCTCAAGACTGGGGCCGGAGGCGACCTGGACGCGGATGACCGCGAGTTCGATGCCCAGCCGTTCACAGACAGCCTTGCAATGGTCTGGCCAGGTATCGGCGGCGCCTTGCAGGCCATGGTGGACGTGGATGGCGTGCAGCGGAGGGGTTGCGTGGCTGTGGGCGTAGTCGGCCAACAGGTGCAGGAGGACGGTGGAATCGAGGCCGCCAGAGAAGGCGATGTGCCAGGCAGGGGCATTGAGCCAGGGGGTGAGGTTGATCATGGGGGCCTCACTTGGCTTGAGATTGCCGGGGGCGCTTTGCACCCCAATGGCCGGCAAGCCGGCTCCCACAGGGGGAAGTGTGGGAGCCGGTTTGCCGGCGATTGGGCCGCAAAGCGGCCCCAGGCTCTATCAGAGGCCGTAGCTCATCAGGCGCTCGTAACGACGGGCCAGCAGCGCGTCGTGGTCGAACTTGCCGAGCATGTCCAGCTGCTGGACCAGGTCGGCGCGAATGCTTTCGGACATCTTCGCCGGGTCACGGTGGGCGCCGCCCAACGGCTCCTGGATGACCTTGTCGACGATGTTCAGGCTCTTCAGGCGCTCGGCAGTAATACCCATGGCCTCGGCTGCGTCAGCTGCACGGTCGGCAGTCTTCCACAGGATCGAGGCGCAGCCTTCCGGCGAGATCACCGAGTAGGTGGAGTACTGCAGCATGTTCAGCTGGTCGCAGACACCGATGGCCAGTGCACCGCCGGAGCCACCTTCACCGATCACGGTGGCGATGATCGGGGTTTTCAGGCGCGCCATGACGCGCAGGTTCCAGGCGATCGCTTCGCTCTGGTTGCGCTCTTCGGCGTCGATGCCCGGGTAGGCGCCCGGGGTGTCGATGAAGGTCAGGATCGGCATCTTGAAGCGCTCGGCCATTTCCATCAGGCGGCAGGCCTTGCGGTAGCCTTCAGGGCGCGGCATACCGAAGTTGCGGCGAACCTTTTCGCGCACTTCGCGGCCCTTCTGGTGACCGATGACCATCACCGCCTTGCCATCCAGGCGTGCGGTACCGCCTACGATGGCGGCGTCGTCGGAGAAGTGGCGATCGCCGTGCAGCTCTTCGAACTCGGTGAAGATGTGATCCAGGTAGTCCAGGGTGTAGGGACGACGCGGATGGCGGGCAAGGCGCGCGATCTGCCAGCTGGTCAGGTTGCCGAAGATGCTTTCGGTCAGGGTGTTGCTCTTGTCTTGCAGACGGGCAATTTCATCGCTGATGTTCAGCGAGTTGTCGTTGCCTACCAGGCGCAGCCCTTCAATCTTGGCTTGCAGGTCGGCAATCGGCTGTTCGAAATCGAGAAAATTCGGGTTCATAGTCATCCGTCTTGGGTCTACGGCCAGGCGGCCGGCCGGTTGATCCGTTTGGCGCCTTACCTTAAGGGATCAGGCGCATTCAGGTCGAGATTAAATTTGGTCGGTTCAACGATATTGCAGGAAGACGTTCTCACGCCCGAACTGGTCACGCAGCGCCTGAATCAGGCCATCGGCCGGGTCGATCGACCATTGGTCGCCGAACTGCAGCATGGCCTTGGCGTCGCTGCCTGTGTACTCGAGCGTGATCGGGCATCCGCCGCGGTGGCGGGTGATCAGCTCGCCCAGCCAGTTCAGGCGATCGCCCTTGAGGGCATCATGGGCCACCTTCAGGCGCAGGCTCTCGGCCAGCTTGGTACGGGCATCCTCCATGGTCATCACCTGCTTCACGCGCAGGCGCAGGCCACCGGAGAAGTCGTCATTGCTGACCTCGCCCTCGACCACCACCATCGCATCGTTCTGCAACAGCGCCTGGGCGCCCATGTAGGTATCGGCGAACAGCGACGCCTCGATGCGTCCAGAGCGGTCGTCCAGGGTGACGAAGCCCATCTTGTCGCCCTTCTTGTTCTTCATCACACGCAGCGCAATGATCATCCCGGCGATGGTCTGCGTCTCGCGAGACGGCTTCAGATCGATGATGCGCTGGCGTGCGAAGCGGCGGATCTCGCCCTCATATTCATCGATCGGGTGGCCGGTGAGGTAGACCCCAAGGGTGTCCTTCTCGCCCTTCAGGCGCTCCTTCAGGGTAAGTTCGCGCACCTTGCGATGGTTGGCATAGACGTCGGAGTCCTCCTCGACGAACAGCCCGCCGAACAGGTCGACGTGACCGCTGTCAGCGGTGCGCGCGGTCTGCTCGGCAGCCTTGATGGCCTCTTCCAGGGCCGACAGCAAAGTGGCGCGATTGACGTCGATACTGGCGTGGTAAGCCTTGATCTCATCATGGAAGTGCGGCCCGAGGCGGTCCAGCGCGCCACTGCGAATCAGCGCATCGAGGGTACGCTTGTTGACGCGCTTGAGGTCGACGCGCTCGCAGAAGTCGAACAGGTCCTTGAATGGCCCGCCCTGGGTGCGCGCTTCGACGATCGCCTCCACCGGGCCTTCACCGACACCCTTGATGGCGCCCAGGCCATAGATGATGCGGCCGTCGTCATTGACCGTGAACTTGAACTCGGAGGCATTCACGTCCGGCGCATCGAGGCGCAGCTTCATGCTGCGCACTTCCTCGATCAGCACTACCACCTTGTCGGTGTTGTGCATGTCCGCCGACAGTACCGCGGCCATGAACGGCGCCGGGTAGTGCGTCTTGAGCCAGGCGGTCTGGTAGGAGACCAGGCCATAGGCCGCCGAGTGGGATTTGTTGAAGCCGTAACCGGCGAACTTCTCTACCAGGTCGAAGATGTTACCGGCCAGGTCCGCCTCGATATTGTTGGCGACACAACCTTCGATGAAACCACCGCGCTGCTTGGCCATCTCCTCGGGCTTTTTCTTACCCATGGCCCGACGCAGCATGTCGGCGCCGCCTAGGGTATAGCCGGCCATGACCTGGGCAATCTGCATCACCTGTTCCTGATACAGGATGATGCCGTAGGTCGGCGCCAGCACAGGCTTGAGCCCTTCGTACTGGTAGTCGGAGTGCGGGTAGGCCAGCTCGGCGCGGCCGTGCTTACGGTTGATGAAGTCGTCCACCATGCCCGACTGCAACGGACCTGGGCGGAACAGTGCCACCAGAGCGATGAGGTCTTCCAGGCAGTCGGGCTTGAGCTTCTTGATCAGCTCTTTCATGCCGCGCGATTCGAGCTGGAACACCGCCGTGGTCTCGGCCTTTTGCAACAGCTCGTAGGTCTTGCGGTCATCCAGCGGAATGAAGTCGATGTTGAGGTCGGGCAGGTTGTTCTTGGCCTGCTCGCGGTTGATCGTCTCCATCGCCCACTTGATGATGGTCAGGGTACGCAGGCCGAGGAAGTCGAACTTCACGAGGCCCGCCGCCTCGACGTCGTCCTTGTCGAACTGGGTCACCAGGCCGCCGCCCTCTTCGTCACAGGCGATCGGCGAGAAGTCGGTGAGCTTGGTCGGGGCGATAACCACACCACCGGCGTGTTTGCCGGTACCCCGGGTGACGCCTTCGAGCTTGAGCGCCATGTCCCAGATTTCGCGGGCATCTTCGTCGCCCTTGAGGAAGTCGCGCAGGATCTCTTCCTGCTCGTAGGCCTTCTCCAGGGTCATGCCCACTTCGAACGGGATCATCTTCGACAGGCGGTCGGCCAGGCCGTAGGACTTGCCCTGCACCCGCGCCACGTCTCGCACCACCGCCTTGGCAGCCATGGTGCCGAAGGTGATGATCTGGCTGACCGCGTTGCGGCCATAGGCTTCGGCCACGTAATCGATCACCCGGTCCCGGCCATCCATGCAGAAGTCGACGTCGAAGTCGGGCATGGATACACGTTCAGGGTTGAGGAATCGTTCGAACAGCAGGTCGTAGGCCAGCGGATCCAGGTCGGTGATCTTCAGCACGTAGGCCACCAGGGAACCCGCACCCGAACCCCGGCCAGGGCCGACCGGCACGCCGTTGTTCTTGGCCCACTTGATGAAGTCCATAACGATCAGGAAGTAACCGGGGAAGCCCATCTGGATGATGATGTCCAGCTCGAACTTCAGGCGATCCAGGTAGACCTGCCGCTTCTCTTCGTAATTCGGCGTGGTTTCCTTGGGCCAGAGCACCGCCAGACGCTCTTCCAGGCCTTCGTGGGAAACGTGGCGCAGGTAATCGTCGATGCCCATGCCATTGGGCGTCGGGAAGTCAGGCAGGAAGTACTTGCCCAACTGCACCTGGATGTTGCAACGCTTGGCGATCTCGACCGTGTTGGCGATGGCGTCAGGCAGGTCGCTGAACAGCTCGGCCATTTCCTCGGCCGACTTGAGGTACTGCTGGTCGCTGTAGCCACGTGGACGGCGTGGGTCGTCGAGGGTCCAGCCTTCGCCGATGCAGACACGGGTTTCGTGGGCATCGAAGTCGGACTGCTTGATGAACCGCACGTCGTTGGTCGCCACCAGCGGCGCACCGAGCTTGTCGGCCAGGGCCACGGCAGCGTGAACGTACGTTTCGTCACCGGCGCGATTGGTGCGCTGGACTTCGACGTAGAAGCGCTCGGGGAACATGCTCATCCAGTCGCCCAGCAGCGCTTCGGCTTCGTCGTCCCTGCCGGCCATCAGGGCCATGCCGATATCGCCTTCCTTGCCTGCGGAAAGGGCAATCAGGCCTTCGCTGGCCGGGGCGATCCAGTCACGCTGGAGGATGACCAGGCCATTGCGCTGGCCGTCGGTCCAGCCCCGCGAAATCAGCTCGGTGAGGTTGCGATAGCCCTTGGGGTTCATCGCCAGGAAGCAGATGCGCGACAGCGGCGCCTCCGGGTCGGCGCCGGCCAGCCACAGGTCGGCACCGGAGATCGGCTTGATACCGGCTCCCATGGCGGTCTTGTAGAACTTTACCAGCGAGCACATGTTGCTCTGGTCGGTGATCGCCACCGCTGGCATGTTCATCCCCGCCAGCGCCTTGGCCAGCGGCTTGATACGCACCAGGCCGTCAACCAGCGAGAATTCGGAGTGGACGCGCAGGTGAACGAAGGGAACCGACATGGATGATCCTGTAGCAGTGCTGAACGACAAGGGCGGGATTGTAGCGTAAATGCGAGGGGGTTTTTGGGCTGCTTTGCAGCCCATCGCCGCGGTTCGTCGCCACGACAAGCCGGCTCCCACAATGTCCGCGTCGCCGCCGATTCCCTGTGGGAGCCGGCT
>NZ_AKJC01000324.1 GCF_000282535.1 Pseudomonas sp. GM84 | reverse complement strand
CGGCGATTGGGCTGCAAAGCAGCCCCAACTGCACCCCAGAAGTCGTGTCGATCTGTCGCGCCCCGATTTGGGACGCTCGTGTTAGCCTACTCGGCTTTCAGAAAAAGACTGACCCTCAATGGAATGCAGCCAATGACCCCGACCCCTCCTGCTGAAGACCAGCACCTGCAGCGCAACCTGACCAACCGCCACATCCAGCTGATCGCCATCGGTGGCGCCATCGGCACCGGCCTGTTCATGGGCTCGGGCAAGACCATCAGCCTGGCGGGGCCGTCGATCATCTTCGTCTACATGATCATCGGCTTCATGCTGTTCTTCGTCATGCGCGCCATGGGTGAACTGCTGCTGTCGAACCTCAACTACAAGTCGTTCATCGACTTCTCCGCCGACCTGCTCGGCCCCTGGGCCGGCTACTTCACCGGCTGGACCTACTGGTTCTGCTGGGTGGTCACCGGCATCGCCGACGTGGTGGCGATCGCCGCCTACACGCAGTTCTGGTACCCCGACCTGCCGCAGTGGATACCGGCGCTGACCTGCGTGGCGCTGCTGCTGTCGCTGAACCTGGTCACCGTGAAGATGTTCGGTGAGCTGGAGTTCTGGTTCGCCCTGATCAAGATCGTCGCCATCCTCGGCCTGGTCGCCACCGGCCTGTACATGGTCATCACCGGCTTCGATTCGCCGAGCGGGCACACCGCGCAGCTGGCCAACCTGTGGAATGACGGCGGCATGTTCCCCAATGGCCTGATGGGCTTCTTCGCCGGCTTCCAGATTGCCGTGTTCGCCTTCGTCGGCATCGAGCTGGTCGGCACCACCGCCGCCGAAGCGAAGAACCCCGAGCGCACCCTGCCACGGGCAATCAACTCGATCCCGGTGCGGATCATCGTGTTCTATGTGCTGGCACTGATCGCGATCATGGCGGTCACCCCCTGGCGCGACGTGGTGCCGGGCAAGAGCCCGTTCGTTGAACTGTTCGTGCTGGCCGGCCTGCCGGCGGCGGCGAGCATCATCAACTTCGTGGTGCTGACCTCGGCGGCCTCGTCGGCCAACAGCGGCGTGTTCTCTACCAGCCGCATGCTCTACGGCCTGGCCCAGGAAGGCGATGCGCCGCAGGCGTTCGAAAAACTGTCGCGCCGCGCGGTGCCGGCCAACGGCCTGTTCTTCTCCTGCACCTGCCTGTTGCTCGGCGCGGTATTGATCTACCTGGTGCCCAACGTGGTCGAAGCGTTCACCCTGGTCACCACGGTGTCGGCGGTGCTGTTCATGTTCGTCTGGACGCTGATCCTGCTGTCGTACCTGAAGTACCGCAAACACCGCGCGGCGCTGCACCAGGCCTCGAAGTACAAGATGCCGGGCGGGCGATTCATGTGCTACGTGTGCCTGGTGTTCTTCGCCTTCATTCTGGTGTTGCTGAGCCTTGAGGCGGACACCCGCTCGGCACTGGTCGTCACGCCGATCTGGTTCGTGCTGCTGGCGGTGACCTATCAGTTTGTGCGCAGCAAGCGGCATCCGCGCACGGCTGTGCGTAACGGCTGATTCTGCAAGGGGCTGCTTTGCAGCCCGATCGCCGGCAAGCCGGCTCCCACAGGGATTGCATTGTTCTTGGGAGCAACGCTGTACCTGTGGGAGCTGGCTTGCCAGCGATGGGCTGCGCAGCGGCCCCATTCCTGTGCACCCCAGATTGCCAGGCACCAACCTGGCCCTCGCCAACGCCCTAATACCTCGCACAACCCCTCTACTGCGCCCCTTTCGCCATTCGGCACACCCCTTGCAACGCCCCTCCCCGCTGGCCAACACCCTAAAAAACTCAGCGGAGAGAGCACATGAAGCGTCGCAGTCTGATCAAGGCCTTTACCCTCAGCGCATCGATCGCGGCGATGGGCCTGAGCTGGAGCATCCAGGCCGCCGAAACCATCAAGGTCGGCATCCTGCATTCGCTGTCCGGGACCATGGCGATCTCCGAGACTTCGCTCAAGGACATGGCGCTGATGACCATCGACGAGATCAACGCCAAGGGCGGGGTCAACGGCAAGCTGCTGGAGCCGGTGGTGGTCGACCCAGCCTCCAACTGGCCGCTGTTCGCCGAGAAGAGCCGCCAGTTGCTGACCCAGGACAAGGTCGCGGTGGTGTTCGGCTGCTGGACCTCGGTGTCGCGCAAGTCCGTGCTGCCGGTGTTCGAAGAGCTCAACGGCCTGCTGTTCTACCCGGTGCAGTACGAAGGTGAAGAGATGTCGCCGAACGTCTTCTACACCGGCGCCGCGCCCAACCAGCAGGCGATCCCGGCGGTGGAATACCTGATGAGCGAGGACGGCGGCAGCGCCAAGCGCTTCTTCCTGTTGGGTACCGACTACGTCTACCCGCGCACCACCAACAAGATCCTGCGCGCCTTCCTGCACAGCAAAGGCGTGGCCGACAAGGACATCGAAGAGGTGTACACGCCGTTCGGCCATGCCGATTACCAGACCATCGTCGCCAACATCAAGAAGTTCTCCGCCGGTGGCAAGACCGCGGTGATCTCCACCGTCAACGGCGACTCCAACGTGCCGTTCTACAAGGAGCTGGCCAACCAGGGCCTGAAGGCCACCGACGTGCCGGTGGTGGCCTTCTCGGTGGGTGAAGAGGAGCTGCGCGGCATCGACACCAAGCCGCTGGTGGGCCACCTGGCGGCGTGGAACTACTTCGAATCGGTGGATAACCCGGTCAACCAGAAGTTCGTCGCCGACTGGAAGGCATACGCCAAGGCCAAGGGCCTGCCGGGCGCCGACAAGGCGGTGACCAACGACCCGATGGAGGCCACCTATGTGGGCATCCACATGTGGGCGCAGGCGGCGGAGAAAGCCAAGTCCACCGATGTCGACAAGGTCCGCGAGGCGCTGGCCGGGCAGAGTTTCAAGGCACCGTCCGGCTTTACCCTGACCATGGACAAGACCAACCACCACCTGCACAAGCCGGTGATGATCGGCGAGATCCAGGATGACGGGCAGTTCAGCGTGGTGTGGGAGACCGAGCAGCCGCTGCGGGCGCAGCCTTGGAGCCCGTTCATTCCGGGGAATGACAAGCGGCCCGATTTCGCGGTGAAAGGTAACTGAGTGCATTGGGGCCGCTGCGCGCCCCATTCGCGGGGCAAGCCCGCTCCCACAGAAACACCACTGTCCTCGGGACCTGTGAGTTACCTGTGGGAGCGGGCTTGTCCCGCGAAGAATCCACCGCCGATTTTCCAGGATTGCCCGCATGCTCAGATTCCTGCTCACCCTCCTCCTGCTAATGCCCCTGGCAACCCAAGCCAGCGAAGGCGAATTCTTCCTCACCGCCAAGCCCGCCGAGCAAGCCCGCCTGCTCGAAAGCTGGGCGGCCCAACCCGACGCTGCGCGCCTGCCTCTGCTGGAGAACCTACGCCAGGGCCGCATCGCCGAAGGCGACACCCGCAAGCTTCGCCTGAACAACCGCCTGCGCGGCCTGATCGACAACGCCCTGGCCAGCCATCAATTGCTCGGTGACAACCGCGACCTGCGCCTTGCCGCCGCCCAGCACCTGCAAAAAAGCGCGCAGCCCGCGCAGATGGCATTCCTCGACCGCCGTTTCGCCAGCGAGCCGGACGCCGCCGTGCAGGCCGCCCTCGGCCTGGCCCTGGCCAACCTGCAGCTGGGCGCCAGCGAACCCTCGGTACGCCTGGCCGCCGTGCGCCTGCTCGGCGAAACCGGCGACCCGCTGGCCCGCACCCGCCTGGAAGCGCTGCTGCAACCCAGCGCCGAAACCGACGCCGCAGTACGCACCGCCGCCGAAACCAGCCTGGCCCAGGTCAAGCGCAAACTGCTGTTCGGCGAGCTGCTCGGACAGGCCTTCAGCGGCTTGTCGCTGGGGTCGATCCTGCTACTGGCGGCATTGGGCCTGGCCATCACCTTCGGCCTGCTCGGGGTGATCAACATGGCCCATGGCGAGATGCTCATGCTCGGTGCCTACAGCACCTACATGGTCCAGGTCCTGCTGCAGCGCTACGCGCCGGGCGCCATCGAGTTCTACCCGCTGATCGCCCTGCCGGTGGCATTCGCCGTCAGCGCCGGGGTCGGCATGGCGCTGGAGCGCACGGTGATCCGCCACCTCTATGGCCGCCCGCTGGAAACCCTGCTGGCGACCTGGGGCATCAGCCTGATCCTGATCCAGGCCATCCGCCTGCTGTTCGGCGCGCAGAACGTCGAGGTCAGCAACCCGGCCTGGCTGTCCGGCGGTATCCAACTGCTGCCCAACCTGGTGCTGCCGTACAACCGCCTGGTGATCATCGGCTTCGCCCTGGCCGTGGTGCTGCTCACCTGGCTGCTGCTCAACCGCACGCGGCTGGGCCTGAACGTGCGCGCGGTCACCCAGAACCGCAACATGGCGGCCTGCTGCGGCGTGCCCACCGGGCGCGTCGACATGCTCGCCTTCGGCCTCGGTTCGGGTATCGCCGGGCTAGGCGGCGTGGCCCTCAGCCAGGTCGGCAACGTCGGCCCGGACCTGGGCCAGAGCTACATCATCGATTCGTTCCTGGTGGTGGTGCTCGGCGGCGTCGGGCAACTGGCCGGCAGCCTCTGGGCGGCCTTTGGCCTGGGCATCGCCAACAAGCTGCTGGAGCCGCAGATCGGCGCCGTGCTTGGCAAGATCCTCATCCTTGCGTTGATCATTCTGTTCATCCAGAAGCGCCCGCAAGGCCTGTTCGCCCTCAAGGGACGGGTAATCGACTGATGAACCAGCCACTGCTTGTCACCGCTTCACAAAAAGCCGGCCCGCGCGTGACGCTGGCCATCGCCGCTGTCGCCGCCCTGCTGTTGCTGGCCCTGGCGCTGCTGTCGCTATTGCCGGCAGGCCATGCGCTGCAGGTGTCGGCCTACACCTTGACGCTGGTCGGCAAGATCCTCTGCTACGCCATCGTCGCCCTGGCCCTGGACCTGGTCTGGGGGTATGCCGGGCTGTTGTCGCTTGGCCACGGCCTGTTCTTCGCCCTCGGTGGCTACGCCATGGGCATGTACCTGATGCGCCAGGCGGCCGGCGATGGGTTGCCAGGGTTCATGACCTTCCTGTCGTGGAGCGAACTGCCCTGGTACTGGGCCGGTACCCAGCACTTTGCCTGGGCCCTGTGCCTGGTGGTGCTGGCGCCGGGTTTGCTGGCGCTGGTGTTCGGCTTCTTCGCCTTCCGCTCGCGGATCAAGGGCGTGTACTTCTCGATCATGACCCAGGCCCTGACCTTCGCCGGCATGCTCTTGTTCTTTCGCAATGAAACGGGCTTTGGCGGCAACAACGGCTTCACCAGTTTCCGCACCATCCTCGGCTTCGACATTGCCGCCCAGGGCACACGGGCGGTGCTGTTCCTGCTCACGGTAGGCTTGCTGCTGGCCAGCCTGTACCTGTGCTGGCGGCTGACCCAGAGCAAGTTCGGCCGCCTGCTCACCGCCGTGCGCGATGCCGAGAACCGCCTGATGTTCTGCGGCTACGATCCGCGTGGTTTCAAGCTGCTGGTGTGGGTGCTCAGCGCCGTGCTGTGCGGCCTGGCCGGTGCGCTGTATGTGCCGCAGGTGGGCATCATCAACCCCAGCGAGATGTCGCCGACCAACTCCATCGAAGCCGCCGTGTGGGTGGCCCTGGGCGGTCGCGGCACGCTGATCGGCCCGCTGCTCGGCGCCGGCCTGGTCAACGGCATGAAGAGCTGGTTCACGGTGGCCTTCCCGGAGTTCTGGCTGTTCTTCCTCGGCGCACTGTTCATCCTCGTCACCCTGTACCTGCCCAAAGGCGTGGTCGGCCTGCTGAAGAAAAGGAGCCAGCCATGAGAGGCGTCCCCCCTGTGCACCCCGAGTTCATGCTCGAACCGGTCTTCGATCACCTGGGCGCCGGCCGCGATGCCATTGGCCTGGGCAGCCGCCGCGCGGCAGGCCTGGACACGCGCCATGGCACGGTGCTGAGCCTTGAGGGCATCAGCGTCAGCTTCGATGGCTTCAAGGCGCTCAACGCGCTGAACCTGTACATCGGTGTCGGCGAACTGCGCTGCATCATCGGCCCGAACGGCGCCGGCAAGACCACGATGATGGACGTGATCACCGGCAAGACCCGTCCCGACACGGGCAGCGCGTATTTTGGCGACACCCTCGACCTGACCCGCATGAGCGAATTCCAGATCGCCCAGGCCGGCATCGGTCGCAAGTTCCAGAAGCCCACGGTGTTCGAAGCGCTGACGGTATTCGAGAACCTTGAGCTGGCCCTGAAGACCGACAAGTCGGTGTGGGCCAGCCTGGCCGCGCGCTTGAACGGCGAGCAACGCGCGCGCATCGAGCAGGTGTTGACCACGCTGCGCCTGCTGCCCCTGGCCCAACGCCAGGCCGGCCTGCTGTCCCACGGGCAGAAGCAGTTCCTGGAGATCGGCATGCTGCTGGTGCAGGAACCGCAATTGCTGTTGCTCGACGAGCCGGTGGCGGGCATGACCGATGCCGAGACCGAATTCACCGCCGAGCTGTTCAAGGGGCTGGCCGGCAAGCACTCGCTGATGGTGGTGGAGCATGACATGGGGTTCGTCGGCAGCATCGCCGACCATGTGACCGTGCTGCACCAGGGCAGTGTGCTGGCGGAGGGGTCGCTGGAGCAGGTGCAGGCGGATGAGCGGGTGGTCGAGGTTTATCTGGGCCGATGAATTCTTGTGCCTGTACTGGCCTCATCGCCGGCAAGCCGGCTCCCACACCGATCTCCAGGGCTGCGGGATCCTTGTGGGAGCCGGCTT